>DASXAK010000049.1:0-17440 GCA_036406715.1 Bryobacteraceae bacterium | reverse complement strand
AACAGGTATTTGGCGGAGACAAAGATGCGGCGGTTGCCGCCGTCGGTGCCCCACTGATTGAGGAATCCGGAATTGGTGATGCGGCCTTCCGGCACGCCGAAATTCCGAGTGTTGCTGAAGTTGAAGAAGTCAGCGCGAAGCTGGAACTGGTGCCGTTCGCGAATCCGAGTGGATTTCATCAGGCTCAGGTCAAGATTCGCGATGCCATCGCTGCGCAGGATGTTGCGGCCGGCGTTGCCGGCGCGCTGCACGGGTGTGCAGGTGTTGGTTCCCGCGATGCGCTGACAAGGGGGCAGCGTGCTGAACAGCGATGCTCCGCCCGCACGGAGGAGTTCCTCGATCGACATGCTGGAGACGTCCAGATTCGTGTTGACGTTGGGACGGATCGCGCTGCCGACCAGACCATCGATGCCGCCCAGAGCCAACGTGGGATCGCTGCCATTGTATGCCGTAAACGGCGAACCCGTTTGCAGCGTGACGAACGAGCCCACCTGCCAGCCGCCGAGCAGCTTCCTGGCGGCCACATTGGTGGTCCCGCCAATTGGGATTTCATAAACGAAGTTGGCGGCGAAGCGATGCGGGCGATCGTAGGTCGAGCGGCCGCGGTCGCTGGCGCGGTCAAACGAGTTTTGCGAGACCGCAATGTCGGCGCGCGCGGCCGAGTTGAAGATCTCCGAAGCATCGTCAATGAAGGAACTCCAGGTGTAGTGGGCGCCGGTAACCAGGCCATGCGAGAAGCGCTTGTCGAAGCTCAACTGCAGCGAGTGGTAGATCGAGGAAGCAGAGTTAGCGCGCAGGCGCACGATCCCGGCTGTCGTGTCGATGCGCGGGCAGCCTTGCACGGTTCCCGCGGCGTTGGTGGGAATCGGATTGCACTGCACGCGCGGATTCCCGTCGACGGTCTGGAACAGACCGGTCCCCTTCGTCCCGACATATCCGATTCGGAACACCGAAGAAGCCCGGAGTTCCCGCTGGATTTCAAACGAGAACTGCTCGGCAATCGGCGCCCGGAAATCATCGCCTACGATCGTGCGATTGAGCAGGTTAAGCGCGGCCGGGTTGCTCACATCCGGAAACAGCGTCTGGAGGCCAGTCCACGCGTTCGTCATGTTGCTGGCGCCGGCCGCGAGTATGAACGGAAATGCGCTGAAGATGTTCAGGTTGATGTTGATGAACCCGTAGTCGTTGGTGCGCGCATATCCGCCGCGCACCACGGTGCGATTTCCGCCGGTGAGCCAGTGGAAAGGCCCGCCTTGCACGTTCGGATTCCAACTAAAACCGACTCGCGGCTGCAGGTTGTTCGTGTCGGTGCCCGGCCGAGGCGAGAGACGAAATACCGGCTGATTCCCGTTCGCCGCCAGCACCTGATCGTTCATCCGGTACAGGCGCTCGAAGGAATTGCCCGGGATTTCGTAACGCAAGCCGTAGTTGAGGGTGAAGTTCCTGCCGATCCGCCACGCGTCCTGAGCGAAGAAATAATAGTCGTCCCAGAAGTAATACATGATCAACTGGCCGCCGGGCAGGGGCCGGTTGACGTTTACGATCGACGCCGTGTCATCGACGAACGTCTGCAAGGTATCGTACTGCAGGCGTCCGCGGATCTGCGGCACGAAGTAGCTCTTGACCTGCGTGCGGCGCAGGTCGGCGCCGAACTTCAGCGAGTGACTCCCTTTGGTCAGCGAGAACGTATCTTGAAACTGGTAGGTATTGTTGACGCGGAATTGCGGCAGATTGACGGCGAGACCGATCGCGGTCCGGCTCGCATCGGCGTTGAAACCGATCAAGCCAAGTTCGGGAATTTCCACCGAAGGGATGGTTTCGGAACTGGTATCGGTCGCAGTCGTAGTCGAGGCGTAGCGCTGATACGAGACGCGAAACTCGTTCAGCATGCGAGGTGTCAGCGTGCTGGTCACCCAGAACGAGAACGCCTGGGTTCGCAACGGTACGAGAGTCGTGAGGCCTGGAGGGGTGACCTGTCCGGTCCCGCCCTGCACGTCGTCGTTATAAAGGAAGCGGCCGCCCAGCATATGCTTCTGGGTCAACTGGTGATCGAGCCGTCCGGACCACTGCCAGTTGTTCCGGTAGTAGGCGGCGGAGCTGGTCAGGCTGCCGGTGGGGATCTGTACGGTCTGGCCTCCAACGGTGAGCGGCACATTTTTGACGATAGGCGGTGAGCCGGCGGGCAGGAATTTGAGCAAGGCCGCGACCTGTGGCCGCGAGCCGGCCAACTGCTGCAGTGTCTGTTTGCCGGCGTCGGTCGGCACGCCAGTGATCGTCACTCCCGATCCCAACTGGCGAATGGTCCATCGCTGAAGGGAGCCGAAGAAGAACGTCTTATCCTTGATAATGCGGCCGCCGCCGGTTCCGCCGAACTGGTGTTCGATGAGAAACGGCGCCTCTTTGAATCCCGCGGCTTTATCGAGGTTGCCGAGCGAATTCAAGTGGTTGCCGTTGTAATACCAAAAGCCGGAACCGTGGAATTCGTTGGTGCCGTTCTTGGTGATGGCATTGACCACCGAGCCGGCCGAACGCCCGTATTCGGCCAGGAACTGGTTCGTGATCAAGTGAATTTCCTGCACGATATCGGGATTATTCATCCATTGCGCGCGTCCGGAGACGCCCGGCTCATTGGAATCCTGGCCGTCGATCATGAAGTTGTTGCCGCGCGTGCGCATACCATTCGCTGAGAAACTAGTCCCCGCGGCGAACGCGGCATTTCCGGTGTTGAGCTGGCTGACGCCCGGTGCGGAGAGCACGGATGCGAATACATCCCGGAATCCGCCGCCGGTGCCGAACTGGCCGCTGATCGGAAGATCCTTTAAGCGGCGTTCGTCGAACCGCACGCCAACCTCGGCCGTGGTGGTATCGATGATCGGAGCGTCTTCCCGAACCACCACACTTTCCTGCACCGAGGCGGGCTGCATCTCCGCGGTCAGCACGGCTTCCTGGTTCAGAACCAGTGTGATCGGGCCGCGCGTATATTTCGCGAAACCCGCCGCCTCGACCCTGAGTTCGTAGGTGCCGACCACCAGGCCGGGAAAACGGAAACGTCCGTCCGCTTCAGTGGTACTGGTTCGGCTGATATTCGTTTCGAGGTTGTGCACGGAGACCGCGGCGCGCGGGATGCTCGCACTGGTCGGATCGGTCACAATCCCGGAAATGGTCCCACTGGTTGCTTGCGCTGATGCCGCTGCCGGCATCAGGAACAAGGCTACGGCCAAAAGGAAAAGAAAGGTCCACACGGACCGGTTCTTGTGCTGGCGCATGATCCGCTCCTTTCCGCAGAAAAGCGGGAATCGGCGCGCGGTCCAAAGCTTGCTCTCTAAGAGGCGATCAACTTATCACCCAAACCCACCACTTCTGCGTAGCTGAAGTGTACTGCTAACGGGTCCTGGATTCAAGTGTTTCAGGCGTGAAATACCGATTTATCCAACGTGTTTCTGGGTAGCGCGGAAATCGCGCATGATGGTTAGTACGCTTTCCAATACCACAAGGAATCAAAGGAGATACGAGTGGATCAACAGATGTTCGAGAAGGGCTTGGCGATCCGCCGGCAGGTTCTGGGCGCCGATTACGTGGACAATGCCCTCCGGACCGCCGACGACTTCAACCGGCCGCTCCAGGAATTGGTGACACAGTACTGCTGGGGAGAAATTTGGGGCCGGCCGGGGCTGGATCGCAAGACAAGAAGCTTCATTAATCTGGCGATGATCTCAGCCCTCAACCGCCCGCACGAAGTCAAGGCACACATCAAGGGGGCATTGAACAACGGCCTGACCAAGGACGACATCAAAGAGGTCTTCCTACAAGTTGCCATCTATTGCGGCGTGCCGGCTGCCGTCGACAGCTTCCGTTTGGCGCGCGAGGTCTTCCAGGAACTCGGAATCTGAAGTGGCAGGGACAGACGGGGCGATTCCTGTCTGTCCCCGGTTAATTCGCCGTGCACAGAATCCGGATCGCAACGTACAACATTCACAAAGGCCGGGGCATGGACGGGCGCGTGCGTATCGAGCGCGTCGCGCGCGTCCTGGGCGAGGTGCATGCCGATATCGTCGCGCTTCAGGAAGTGGTCAGCCGGGAGGGAGGCGAGCCCGAAGATCATCAGGCGGGCTATCTCGCCCGGGAGTTCGGCTACTACTACGCCATTGGCGAAACCCGCAAATACCGTGGCGGCGTTTACGGCAACGTCACGCTGAGCCGCTGGAAGTTCGAAAGAGCGCGGCATGCCGACCTGAGCGTCTCCGGACGCGAAGAGCGCGGCGTGCTGCGCACCGACATCCGGCTCGGTCCGAGCCTGACACACGTCTTCAACGTGCACCTGGGCACCGGCCATTTCGAACGGCGCAAGCAAGCGCGGCGGCTGGTCGATCCCGATCTGCTACAGGCCCTCGACATTTCCGGTCCGCGGATTGTTCTGGGCGACTTCAACGAATGGACTCGCGGCCTGGTGACGCGCACGCTCACCGCCGAGTTTCATCTGACCAATCTTCGGAAACACCTGCGGCGGAGCCGGGCGTATCCATCCGGCCTGCCTTTGCTGCATCTGGATCATATCTATTACGACCATCGCTTTGAGGTAGAGAGCGCGCGTTTTCATCGCAGCCGGATGTCGCTGGTGGCTTCGGATCATCTGCCGCTCGTGGCGGATCTGGTGATTGCGTAACATTGGGCAAAACCTGTGACTTGAGCCTGCATCTGGCCGCGCGTGGAAGCATGGTCTCACGTAAGTATTGGTACGACCATGTGGCGGATGAGCCAGTTTCCGGTAACGCCACATATCGGGGGCCCATTGGAAGACTCATTGGGTCCGTGCTGCGCTATTCGCGATACTCTCGATCTGTATTCATGCACTCTCCGTTGACCGTGTGATTCTGCGCGAGCGTCACGGGGAGCGCGGTAAAAACAAGCAGGCGGCTAGGGGCTTCATGGCGGCTCCTACGGACGGCCATCACAGGCGGACAGAGGGCACAAAGCGATCGCCCGCCCACAGTGATAGAATTCGTCGCATGAAACGAGCACTGCGCCTTCTGCTTCCCGCCGTGCTGGCGATCTCGGCAACCAGCGAAAGCAAGCCGTCCGACCCCGCCGAAGAGGTCCTCGCTTTCGAGAAGGCCATGGAAGCGGCCGTGGTCCGCGGCGACGTGGCCTACGTCGAACGTGTCAGTGCGCCCGACCTTTCCTTCACCCACGGCGACGGCTGGACCACCGGCGGCAAGCCGCTGCTGGTTGACGACCGCGCGTCCTTTCTGAAGCGAGTCGCCAACAAACAGTACAACGTGCGCGACCTGGATTCCGTCAAAGTCGAAATGCATGGCGATATCGCTATCACCTACGGCCGGTATATCGCGCAGAACCGCATCGGCAATCCCGAACAGTCGTGGTTTTCCGTCTGGTTCGAGCGCGTGTATCAGAAGCGCGAGGGCCACTGGCTCTACGTTTCGCACCGCACCGTGCACGGCCCGATCTACGGAAAAGACCGCCAGTCGGTCAGCGATAAGTAGTTTCACCTGCGGCGCGGTACGCGTCGAAGGTGAGCGAGACGGCGCGGGCGCAATCGCGAACCGAAGCCGGCGGCGGTTCACCGCGCCCGATGCGGTCGAGGCAATCCTTCACCACGCCCGGCCAGCTTCCCACATATCCCGGCGGTGCCTGCTGCGTTTCGTTGCGGTCGGGCCCGATGATCTGCACGCCATCACCCGACGGCGTGGCGCGCACCAGGAGTTTTTCCGCCGCGATTTTGCGTTCCGTGTCGGAACCGTTCGTTGGGAATGTGTAGCTGGCCTCGTTCAGGAACACCATACCACTCGGTGTCCGGAGCGTGACGAAAGCGTAGTCTTCCACCTCGCGCTTCCAGATCGCATGACTGGTCACAGCGGAAACCACTTTAGGCTCCTCGCCCGTGATGTAGCGGCAAAGGTCAAAACCGTGAAACCCGAGGTTGAGAAGCGCGCCGCCGCCGGCTTCCGCTTTGCTGAGCATCCAGGAGTTGCCTTCGTCGATGTACCGCTGAATCCCCGGCTGGTTAAAGCGCACCAGCATGTGCGAGATGGTCCCCAGTTCGCCCGCGCGGACCATCTTCCGCGCCACGTCGGCCCACCAGCTATAACGGAATGAAAATGGCGCCGTCGCCCAGGCGTTTTTCTTCCCGGCGTAGTCGGCCAGTTCGCTCACCATGTGGTCGTCAATGCCCCACGGCTTCTCGGCGAGAAACGGAATGCCGGCATCCACCAGAAACCGAAACGGGCCGGGCATATCGACGTGCCGGTTAAGCGAGAGCACAAATTCCGGTTTGGTCTTCTCGATCATCTGGCGATAGTCGGTGTAGGCCGTGCTGCCGCATCGCTTGGCGCGGTCTTCCGCGATGGCGCGGTTTGCGTCTTGTACTCCGACGATGTCGAGCTTCTCGTCCCGAAGAATCTTCAGGTAATTCGGCGGTAGCGTCGCGTGATAGTGGCCGACGCCGATCACCGCCGCGCGGTGCGGGCGGCGTCCGGCCTGTGAGGACGCCTTGCTCGTGGCTAGAAGAGTTCCAGCCGCTATTTCGAGGAAATCGCGGCGTTCCATGTGCGGCATCTTATCACTCCGGAGTCAACGCCTTGGTTACACGCCAGAGTGGTCAACAGACGAACTCACTTCGATTGCCAGAGTCCTCCATGCTGGATTGACGATGTTTCAAGCTCGCACCCGACCCTTCCAGCCGGAATCGTGAGAGACTACGAGCTTTGCCAGCAGTGGTTCCAACGTTTTACGGCCGATTGAACCTGGCGGAAGGTGACCACTTGCGCCAATCTTTACGGTAATAGCGGACGATAGACGGCGTTATCGGAAAGTGGGCGGCGCATTCGATGTGGGCGGTCAGTCTGCGAGAACGTCACTTCAAGCCGCCGATCTCGTGATCGCGTAACATCCGGCTAAGCGTTCGTTTTATCCACAAACTTTGAACATCGCGCGGGATTGAAGCGCTTCATTTCATGTCGCAATAAATTTGTGGAAAACGCGCGAGCCGCCGGATTTTGTCTTGGACTCGGGTCTGTGATTACTGGTACAAAAGCTTACGCACTTCTTCCGTTCCAGGCAGCTTCGGAGGTATTCGCATTGAGCGCGTCTCGACAAATTCGGCCGCTCCCCGGCTCGCCCGAGATTCCCGCCGGAAATCGCAAGGCACCGGCATCCGCACCCGCTACCGGTCCGGGACGCGGCATCGCGGCGCGCATCGGGAAGTACGACGTCGAAACCGAGGTGGGCAGAGGCACCATGGTCCGGGTGTTTCATGCCTGGGATCGCGCCACGGCGCGGCGCGTCACGCTCCGAGTGCTGACCGATGTTGCGAACAAAGCGGGCTTGGAACGGTTTCGCCGCGAAGTGGCGGCACTGGCCAACGTCCACCACGCCAGCCTCATCTCGATTTATGAGCTCGGCGAGCACGTCGGGATGCCGTTCGCCGCGCTCGAATATCTGGGCGACGATCACCTCGCGAATGCGATCGCGGATAAAAGGCCGTTCACTCTGTTGGACAAACTCCGGATCATGTGGCAAGTCGCCGAAGGTGTGCAGGCGGCGCATCGCGGCGGGTTGGCTTTTATCGGTCTCTGCCCGTCCGGTATCGCCTTGTGCGCCGACGGAACCGCCAAGGTTCGGGATTTCGGCATGGTGCGCCTGACGGGGGATGCGGCCGATGAGGTGGTGCGATATCAGGACGCACTGCGCGGCGAAGTTCAAGACATCCTCAGCGATATTTTCTCGTACGGCGCAATCTATTATGAGCTGCTTACGCGAAGCCATCCGTTCCGTCCAGTCTCCACCGACAGCCAGCAAGATGCGCTCCGCCATCTGCGCGGGCTGGCTCCGGATTGCCCCGAGCCGCTGGAGCAGTTGGTCGTCCGCGCCATGGAGCTCGACCGTGACCTCCGCTACCAAAGCCTCGACGAAATTCGATATGACGCTGAGCCGATACTGCGCGAATTCGAGCGGCAGCGTGCCTCTGAATTCGTAGAGGAGGCGCAGCGGTGTCTGGAATCGCGCGAGCTGGACAATGCACTGCAGGCCGTCCGCGATGCGCTGGAGCTCGACCCGGCCAATGCGGCTGCCCAACGGTTCCGCGTAGAACTGCGCAGCCGCCTGCAGAGCCGGGCAGTCCGGTCGCGCGTCGAACAACTGGTGCGCGAGGCGGGAGAAGAGACCGGCCGGGGTCAATTTGAGCGGGCGGCGGAGCTTTTGGACGCAGCCGCACGATTGGATGCTGGGGACGCGGAGCTGAATGCTCATCTGGAGAAGATTCGCGCCCGCGTGGAACAGAGCCGCCGTACCGCCGAACTGCTCGGCCAGGTCCGGCAAGCCCTGGATCAGCAAGATCTGTCCGCCGCCGAGTCGAAGGTTCTGGAGGCGTTGGAACGAGACCCGGAGAACCCGGACGCTCTCGCGCTGGCCGACGTCGTTGGCGACGCCATTCGCCGTCGAGAATTCGAAGCGCGCCTTGAGGACGGGATCGCAAAGGCAAAATCGCTTTTGCTGCTGCAGTCGTTTGACTCTGCCATTGAAATCCTCAGGGAATTGGAAGCACAGTGCCCCGGAGAGCCGGCGGTTGGCGAGTGGCTTGAGTACGTCGAAGAACAGAAGCAAATCCACGAGAAGCGTGCCCGATTCGAGGATCAGCTGGCGAAGGCGCGGGAATTCATGACTGGACAGCGGTTTGAGGACGCGGCCGGAATTCTCGAACGGTTGCAGGCGGAATTTCCGCAAGAACAGACGATTGCCGATCTTCTGGCCGAATGCGGAGAGGCATCGGAGCGGGCTGCCACAATCGCCGAGGTATGGACGCGATGTGCTGCGTTTTGTCGCGACGAACGCTTCGAGAATGCACTCGGGGTAGTCAATGCGGCGTTGGCAGCATACCCCGATGACGCCGATCTGATCGCGCTTCGAGCGGATGTCGAGCAGAGGCAGCGCGAGTTTCAGGCGGCGGCCGCGGTCCGCCAGGTACTGGACGAGGCGCAGTGGCTCCTGGACCAGGATCGCGTGGACCTGGCGGTTCAGTTTCTCCGCGAAAGATCTTCCGCGATGGCGAATCAACCGGCTCTGGCCGCCCGGCTGGCGGCCGTCGAGAAGATGCAGGAGGAGTGGGAAAGCCGGCGTCTGGTTGAGGATTGCCTTCGCCGCGTGACGACACTCGAGCAGGCGCAGCAATGGGCCGTTGCGCTCACGGTAGTGGAAGAAGTGCTCGAAACCTGTCCCTCCTCCGCCGAGTTGCAGCAAACCGTGGAGCGCCTGCGCGCGCGGCTGCGCGACCAGGACCGCCGTAAGAAGCTTTCGCGTTGGGTCTCGGAGATTCGGGAAGCCCTGGCCGATGGCGACGATGCGCAAGCCGAAGAAACATTGCAGCGGGCGCTTGCCGCCCTGCCGGACGAGCCGGCCCTGGTGGAGATGCGTCAGGAGCTGGACCGCGACAAGCAGTTTCGGCAGGAGTGGCGGGCGGCTCAGGTGCTGGTCGGCCGACGCCACTTCGAACAGGCGGAGCAAATTCTTGTCCGGCTGGATGGGTCGGCGCACCCGGAGGTGCAGACGCTTCTCGAAACGGTGCGGCAAGCCCGTGCGGCCAGCGAGGAACAGGGTTTTTATAAACGCGGCAGGGAGAAAGCGCTGCTTCTGATCCAGCAGGGGCAAACCGAGCAGGCGGCGGATCTATTGCGGAATCTGCTTTCGCTCTTTCCGGGAGACGCGATCCTGGAACGCGACCTCCGCAGCGTCGCCGGCCGGCACCGGGAGAAACAACCCGAGCCGCACGTCGCTGAGGAGCCGGTGCCGGTGAGCCAGCCCGCGCCACTGGCGACGGTTTTGTCCGCGCCGCCCGCAGAGCCCCCGGCGATTGCCGCAACGCAAGCGCCTGGAGCGGCGAGGTGGCACAGCCGCCCGCCGGTGATCGCGGGAGCGGCATTTGTGGCCCTGGTCTCCGCGGGCGTCGGTGTGAGGCGGATGCTGCACGGCTCGACGCCGGCACCGCCCGCGGCCCGGAAAGTCACGACTCTGACACCCGCGCCTGCGCAGACAGTTGCGCCGGAAGTCACGGTCTCGGCAGATTCGGCTCCGGCCGCTGCGCCGGAGCGGCGCGATCCGTTCAGTGCTCGCCCGCGCGAATCGCGTCCGGTGGAAGAACGCGTAGCCAGATCGGAACCGCCGGCGCCACGGCGGCCATTCAATCCGGCTTCGCTTCCCAAGCCGACGGTAGCGCCGCCGGCCGCCCTCGCTCCCGCTCCGCCGCCGGCTCCACCGCCCGTCTTCTATACGGAAATTGCCGCGCTTCCCGCCGCCGCGGTAACTCCGGTGCAAGTCCCGGCCGCCCCGCCTCGCGAGATTCCGGCTCCGGCTCAACAACCGCCGGCGCCGCGCCGGACCGGCGGAAACCTTCAACCGGTTCGCGCGATCTCGACGCCTGCTCCCGTGATGCCGCTTCTCGCCAAAGAGCGGCGGATCTCCGGCGTGGTGACTCTGGACGCGTTGGTGGATAAACGGGGCGCGGTTACCAATCTCAAGGTCATCAGCGGAAATCCGCTGTTGATCGGCTCCGCACGCGACGCAGTCAGTAAATGGCTCTATAAACCGGCGACCCTGAATGGCGAGCCGATTGAAGCCGAAGTGCGGATCGAGGTGCGGTTTGAGGCCGGCTCCCGATAAAGCAGAAGAACGGAGCAAACTATTGTGGCGACACAAAGCATAACGGAATTCGGCGGACAGGCGGGACGGCTATTGCTGAACCTCGTCGGCTACACGCCACGCCAGCCGGCCGCCGTGATCTCGGTGCTTAATCTGAAGGGAGGCTGCGGAAAATCCACCATTGCGGTCAACCTGGCGTGCGAATTGGCCAGCGGCGGCGAAAAGGTTCTGTTGATCGACAATGATGCGCAGGGGACGGCGCGGCATTGGTGGACGAATGGCCGGCTGCCGCTCAAGGGCGAATTCATGCCGCTCGAGAACGATGAAGACGGCGAGCGCATGGTGCGCGCCGCCGCGGCGCGCCAGGAACGGTATCTGGTGCTCGATGCCCCGGCGCACGTAACCGCGGCGACGCTCGCCGCGAGCAAAATCGCCGACCTGGTTCTCATTCCGATCACCGCCAGCGGCATCGATCTGGTGGCCACCGAAGCCGCCGTGGAATTGGTGCGACAGGCGCGCGCCCTGCGGAGGAGCGGAAGTCCGCGCTGCCTCATTGTGCCGTCGAAAATTGACCGCCGCACCGATGCCGGCCGGCAGATCGATCAAAGGCTGCAAGGCTTCGGTGAACCCGTCGGCCCGGCGATCCATCAAAAGATCGCATTCGTCGAGGCATTTGGGGCTGGCCAGTGGATCGGAGAGTACGCGCCGCAAAGCGCGGCGCACTACGACATCGCCTCGCTGGCGATCGCCGTTAAAAGGAGTCTGCGGATATGAGTGCCGCCGAGTGGCCGAGACCGCCTGAGAATGTTCCGCCGCCGCGGACGCGCAGCGCCGGACGCAAACGGCGTGCCCGAGCCGCGCAGGAAACTTCCGAGCCGCCGGTGGCGCCCGCTCCGCTTGCTGGCTTCCACTCCGTCGAAGTCCGGGCGCTCGATGCGGATCACTGGGCTGTGGCGCCGGTGTTGTGGTGGCAGCCCGATCTGCCGAGTGCGGTTCCCGCCAGCGGCCTTCGCAACGAGCGACGTCACAAAATCCCGGCTGCCGGATTCCTGAACCTCGGCGAGCCTCCGCGCTGCCCAGCGGGTGCGCTTGCCGCCCTCGATGCCGCGGCGTTACCGGAGCTGCCGCGAAAGATCCCGGGGGGCGATCTGGCTCCCTTGGGTTGGGATGCCAGGACGGCGGCAACGGGAATCGGGGAAGGAGAAACGCGATGAGCCTCACCGAGACCATGGCCTCGGCGGCTGCACTGGAGCTCGCAGGGAAGACCGAGGATGCAGTTGCCGAACTCTGCCGGGCCCGCGATGCGGGAGTCTGGTCTCCCAAACTGTATTCGGCACTGGGTCATCTGCAATTCGAACTCGGCCATTTTGCCGATGCCGCCGCCGCGTACAAAGAAGCGGCCCGGCGTGATGGAGAAGATCCGACCTCGCTGTTCAACCGCGCCGTGTGCCTGGAAAAACTCGGCGAGTGGGAGGGTGCGGCTGCACTGTTCCAGCAGGTCATCGAGCGTGAGCCGCGGAGAACGGGCGCCTTGCTCGGCTTGGGTATTTCGCTCTTGCACGTGGGGCGCGCTGAGGAGGCATTAGACGCACTGGAGCGTTGCCTCGAACGGCAGCCGTTTCGAGAGGCGGCGTTGCACAGCAAAGCCGTCGCCCTCCAAATGCTGGGGCGGCATACGGTGGCGCTCGCGCTTTATCAGACGCTGTTGCGGCGCGACGGGCAATCGGAGGAATTGCTCGGGCAGGCCATAGCATCCGCGATTGCGGTAGGGGACTACGAATTGGTCGCTCAGTGGTCGAGGCGCTGGCTCGAGATCCAGCCGGGTTCGCCCCGGCCGCTCGAGTGCCTGGCCCTTGCCGCTTTCGCGCGGCGGGACTATGCGACTGCCGTCGAACTCTCGGAGGTGTTGGTCGGAAAAACTCCGGAGAGTTTCACCGCATGGTTCAACCTGGGAATGGCGTTGCAGAAGATCGCCCGCTACCGGGAAGCGTCGCGCGCATTCGCCCGTGCCGTCGAGCTCCAACCGGAGTCTGCCGAAGCGCACCTGAGCCTGGGCGCCGCTCTGCAGGAGATCGAGGAGTGGGCCCCGGCCGAGGCGGCCTACCGGAAGGCGCTCGCGGTTCAGCCGGATCTTCGCCCGGCACTGTGGAATCTCGCGTTGCTCGAGGAGCAGCGCCAGGATTTCGCCTCGGCCGCACGCCTTTACGCCAAGGTTGTAGAGCTTTATCCGGATGCGGAAGATGCGTGGTTTCGTTTGGGGTATGCGCAGTTCCAACTGGGCGATCTTTCCGCAGCTCTGCGGGCCTTCGAGTCGTGCGTGACGCTTTCCAACAAGCGCCCGGATGCGCTGTTGAACGTCGCGTTGGTCCAGTCGCGAATGGGCGAGGTCGAGCAGGCTCGCGAGACGCTGAAGGCCGTGATGGCGGTGGAATTGAAGCCGGCCGGAGCTGTGCGTTGCCTTGCGGCTCTTGCCGTCGGGAACCAGGACTTCAAGCAGGCTTCGGCGCTCTTTCAACAACAGCTGGAGCTGGATGGCCCGAGCCCGGAATTGCTCTATAACACCGCGCTCGCGCTGCAGAAGCTCGGCCGCGCCGAGGACGCGGTAGCGTGTTACCGGAAGGCTCTCGAGCAGCAACCCGAGTTTTCCGAAGCTCACCTGAACTTGGGGCATGCATTGATGGCATTGGGCCGGCACGAGGAGGCGCGTGCGTGTTGGCAGGCCGCGCTGCGCAG
Organism: Bryobacteraceae bacterium; assembly: GCA_036406715.1. Classification (GTDB taxonomy): domain Bacteria; phylum Acidobacteriota; class Terriglobia; order Bryobacterales; family Bryobacteraceae; genus PSRJ01. The sequence goes on along the minus strand of DASXAK010000049.1, from coordinate 4,060 downwards.
CAACATCGATTTAACCGAACACTTCTTGGTTTAAGAGAAAGGAATCATATGGCAACGAACGTGACCGAGATGGTAGCCGAGCACTGGTTCGAAGCGGAGGGCCTTCGCGCTCATCACACCAACGGCAAAAGCGAGAACGGAGCTGAGCGGGAGCAAGCCGCGCAATTGGCATTGGCGCCGCTCGTCGACAAGATCGCCTACGGTTTCGCGCGGGGGCTCGTCGTCGCACTGAAGGAATTGGAGAATCACATCGCGAGCGAAACGCGCAAAGTCGGCGACAGCGTCGGCAGGCGTCTCGATACGCTTCAAGCGAGCTTTCAGGATCTGACCGGCGCCGTCTCCGAGCAGCGTGCCGTCAGCCTTGCCGTTCAGGAGCAGTGCCACGAGTTGGCGCTGGCCACGGCCTCGCTGCGCGAGTCCGACACGCGCCAGGGCGAGGAGCTGAATGCGCTCCGCACGGAAACGAAAGCTGCGTCGGTCGAAGTGTCGGGACGTATCGAGACTCTCGGCAAAGATCTGGGCGCCCGCCAGGACGAAGCCGGACAGCGCCTGGACTCGCTCGCCGCCAGTCTGCAGCAATCGGATGCGCGCCACTCCAACGAATTGCAGGCCCTGCGCACCGAAACGCACGAGCAATCGGCGGCGATTTCCGAGCGCATCAATACGCTCTGCCGCGAACTTGGTGTCCAGCAGGAAGACGTCGAAGCGGTGAAGACGACACTGGGTGGCCTGTCGACGCGAGTCGACGGCGTAGTAGAGCGGCTCGATCGCCAGGCGGACGCGCTGCGTTCGATTTACTCGACTTATGCCCAGCGCGAGACGGAACTGGAGCAATTGGTCGACGGCCTCGCGCGGTTACGCTCGTATCCGGCGCCTGCGCCCACCAAATCACTATAGAACGGCAAACGTCGCCGCCGCTACTTGCGGCTGATCCACAGCCATAACGCCGTGCCCGCGAGCGGCAATGCGAGCATCGACGTCCACGTCAGGGTGTACAACTGCTGATCGAACCAGTGGCCGTACACGGGCAGTACAGCCGCTTGCACGGCGCCCCACGCGCCCGATCCGATGCCCGCCACCATACCCGTCTGGTCTTGCGGATAAGCGTGCGCGGCCACGTGCAGCGATACCGTGATGAATCCGACGGCGGTAAACATGCCCCAGAAAAAAAGAGCCAGAACCGCGAATTCTGAATTCGTCCGCGTCACCAGAACGATGGGAACGCTGAGAACGGCCATGAGCAGGTAGAGCATCACGGGTCGTTGGTTCTCGCCGACTGTTCGGTCCGCCACCCATCCCCAGAAGTAGTAGCCGATTCCCCAACCCAGTGTCGGAGCCCACAGAATATGGCCGAGTTCCGCCTGGGTCATGCCGAGCACTCGATTGAGGTAAACAGGGCTCAGAGTCAAAACCGTGCCGAGTTGCGCTCCGCCGAGCCCCATGCCCACGACCAGCATCCAAAATCGGCGCTCGCTTAACCGCGGTAAGAGAAGGCGGGACGTCCGCCGCGACGGTATCAGCCACGGCGGCCGCGCGACGGCGCCCCACAACACGAGCCACAAAGCGCCCAGCGCGCCCGTGGTGAGGAACGCTGCACGCCAGCCGAACGTGAGTGCGATCGGCGTCACCAGCAGCGGCGTGACAATGGCGCCGAGCGTCGATCCGCTGTAGGCGATGGCCATGCCGCGCGAACGCCGGTCGGGAGGCAGCGAGTCGGCCGCCGTCCGCAAACCTCCGGGAAAAGTCGCGCCTTCGCCAAACCCGAGCACGCCGCGCGCGGTCGCAAACCCGAGGAGCCCGGCCACCCACGCGTGCGAAACGCTCGCGACGGTCCAGATGCCGACGGCAATCAGCATCCCAACCCGCAGCCCGATGCGATCCAGAATCGAGCCCCACAACGGGTTCGCCAGCATATACACCACGGAAAACACCGCGATCGCATCCGCATAGGCTGCCACGCTCAAATGGGTGTCCCGGAGGATCATGGGCGAAAGCACGGCGAGCACCTGGCGGTCGACATACGAGAGCCACGAGCAAAGCATGATGACGCCCGAGGCCACCCACATCCGCCAGCCGGTGGCCAACTGCCTCCGGGTTTCCGTCGTCGGGCTAATCAAGCCGCGCCACCCAACCTTTCAATTCCGGACACGGCGCTGGATACCGTTCCAACACCAGCGGATCGTGCCCGGGGATCACGTGGTCGCGCGAACTGGCCAGTTCGTAAGCCCGGCGGAAGCCCTCCAGCATTTCCGCGACACTGTAGACGATTGGGAACGGGCGGCCCTGTTCCATGTTGGCGTAGAAATGCGAAGCGTCCGACGCCAACACCACAGCGCCGCGCCGCGTCCGCACGCGAACCATTTGCAACCCCATCGAATGGCCGCCCACGCGGTGCAGGCTGAGACCCGGCGCAAGCTCTTCATCGCCGTCGTGAAAGATGAGCCGGCCGCGAAAGAGCTTCTGCACCATCGCGACGACGTCTTCTTCATCAAACGGTTGCCGCAAGACCGGGTGGCACATCAGCCGTCCCGTGCAAAAGTTCATTTCGCGATCTTGCAGATGATAACGCGCCGCCGGAAAGAGACCGTGGTTCCCGGAATGGTCGTAATGCATGTGCGTGATCACGACGTCTTCCACGCGCGCCGGATCGATGCCGACAGCCTTCAACCCCTCGCCCGGTGAGCGCAGAAAATTGCGTCCCCGCCGCGTGCCCGAGAACTCATCGAAGCCGGTATCGACCACGATCGCACGATCCTCCGAGACCACTGCCCACACGAAGTAATCGAGCGGCATGGGAACGTCGTGAGCGTCTCCGCCGATGAAGTTCTCGCTCGACATCCGCTCGTGATGCGCATACTTGATTGCGTAGACTTGCCAAACCCCGTCCGCCATAAGCCGTTCTGGTCACTTTATCAGATGCGAGAGAATAGGCGCATGCCGGAGCCATCGAAAGCCAGCGAAGTGTTTGACCAATTGGTAGCCGCCATGAGCAGCCAGAACGTCAGCGCCATCGCACATCTGCTGGCGGACGATCACGTCTTTGTCGATGCGCTCGGCAACACAATGCAGGGAGCGAGCACGATGGAGGGCGCATGGCGGGGGTACTTCACGATGTGTCCGGACTATTGGATTCGTCCCGCGCATGTCCTGGCCGAAGGCGATCTCGTGCTCGCAGCCGGCGAGGCGGGCGGCACCATTGACGGGCAGCCGTGGCGGACGCCCGCCGCCTGGAAAGCTGTCATCCGCGGCGGACAAGTCGCCGAGTGGCGTGTCTTCGCAGACAACAAACCGGTTTACGAGATCCTGGCGCGCCGCCAGAAACAGTAAGATTGAACGACGGCCGCCGGAGATGCGTATCATTCTACGAGTCGATTCAGGAGGAAGATGAATGTTCTGTCACCATTGCGGGACAGAGGTTGTCGCGGAGGCACAGTTTTGCACCAGTTGCGGCCAGCCCATGAGCAGCGTTCCCGCCCCTGTGGGCGGCGTCGTGGCATGGACTCCGCCGGCGCGCGTGCAGGCCGCGCCCGCCCGCTGGATCGGTGAAGGCTGGGACATTGTCAAGGCAGACCTCGGCACCTACGTTGTGATCACGCTGGTGTTCTTCGTGTTGAGTGGAGTCCCGTTCATTCAGGGAGCCTTGATCGCCGGATTTCATATCTACACGATGAAGAAGCTGGCTGGCCGCCGAGCCGAATTCGGCGACATCTTCCAGGGCTTCAACTTCTTCGTCCACACGCTGGTCGCGTCGCTGCTGATTGGCTTCTTTGTATTCCTCGGATTTCTGTTCTTGATCATTCCAGGAATCATCATCGCAGCGATGTACAAATTCACGTACCTTTTCATCGTGGATAAGCGGATGGAGTTCTGGCCGGCTATGAAGGCCAGCCACGCGGTCGTCAAGAACGACTACTTCGGGTTCACGATGTTCCTGGTCCTGGCCTTCCTGGTCAACGTACTGGGCTTTTGCTGTCTGATCGTCGGGCTCCTGGTGACCGTGCCGGTGACGATCGCGGCCATCACGGTGGCCTACCGGGAAGTCGTTGGATTCGAGCCGCGG
>DASXAK010000048.1:0-2676 GCA_036406715.1 Bryobacteraceae bacterium | reverse complement strand
TTCGCAGTGATCATTACGGCTCCGGGAAGCGGAGATGTTGACTTTGTTTCCCGATTTTTCGCGCCTGCGAAAGGCGTTCCCGAGGACCCTGTTACCGGCTCAGCGCACTGCACTTTGATTCCGTACTGGGCAAAGCGCCTCAACAAGAGCCATCTCCACGCGCTGCAGTTGTCTGCGCGCGGCGGTGAGTTGTTCTGCGAGAGCCGCGGCGATCGAGTAACGATTGCGGGCAGCGCGGCGATGTTTCTGGAGGGGTCCATTCGTATCGATTGAGGAGACAGGAGGCGGGAGACAGAAGTTAGTAAATGACTGCTCTTCAGCGACGCCGGCCGCACAGTCGATACCATAGATAATTGTCAAGGATTAGTTCAGTCCAGTTGCCTGCCGCGGTACATTGGGCTCCTGTTTACCTCGGCGTGGCGATGACAACGCTCGCGACGTTGATCCTGGAACTGGCGCTCACCCGGATTTTTTCGGTCGTTTTCTACTATCATTTCGCATTTCTGGCGATTTCCATTGCTTTGTTCGGCCTCGGGGCCGGAGGCGTGTTCTCTTACGTCGTCGCCGCGCGCGCGGGCGACACCTTCGGCAAACTCGGGTGGATGGCGGCCGTCAATGCCGCCGTGGTCGTGCTTGCCCTGACGTTTACGATGACGCGCAAAGGCGAGCTTGGCCCTGGAACGCTGACCCTGGTTTATTTCGCGAGCGCGGCGCCCTTCTTTCTTGCAGGGGCTATCGTCTCGCTGGCGATTTCCGAAACCATCCAGCGCGTCGATCGCGTTTATTTTTTCGATTTGATGGGCGCTTCGGCAGGCTGCTTCGTGCTGATCCCGTTGCTGAATGCGTTTGGCGGGCCGAACACGGTGATCGCCGCCGGTATTCTGTTCGCCGCATCCGCCGCCCTCTGGTTCAACATTTCGGGCCGGTCCGAACTGCGGATTGGCGCGGTGGCGTTGTCGCTGGCGCTTGTTGGGCTCATCTTCATCAACGCCAACTGGCGCCTGATTGATGTCACCTGGGCCAAAGGGCGCGAGCTGCCGCATGAGCTTTTCGTGAAATGGAACAGCTTCTCCCGAATCGGGATGGCGCGGGAGCAGGGTTCCAACGTCATGATGATCTACATCGATGCCGATGCCTCGACCGGCATACCACCCTACGATTGGAACCACCTGGATGACCCCACGCGCTTCACTTTGCTCCACGAGGGGCCTGGCTTTCCGTACCTGATCCGGCCGGGCGCAAAAACGCTGGTCATCGGGCCGGGTGGCGGATGGGATGTTGCGCGGGCGCTTGCGTCAGGCAGCACGGATATCACCGGGGTCGAAATCAACCCGATCATCGCGACCACGATCATGCGGCAGCGTTTTCCGGCCTTGAGCCACCGGCTCTACTTCCGGCCCGAGGTTCATATTCATGTCGAGGACGGCCGCAGTTTTATCCGCCGCAGCGATGACAAGTACCAGGTGTTGCAAGCCACGCTGGTCGACACCTGGGCCTCCACGGCCGCGGGCGCGTTTGCGCTTTCGGAGAACAATCTCTACACATCCGACGCTTTCTACGATTACCTGACACATCTCACCGACGACGGTCTGATGGCCTTCACGCGGTGGGGTTTCGATCCGCCGCGCGAATCGTTGCGGTTGCTTTCGCTGGCTACGGCGGCGCTCGACCGGCTCGGCGAGCGCGAGCCCTGGAAGCACGTGATGGTGCTGCGGGAGAACGCGCGCGCGATCCATGGATGGGGCGCGACGGATACGGTGCTGGTTTCGCGCAAGCCGTTTACCGCCGATGATATTGCGCACGCACGCGACGGGGCTGCCGCCGGACGGATCGATATGGTCTACATGCCCGGCGATCCGCCCCGCAATCCCTTTGGGGAACTGCTGCTCAGCTCCGACCGGGCGGCGTTTGAGCGGAATTATACATTCGACATCTCGGCCGTCGGCGACGATCGCCCTTTCTTCTTCTACACGGTGCAGCCGGACGACCTGTGGGACTTCATTACGCGCGCCTCCCAGGCCAGCGCCGATTACAAAGTGAATCGCGCCGTTCCGCTGTTGTTCGGCGTGGTCGGAGTCAGCCTGCTGGCCACGGCGGTGATTCTGCTGCTTCCGCGATTGCTACTTGGAAGCCGTCTGCCGCGCGACCGCGGCGTGTTCGGGTTTCTTTTTTACTTCCTGTTTATCGGCGCAGGATACATCCTGATCCAGGTGGCGCTGATCCAGAAATTCGTTCTGTTTCTCGGCCATCCCACGTATGCGCTAACCGTCATCATCTTTTCGATGCTGGTTGCGAGCGGGCTCGGCAGCTATTTCAGCCGAAAGATCGTGGCGGGATCGGTGGCGCGGCTTCGCTGGATTCTGATGGGCGTCACAGTACTGGTGGCGATGCTCGCGTTCCTGGCCGCGCCGTTGACTACCGCGCTCGTATCGCTGCCGCTCGCGCTTAAAGTTCTGCTCACGGCGCTGGTTATTGCGCCGCCGGCATTTCTGATGGGGATGCCTTTTCCGACGGGACTGGCCCGCCTCGAATCGATGCACCATGCGTCGGTGCGTTGGGCGTGGTCGTTGAATGCGGCCGCCAGCGTGCTCGGTTCGGCGTGCGCCATCTGCCTGGCGATTTATATCGGACTGCGACTTACGGTGGTGATTGGCGGCGTCTGCTACATCGGCGCGC
>DASXAK010000047.1:0-25166 GCA_036406715.1 Bryobacteraceae bacterium | reverse complement strand
CATTGCCGACGGAGCGGACGGCCCCGAATTCGCCGTCTTTGCCGGAAGTGATGGTGCAGGGGATGCGGAACCACTCGCCGATGTCGCAGTATTTGCCGATTCGCCTCCAGACTTCGGCGGCGGGCCGGTTCACCGTGACTTCCATCGGAATGGAAACGTAGTGCGGATTGGGGATGGCCAGGGGCGCCGGCGCACGCGGCGGCTGGGCCGCGGCAAAAGGGGCCAGAGCCGCAATAGCAAGCGCGAGACCGGCGGCTGATTCGGTGAAGCGAGTCGGCATGGATGCCTCCAAATATTTCGTTTTACAGCGCAATACTGAGGCACATCTTGGCATAGGCAGTGAACCGGAATCAACCGGATTCGTGCGGCTTAGAGCGGACTCGCCGCGAGATCGGCAATGCGGGTCGAGTAACATCGATTGAATGGGGCTGCCGTGTCAATGAAAATCGCGCTGGTCGGGGCTACAGGGTTCATCGGATCGAAGATCTTGGAAGAGGCCGCGGGGCGGGGGCATATGGTTACCGGTCTGTGCCGCCATCCGGAAAACGTTTTGCAGCACGAACATGTGCGTCCGTTCGCTGCCGATGTGATGGATACGCCCTCGCTTCAAAAGCTGTTCGCTGGGCATGACGTCATCGTCCATTCCTATTCACCTCCGTTCGATACGAAGCTGCGCGCCGAGGCGAACGAGTTTGTTACCAGGATGGCCGCGGAGGGAAAACCACCGATGGAGGCGTTCTCGCTCTTCCGCCCGTCCGACTCCGCCGCGCACCAAGCTGATGTGCAGGCGCGCATACAGGCACAGACGGCCGCTACGCGCTCAATCATCCGGGCCGCGCAAGCCGCGAACGTGAAGCGGATTTTCGCGGTAGGCGGAGCGGGCACCTTGCTCGTCAACGGGGTGCGCACGATGGACCGGCCGGACTTTCCGGTGGCCTTTGAAGGCGGTGCTAAATCGACCGCAGTGGTGAAGGAACTTTTGCGCGAGCAGCCGGGCCTGGAGTGGACCGTCCTCTGCCCACCGATGATGATTCGCCCGGGAGAACGCACCGGGAAGTACCGGCTCGGGTTAGACGATCTCCTGACGGCCCCGGACGGCTCGAGCCGGATTTCAGTCGAGGATTTTGCGGCCGCGTGCGTCGATGAACTGGAAACGCCTAAACACCTCTGCCGCCGATTCACCGTGGCCTACTAACGCCGCGCACTCAAGCGGAATCGGCCAGCGCTACAATAGAACGGCAATGAACCTCCAACGGCGTGAATTTCTTCGCAGAGTTGCCGGCGCCGCCGCCGCGCTGGGAATTTCTCGAAGAGCGCGCGCCGAAGCCAGCGCCACCGCGACGAAGCTGAGCGACAAGGTGATGGTAATTACCGGGGCGGGGAACAATGTTGTTGCCCTGTCCGGCGATGGCGGGACGCTGCTGGTCGACTGCGGTGAAGCCGCGCACGCGCCTGAAATTCTGAAACTTGCGGGCAGCGTCAAGACGGTGGTCAACACGCACTGGCATGTGGAATCGACGGGAGCGAATGACGCCATGGCCAAGGCCGGCGCGAAGCTCGTCTCGAGCGTCGATACGGAACTGTGGATGACCCAGGAGATTGTCCACGACTGGGAAAAGAAGACGTATCCGCCGCGCGCCAAGGAAGCACTCCCGACGGAGACGTTCTATACGACGGGGAAGACCGTGTTCGGCGGGGAGCCTGTCGAATACGGCGTCCTGCCGTTTGCGCATACGAGCGGCGATATTTATGTCCACTTCCCGCAGGCGAACGTGCTGGCGGTGGGCGACGCTGTGCAACCGCGCCGGCTTCCGATCCTCGACTGGCGGTGCAACGGCTGGATTGGAGGGATGCAGGAGGCGCATCGTACGCTGTTGAAGATCGCCGATGACGGGACGAAGATTGTTCCCGGAAGCGGGCCGGTCATGAGCAAGGCCGAGCTGCAGGCGAGCCTGGACACGCTGACCAAGATCCGCGAGCAACTGGTAAAGCTCATGAAGATGGGGATGGGGCCGAAGGACATGATCGAGGCCAAAGCCGTAAAAGACTTTCAGTCCCAGCTTGCGGGGGATCCGGACGTGTTCATTTACATCGCTTACCGCGGGCTCTGGGCGCACGCGCGTGAGTTGGGCGGGATCGTCTGATAGATCTGCCAGCCCCTACTCTCTAGAATTTTCGTTCTAGCGGTAATGTCGGGTACATTGAGTACTCCCACCCATTTGCACTGTTGATTCGGACCCTCGAATCACCGTAACGTAATCTGAGCGCATTTGTACGGAGTCTTTGTGTCTACGATTGAAACGCGTCCCCTCCCCACCGATTACACTTGGTCGTTCCCGGGTTCGCCGATTCAGATTCGTCTCAGGTTGTCGACAGTCAACGACCTGCAGACGGTTCTGGACGGCCGCCAGCGATCGAGAGGCATAGAAACACCAGCCTGCGGTATCCTTCGCGGCTCTAACCCCCGACCGGGAGTCACTGAAATCTCCGGGTTTGAAGCTCTTTCATCACTTCATCTGACCGAGTTGGAAGAGAGGTGCAAGCGCGAATCCGATATTGTTGGGTTCTACCGGACCACGGATAAGGGCGACCTTCGCATGTCCGAACAGGACCTGCGTCTGGCGCACTCCCATTTCTCGCTCCCGGGCTCGGTTTTCTTGTTGATCGAGACTGACGAGACCGGCTCGTCGAACGCGGCTTTCTTTTTTTGGGATGAAGGCCGGATTCACGGGGATTTTGCGCTGATGGAGTTCCCGTTCGATGCGTATCAGCTCGCGGCGACCGAACAAAGACGGACCGAATTGGCGAAGGCCATCGATCCGGAGGTTCGTCCGGTCATCGCGCCGTCGCGCCGTACGCGCCTGGGCGTTCGAGTCGCCGGTATCGCCCTCCTCGGGGTGGTGCTGGCCGGGGCGATCTTCGGCGGGCTACGCTTTACTCGTGGACAGCGTGCGACGACTCCACTTCCTGTTGAAAACACAGCCGCTACGCCTCCTGCTACGGGTTTGGGCGTGCTTGGACTTTCGCTTGACCAGCAGGGGTCGAACCTCCGCGTCTATTGGAACCGCGAGTCTCCCCTCATCCTCAGCGCCAACTTTGGAATGGTGGTGATTCGTGAAGGCAGCAAGAGCCGCAACGTGCCGCTGAGCCCCGATCAACTCCGCTCGGGCAGTATTCTCTATGCTCCCACCACCGACCAAATGGAAATTGAGCTGAACGTGGTCGCGGGCGAGCGGGTTAGCCGCGAATCGATCACGGCACTGCTGCCCCCTCGTGGCAGCGAGAATCCGGTAATCGCTTCGGCTCAAAGTGTTCCACCGCCGCGCCAGCGGGAGGCGACTGCAGACGAGACCGAAGCCACGGCTGCACCGGAAAAGCCCGCACTTCGCAAATTTTCGCTTCCGGTCAGCTCCCGGCGCGTTGCCCCCGCCGCCCTATCCGCTATCAGCGAGCCGCCTCCCGCGGTCAACTTAAATCTAGGGGTCGGGGCACCCCCTGCTGCGGTTGCGTTGCAACCGTCCGCCCTCCCGGCTCCCAGACCCACGGCCCCCGCTCCAGCACCCGCTGCCCCCTCTCAGGCACCTACTGCCCCTGCTCTATCCACTGTTGACGCAAATGCTTACACCATGCCGGAGCCCCCAGTCGCAGTTCGGAAAGTGGCCCCCCGGTTCTTGCCAGAACTGAGATATGTTTTGACCGGACCTACTTCGGTCCAGGTACTTGTCAAAATCGATTCTGCAGGTAAGGTCACGAATGTGACACAGGTCGGCAACCAGAAAGTCCATTCCCTACTGCTTCAGGCTTCTCTGGATGCCGCTCGTGCGTGGACGTTTCGGCCGGCAACGATTCGTGGGATGCCGGTGGCAGGGGAAATGATATTGAAATTCGATTTCGCACCGACGCGTTAGGGCGCGCGGTGCCGCGCCGCAGCAAATCATCAACGCTCGAGGCAATCTGTGCGTCAAGAATTTGAGCGGCAGGCCTGGAGGATATGATGAAGACCATGAGCAAGGGCCAGATTTTCCAGATATCCGCCAAAAGCATTATCTTACTTGCGTTATGTGTAACCTTTTCGCGAGAGCAGGAGAGGCCGAACGCAACTGGTCCGGTGTACCGGGTTGGCGTGGATCGAAAAATCACCGGCATTACCTACCCATACGGTTCCGCGCCGACGAAGATCGAGTTCACCGGAACGGCGCTGCTACCAGAAGCGAAAGGCGTGGCTACCGTGCGGAGTGGGCACACCGAGATCGATGCGAGCTTTGAGAAGCTCGCACCCCCGACGCACTTCGGGTGGCAGTACCCGACCTATGTACTTTGGGCGATCACTCCGGAAGGCACCTGTCAGAATCTCGGCGAGCTCACGCTGCAGGAACCGAATCACGCGCGGATACAAGCCACCACCGACCTGCAAACGTTTGCATTGATTGTGACGGCGGAGCCCTACCCAATTGTGCGACAGCCGAGCACGATGGTGATATTGGAGAACCACGTCCGGGCTGATATGGCCGGAGTGGCAGTCGAGCCGAATGCCGGATTGACGCCGGGCATCGAATACACGTGGCCGGTCGCTCCCCCGGTGCAGCCGGCGGGCGACGCTGCAAAGGGATCGGTGAGCATAGATCACACGTTGCGAGCGTTGTATCAAGCCAAGAATGCCGTCGCCATCGCGCAACTCGCCGGTGCCAGCCGATTCGCCTCTGAGCCTCTTGCAGCGGCCGATCGCGCCCTGGCCGAGGCCCAAGCCCTGTACGTCTCAAAGAGAGATCCGAAGCTCGTGATTCAAAACGCGCGCGAAGCCATCCAGCGCGCAGACGGCGCTCGCACGATTGCCGAGAGGCGGCGTCTGGAGGGCGGGGCAAACGGTAGCCGTGACATGCTAGCGACCCACGGTGCAGGAGCCGCTTCGCATCCTGATCCAGATCGTCCCGAAACGAATCAGGAGCCGCTTCAGGCGCTCTCGCGCTCCCTGTTGCACGAAGTTGTGGATGGTATGTTTCCCGCACAGGACACGCAGCGCGGCCTGGTCATCACGCTTCCCGACACAGACTTTGACGGAGCGACGTTGCTCAGCACCATTGTCCAGAAGCTGGGTCCGGTCGCCTCGACTCTGACCTCTCAACAGAATTTGCATATCGAAGTCGAAGGGTATATGGACAGTGCGGAACTGGCCTCGTGGGACAGGGCCCAGTCCGTGCGCAACGCGCTCCTGAGCGCGGGATTGAACGGCAATCAGATCTCAATGCGCGGTGGGATGACCAAACCGGCACGCCCGGGCGAGGATCGGCGCGTCCAAATCGTAATTTCGAGCGGCGCGCCCGCTGCTCAGATCGCTTCGCCATCGGTTGCCGGAAGCATTGCTTCGCCGGTCGCCGTCTCGGCGGTTTCCACCAACCCGGAACCAGCCGCGGCAGAGAGCCCGTCGAACGCCAGTGCGCACTCAACCCAGGTTGCTGCGGTTCAAGCGCGGCTAGCTCGTCCGGTTGCGCCGTCCGCTCCTCCTCCAGTGCGGCCAGCCCCGCGGGTTGAACCGGCCGTTCCTACCCAAGCGCTGCTCGTCACTCCGGTCGAAGCCGCCGCACCTCCCCAAGCACCCCCTACTCCTGCGGTTCAACCGGCCGTTCCTACCCAAGAGCCGCCAGCCGTTCCGGTCGAGGCCGCCGCACCTCCTACCCCTGCGGTTGAACCGGCCGTTCCGCCTCAAGATCCGCCAGCCCCTCCGGTTGTAGCCACCGCACCTCCTCAAACGCCACCGCCAGCTCCTGCGGCACAGGCCGGCGCGCCTGAGGTGACCCCGAATCCCAAAGCGGCCGCCATCCATCAGGGACGGGGCCGGAAACTCATGCAAGAAGAGCGGTTTGAAGATGCGATTCAAGAATTCTCGGAAGCGGTGACGCTCAATCCTTCGCTCGCGCTGGCATATAACGGCCGGGGTTATGCGTACTACCGGCTCAAGAATTACCAGGCGGCGAGCGGCGATTTCGATGCGGCCATTCGATTAGACCCGGTCTACGCCAACGCCTATCTGAACCGGAGCCTGTGCCGGCGGGCGTTGGGCGACAAGGCAGGCGCGGCTACCGACGCCGCGAAGGCGCGGGACTTGACTACGACGACGACAAGCGCCCGTTCGGCGAATTCAGGTTCTTCCCCGGGTCTCTGACGATTTCGATAGCCCCGTTGACCAACTAATGTCCTATGAATGTGTAGAACTACCCTACTAACGCTCGAAATTCTTGCTTCGCCGGCCAACTCGCAGTAACGTGAATTCGATCGCTTTCGTCCGGAGCATTTTGTGCCAGCTCTTGAGCTACAAACACTTCCGACGTCATACACCTGGGCGTTTCCCGGCGCGGCTACCCAGGTAGTAGTGCGCCTGTCGGTCGTCAATGAGCTGCAAAGACTGCTACGCTCACCGGCCGCCTCGCACGGGGGCGCTACCGTCAGGTGTGGGCTGCTCTTGGGCAACACATTGCGGCCCGGCTGCACCGAGATCACCGGATTCGAGCCCATTTCCACCCTCAATCCGATGGCTGTTGAGGCCGACGGAGAGTTAAAACGGAACGTAGTCGGTTTTTATCGAACGACAAGGAAGAATTTGCTTCACATGAATCCGGATGAAATGTCCGTGAGTGGAAGCCAATTCTCTCAACCCGGGTTCGTTGTGATGCTCATCGAGGTTGGCACAGCGGGTCCGTCCAATGCGGTGTTCTTGTCGTCGGACTACGGTCAAATGCCGGGGGATCTGGCGGAAACGGTGTTTCCGTTCGATGCCTATCAACTCGCCGTACGGGACCAGATGCGTGGGCAAGGTACGCTCGCGGAAACTGAAATAAGGCGGGTTACGAAGAGGCGGATCTTCCGCGGGTCTTCTTGGGTACCCAAGCTCGCGGCGGCAGCGATTCTCGTGGCCGGAGGGATCGCTGGGTATATCTATTTTTGGGGCGGTGGAGGGCATCGGGCCTCGACACCGGAGGCGCCGGCCCCGGGCGCGTCTGCTTCGGCATTGCCTCCGATAAGCCTGTCGATCAACACGCGGGGGAGTGAACTGCTGCTTTCCTGGGATCGTCACTCGCCGGCTGTGCTCAATGCCGACTTTGGCATGTTGTCGATACGGGAAGGAAACGCCGGCAGAAACATCCATCTCAGCCAACAGCAATTGCAACAGGGCAGCGTCTTATATATGGCTCGCACCGATCAGGTGGAGTTGGAACTGAATGTGATTAGCGGGGACAAAACAGCGCGGGCGGCAACCACCGTTATCCTGGGTTTTCATGACGGCGTGCACGCGATAAGCACGCCCGCACAAACCCTGGAAGCTGCAGGCCGGCGTCTCGCGGGCCTCACCGGCTCCGGTTACCCGGTTGCCTCGGCCGGTCACGAGCCACCCCAACTTCCCATTTCGCCTGGATACACGACCGCACGTCCAGTTTCGACGCTGCCGACGCTCGACCCGGTCCGCGGCATTGAGCGAGTGAACCTTCGGCCCACGCCGAGGCCCGCGGACTCTGCCGATGTGCCCAAATCCGCCCGGCTGATCGGGGCTGACGAAAATTCGCGAGCGCGTCCGGTGGTCCTCAAAATCAGCCGCGTGGTGATCGACCCGGGCCATGGCGGTTACGACGAAGGAAATCGAGGAGCCGGGGGCCTTTTCGAGAAAGATCTCGCGCTCGATGTGTCCCGCCGGCTCGGTGTGCTGATCGAGCAGCGCTTAGGCGCTGAAGTCATCTATACCCGTACCGACGACACATTCATCCCGCTGGAAGGCCGCATCGCGCTGGCTAACGAAAAGAAAGCGGATTTGTTCCTGTCCATACACGCGAATTCTTCGCCTTCCGATCCTCGCATGAAGGGCAGCGAAGTCTATTACCTGAATTTCACGCGGTCCAAGGAAGCACTCGAAGTGGCGGCGCGCGAAAACGCCGGGTCGGAAAGATCGGTCTTCGAACTCCGCGAGCTGATCCAAAAGATCACAGTCCAGAACAAGCCCGAAGAATCGCGCGAAATTGCCCAGCGCATCCAGGCGGCGCTCTACCCGTTGTCGTCGCAAACCTCCTTGGAACGGCAAAATCACGGCGCGCAGAAGGCTCCTCTCACGGTGCTGATCGACGCCCGCATGCCCTCGGTGTTGGCCGAGCTCGGTTACCTGAGTAACCGCGACGAAGAAATACTCTTCCACGACCCCGAGTACCGCGAAAAGCTGGCAGAGGGGTTGTTCCGGGGCATTTCTGGAGAAGATCTACGACGGGTTTCCAAGAGCGAGCCGCCGCACAATCCCAAGGGTCCATATTAGTGAATCCCAAACTATCCGGTACTTACGTACCATTACGATCGCAATGGAATTGGTCGTGTCTGGACAAAGGCAGATGGCATATACTCACGGTCACCGGTTAGCGAGAAGCGACAGGGAGAAAAGTCAAGAAGGTAAGAACCTTATGCGTTTGGACGTTGCGAAAATCGATGAGCGAATCAAGAAGCTCCAGGAACTGCGGCGGGTCGCGAGTGACCCTGAAATGGCGAGCCTACTAGTGGAATGTCTGACTGGAGATGAGTCCGAGATCCCTTCACGATCCGTTGAGCCGCGCTCGAAGCGTGACGAGAATGGCGGGATTCATCTGGATTCACTTCACGAACCGGACGAACTGATTAGGGACATTGCGGCAAACAGCAGGCGTTGACGAGCCGCGGATTCGATTGTGAGTTTAGCCGGACCACCATCAGTGCGGTGCGGCGAGTAACTCGCGAGATTAGCCCCGCGGGCTTCACGTGTCGCCTTTACATTCGGTATGTATTGCAACTTCTTTAAACTTGCGGAAGAACCATTCAATCTGAGGAGTGATCCGAAGTTTCTCTTCTTGAGCCCGGGATATCGCCAAAAGCTTGCCGGGTTCACGTATGGAATTTTGAATCACAAGAAATTTCTCGTTCTCACCGGCGAAATTGGGACGGGGAAGACGACGATGATCTCGGCGGTGTCGCGGTATCTTCCAACCGACCGTGCTCGAATCGGCGTCCTTTCAGGTCAAACACTGAGCCCTTCGGAAATCAGCGAGATGATGTTGCTGAGTTTCGGAATCACGGAAATTCCCGCTAGCGCCGCCGGGCGGATTCGCAAATTGCAGGAGTTCTGCGATTCCGGAGAGCAAGACGGCAAAATCTCGGCGGTGATTTTCGACGAGGCCCAAAGGCTGAGTGTCGAAGCGCTGGAGGAGATCCGGCTAATTGGGAACCTGAAATCTCTCGGCATCGTTCTGGCCGGTCAAAGCGACCTGGAGGATTCGTTTCGGAAGGAAGAATTGCGGGCCCTGAAACAGCGCATTTGTCTTTGGCTTACCCTCGAGCCGCTTCAGGAAGGCGAGGTCGAACATTACATTCGGTATCGCTGGAAAAAAGCCGGCGGCATCCAATCTGCGCCATTTTCGGAGGAGGCAATTGGGGCGATTGCGCAGCAGTCGAGAGGCGTGCCTCGGCTCATTAATTCGCTTTGTGACAATGCCCTCATGAGCGCGTTTGAACAAGAACGCGTAGTGGTTGATCTCGCGGACGTGGCGGAAGCGGTTCGGAGATTGCGCCTCGAGGAGTCTGTGGGAGGAGGAGATCGCAAGCCTTCGCCTGCGGAGGTGGCGCCGTCCGGCCTTCAGCTTATCGAATCTTCTGGTGTGAAATCCAAGCCGCCGAACAAAGAAGTCGCCTTCGCGACTCCACCGCATGCCGGCGAAAATGGGAAGCAGCCGGGCGCAGGCGAGTCTCGTAATCCGATAACGTCAGCCCGGCGCTTCTTTGGGGTTTGGAAGCTTGCCCCGAAGCGGATACGCTCCGGGTGACATCACCAATATCGGAGACCTAGGTTCCGTAACCATTCGACTCCGGCTACCGCCAGATATATAATGTGGAGCGGTCGTTGTTGATAATGCGGAACTTATGGCTTATCGTCTTAACCGCGGGGGCGCTGAGCGCAGCGCCGCAACAGGCTGAAAAATCAACGCCGGGGGCATCCAATCCCAACCAGGCGCTCATCAATCGCTACTGCACAACCTGCCACAATCAGAAGCTCCGGACAGCCAAGCTGGCGCTGGATGTTCTCGATCTTACGCATCCGGAAAAGGATGCCCTGATCTGGGAGCGGGCCGTTCGCAAACTGCGCGGGGGCATGATGCCGCCTCCGGGAATGCCTCGCCCGCCTTTGGACGCGGTCAACGCGCTGGCCACCTACCTGGAAGACTCGCTCGATAAGGCCGCCGCGGTCAATCCCAACCCGGGCAGCGTGCGGATTCACCGGCTGAACCGCGCCGAGTACGCCAATGCGATCCGTGACCTGTTTGGGATCGACGTTGACTCTGCGGCGCTGCTTCCGACCGACGATCTCAGCGCCGGGTTCGACAACATTGCCGACGTGCTCAAGGTGTCGCCGTCGTTCCTGGACCAATACATCATGGCGGCGCGTGCGGTGGTCCGGCAGGCAATCGGCAAGTCGCTGACCGGCAAGGAGACGAGGACGACGCTGCGCGAGCGGGATCCCAACGTACCGCTGCCTCCGGGCGCGCGCGGTGGTGTCGCCGGGGAATATGTAGCGCCGTACGAGGGCGATTACGAGCTCCGTGTCGCTGGCACGCCGGCCGCGGTCTTTACGGTGGATGGCGCGACCGTGGATACGGCGGGCCGCACGCATCTGAGAGCGGGGCCGCATACGATCATCGCCGCGAATGCGGGACACAGCCTGGCGGAGAGCGAAGGAGAATTGTTCGGATTCATTCCAGGAGCGGCCGGGACCGGTTACGCGAGCACCGGCCTTGTTCCCGGCGGCGCTCTGTTCGTAAACGGTGGTGCTTCGAACGCCGTGCGCCGCGCGCCGACCACCGTTACGGTGGATGGTCCGTACAATCCCACGGGCGACCCGGTGGATACCGTGAGCCGCACCCACATCTTCGTGTGCCGCGCGCCCGATCCGAAGGAAGAACCGGCTTGCGCTTCGCGCATTCTGTCCAACCTGGCACGGAAGGCGTTCCGGCGGCCGGTGACCTCGCAGGATTTGACGCCGCTGATGCAGTTCTACAACGAAGGCCGCAAGATCGGCACTTTTGAAGGCGGCATCGAGAACTCGCTGGTGGCGATGCTCTCGAGCACCAAGTTTTTGTACCGCGTCGAGCCGCCGCCGGCAGGAGCGAATCCCGGCAGCGTGTACCGGCTGAACGACGTGGGGTTGGCATCGCGCCTCTCGTTCTTCCTTTGGAGCAGCATTCCCGACGACGAGCTTCTGGCCGCTGCCGAGCAGGGAAAGCTGCGCGATCCCAAGGAACTGGATCACCAAGTGAAGCGCATGCTGGCCGATCCGCGCGCCAAGACCTTGACGAGCAATTTCGCGTTCGAGTGGCTGAAAGTGCGGGACATGGACGCGATGGAGCCGGATCCATACGTATATCCGTCGTTTGATCGTCCGCTGCGGGTGGCGCTCAAAAAAGAGATGGAGCTGTTCATCGACAGCATCTTCCGCGAGGACCATAGCGTGGTAGATCTGCTCAATGCGAACTACACCTTCGTGAATGAGCGGCTGGCGGCGCACTACGATATTCCCAACGTGCGCGGCGACGAATTCCGGCGGATCACGCTGACCGACCCGGCGCGCTTTGGCCTGCTGGGCAAGGGCGCTGTGATGATGGTGACTGCCTATCCGAACCGCACGTCGCCGGTTCTGCGTGGCTCTTACATTCTGGAGAATATCCTGGGTACGCCGCCTTCGCCGCCCCCGCCGAACGTGCCGCCGTTCAAGGAGAACAAAGAAGGCGAGAAGGCCAAAACGGTTCGCGCCATTCTCGAAGAGCACCGCGCCAATCCGACATGCAACGCCTGTCACGGCGTGATGGATCCGCTCGGGTTTGCGCTCGAGAATTTCGATACGATCGGCAGCTATCGGACCATGGACCGGTTCACGCGCACGAAGATCGATACCGGCGGGAAATTGGTGGATGGAACGATACTGAACGGCCCGGACGATCTGCACGCCGCTTTGCTCAAACGGCACGACCAGTTTGTGCAGACCCTGACCGAGAAGCTGATGACTTATGCTCTCGGACGCGGCGTTGAATACTACGACATGCCCCAGGTGCGGAAGATCGTGAAGGACGCCGCGCGTGACAACTACCGCTTCTCTTCCATCGTGGAGGGGATTGTGATGGCGCCGGAATTCCGGTCGAGCGCGGTGGAATCGTTGCAGGTACAGCCAGCCCCTAAGGAAGTCGCCGCGAGGTAACAAGGAGTCATTAGAAATGTTCGTGACTAAGAAGCACTTGACGCGCCGCACCGTGTTGCGGGGAGCGGGGGCGGCTTTGGCGCTGCCGCTGCTTGATGCCATGATTCCCGCGGGCACTGCTTTGGCGGACACGGCGGCGAACCCCACGCCGCACCTCGGGTTCATCTACTTCCCGCACGGCGCGGTACAGGACAAATGGACGCCGAATGGCGTCGGGAAGATCGAATCGTTTAACGACATCCTCAAGCCGCTCGAGCCCTACAAGTCGATGACGACGGTGTTCAGCAACATCGAAAACCAGGCGCCCGTGGGGCCGGTGCACGCGCTGTCGCCCGGAACGTGGCTGAACTGCGTCCATCCTGCAATCAGCCAGGACGCACATGCCGGAACCACCATCGATCAGATCGCCGCCCAGCACATCGGACAGGATACGCCGCTGCCTTCGCTCGAAGTGGCGACCGAGACCCACGGCGGCGGCGGCTTCTGCGACCGCGACTACGGCTGCTCCTACGCGGGAACGATTTCGTTCCGATCGCCGACGACGCCGTTGCCGATGGAGAACGATCCGCGGAAGTTGTTCATGCGTCTGTTCGGCGCGGGCGACAACGCAGCCGATCGCGCGCGCCTGTCGAAGCAATATGCCTCGCTGCTCGACATGGTGGGCGGCGAAGCCAAGGAACTCCAGCGCGTCGTCGGCCCATCCGACCGGGCGATGCTTTCCGATTATCTCGAAAGCGTTCGCGAGATCGAGCGGCGCATCCAGAAAATGGAAGCGCGGGATTTATCGAAGGTCAACGTTCCCGACGCGCCCAAGGAAGGGACGCTGCCGTTCAACCAGCGCATCGAGCTGATGTTCGACCTGGTCGCGCTGGCGCTGCAGGCCAATATGACGCGCATCTTTACGTTCATGATGGCGGCCGAAGTCAGCGGGCAGACCTATAACTTCATCGGCGTGCCGGATGCCTTCCATCCACTGTCGCATCATAATAACGAGCAGGCCAAGATGGATCGTCTGACGAAGGTGCAGGCGTTTCACACGCAAGTCCTCGCGAAGTTCCTCGACAAGATCGCCAAGATGCCGGATGGTGATGGCACGATGTTGCAACATTCGCTGATCCTCTACGGCAGCAACATGGCCAACAGTAACGCGCACAACCACTATCCGCTGCCGACGTCGATTGTGGGCGGATGGAAAACGGTCAAAGGCGGCCAGCACATCGTGCCTCCGGAGCATACGCCGCTGGCCAACGTGTTGTTGACCTTCCTGGATCGTGCGGGCATCCCGCAAGACAAGCTGGGCGACAGCACGGGAAAACTGCTGGAGGTCTAGGAGGCCATGAAAACTCTGCTTGTCGCCGCGTTGGCGGCGCTGCCAGTGTTCGCGGCTGAGATCGCCGGTTCGAGTGCTCCGCTGGCGAACGCGATCAAGTCGGGCGATCGTTCGGCGGTCCTCAACATGCTCGCGAAGAAATCAGCCGACGTGAACGCGGCCGAAGCCGATGGCTCGACACCGCTGCTGTGGGCCGCGCACGCCAACGACGCGGACTTGGTTGCGCGCCTGCTGAAGGCGGGCTCGAAAGCGAATGTCAAGAATCTGCTCGGCGCCACGCCGCTCAGCGAAGCGGCGTTTAACGGCAACACCGAGGCGATCAAGGCTCTGCTCGAAGCCGGCGCCGATCCCAACGCCGCCGGACCAGACGGCGAGACACCGCTGATGCTGGTCGCGCGCACGTCGAATGCCGACGCCGCGAAGTTACTGCTGGACAAAGGTGCGAATCCGAACGCGAAGGAATCGCAGCGCGGCCAGACTGCACTGATGTGGGCGGCCGCCAACAGCCAGGGTCCGATCATGCGCGAACTGCTCGCCCATGGAGCAGAAGTGGATATAGCTTCCGAGAGCGACCTGATGACCCCGCTGGTCAGTGGCGAGCCGCGCGCGCAGCCGCGTCCGCCCGGGGGGATGACCGCGATGCTGTTCTCCACTCGCGAAGGCTGCATGGATTGCGTGAAGGCGCTGGTAGAAAAAGGTGCGAGCGTGAACCTGGCGGACCCCGAGGGCGTGACGCCGCTCATCACTGCGATATTCAACGCGCGCTTCGATGTGGCAAAGTATCTGATCGAGAAGGGCGCGAGCGTGAACCAGTGGGATTGGTGGGGTCGCACGCCCCTCTATCTGGCGGTGGACTACAATACCCTGCCGCATGGCGGGCGGCCCGATCAGCCCTCGCTCGACGAGACGCTGCCGATCGACATGATTCGTATCCTGCTGGAGAAGGGTGCGAATCCGAATATCCAGTTGAAGCTGCTGGTGCCATATCGGGCGACGGGGAATGACCGCGGTCTGGATACTATGCTGTCGCTGGGTTCGACGCCGTTGCTTCGCGCCGCCAAGGCGCAGGACGTGGCGGCCGTCCAACTGCTCCTTGATCACGGCGCGCTGGTCGATCTTGCGAACAGCCAGGGATGGACTCCCACGGTAGCGGCGGCGGGCGGCGGATCGGTGGATGCCGACACGCGCGGCTACTACTACACCTCGGATATCCAGGAACGCGCGATTGCGTCGCTCGACCTGCTGCTCGTGCACGGCGGCGACATCAATGGCAGAGCCGGACGTCTTCAGCAGACACCGCTCGAAAGCGCCGCCTTCTGGGGCTGGAACAAAGTAGTCGAGCACCTCTTAAGTAAAGGGGCTGACATCAATCTCACCGATGGACGCGGCTACACGCCGGTGGATTACGCCATGGGCCGCGCGGCCGGCAACAGCCGCGGCGGTCAGCGGAAAGATATCCACCAGGACACCGCCGACCTGCTGGTGGCCAAGGGCGGCCACCCGGGGACTCCGGCGCCGCAAGCCGAAGGCCGAGGCGGACCTCGCCGCTAAAGGCGCTATTCGTATCTCAGCGCGACGACGGGATCCACACGCATCGCGCGGCGGGCCGGGATCCAGCAACCGAGCGCGGCCGACAGGATCAACACAGCGGATGCAACGACCAGCGTAATTGGGTCGCCGGGCGAAACCTGGACGAGCGCGGCTTTCAGAATTCGATTGACTGCCATTGACGCCGGCAGGCCGATCGCCAGCCCGAAGGCCAAGGGAAGCATTCCTTGCCGGAACACAAGCCCGAAGACATCCCTGGCCGTGGCGCCCACGGCCATCCGGATTCCAATCTCCGCGGTGCGCCGCCTCACGGCGTGCGCCACCACGGTGTATAGCCCGATGGACGCCATCAACAGCGCAAGAGCGGCGAAGATGAGGAACAAGCCTCCATAGAAGCGGCTGTCCCAATAACCTTCCAGGCGATCCGTCAGAGTCAAAGGTCCATACATCGGCAGATCGGGATCGAGCGCCCGCACTTCGCGCCGAACGGCTGTTTTGAGGGCTTCGGGCCGTATGCCCGTTCTCATCAGAAGCCATGCGCCTCCGTAGGTTCGCTGCCGCAACGGCACGTAAACCAAAGGGTCGAACCTTTGCCGGGTCACGTCGTTCTGTACGATATTTGAGGCAACCCCGATTACGGTTCGCCAGGGCGCCGGCGCGTCATCATTGAGCAGCCGAAGACGTTTGCCCACGGGATTCTCTCCCGGCCAGAACCGGGTGGCGAGCGCTTGGTTCACGATGACCAGTGGTAAATCGGAGACGACGTCCGCATCGAAAAAGTCACGGCCGGCGAGCACGGTCGCGCCCAACGTCTGGAAGTACTCGGGACTGACTGCCACGACGCCCAGTCTCGGGCGGCGGCGTTCGTTCGGCGGACCGGCGCCCTCGAGTTGGTACGGAAGGCGCCGCGTGTTGTAAGTGGGAAGAACCTCGGCGAACGCGACGGACTCCATGCCCGGGATCGGGCGAAGGCGCGTCGTGAGGCGGTCGTAGAACGAAATCATCTGTTCCGGGCGCGAATACCGGTCTCTGGGAAGTTGCATGGAGCCGACCAGCAGGTCACCCGTGTGGACGCCCATGTCCGCAGAGTGGATCTTAAGAAAACTGCGGATCATGACCCCCGCTCCCGCGAGCAGCACGATCGCCAGCGCCATCTCTCCGGCAACCAGGAAATCCGATAAACGCCTTTCGCGCGCGGAGCCCGTTGCGCTCCGGCCTCCATCCCGTAACCCCGCGTTGACATCGAGCCTCGAGAGCCGAAGGGCCGGCGCCAGCCCGAACAGAACTCCGGTGGCGATCGAAATCCCGATCAGATACGTAAGGACACGATGGTCCATCGTGTAATCGAGGATTAGCCACGATGATTTTCGAACCATCGCGAGCTGATAGGTTTGAACGCCCCATTTGGCAATCCACCACCCGGCCAATCCGCCTAAGCTCGAGAGCAGGACACTCTCGAGGAGAAGCTGGCGCATGATGCGCCACCGTCCCGCGCCGAGCGCGATCCGCACAGAAATCTCGCGCGACCGGCCCATCGCGCGCGCCAGCAGCAGATTCGCCAGATTGGCGCACGCAATGAGAAGCACGAATCCAACCGCAGCCCACATCGAGCCGTAAAACGCAGTCGCGTTGGCGCCGAGGAAGAACTGTGCGAAATTCTGCACCACGAGGTGGAAACGCTGGTCGGTGACCGGATAGGCGGTCTCAATCCGGCGGATGATGGCTTCTGTCTCCGCTCGCGCGCTCTGGAACGTGACGCCGTCGGCCAACCGGCCGAACGCGAACCAGGTGTCGGTAGCGTCACGGCGCATTACCGTAGCGGTCTGCACGAGCGGCACCCATATGTCCGCCTTTTGAGGGAATGAGAATCCTTGCGGCATGATTCCGATCACGGCCGTCGGAATCCCGTTCAGCCGCACGGTGCTGCCGAGAACGGAGGGATCGCGTCCGTACCGTTGATCCCAGAAGCCGTAGTTCAGGATGGCGACCGGAGCCGCCCCCGTTAGCTCGTCGGCCGCTGCGAAATCGTGCCCGAGGAGAGGCCTTCGACCCACTGTCTGAAACGTGCCGGCGCTGATTTCGGTGACGTCGACGCGCTCCGCGAAACCGTTGTTATCCGTGAGCACCTCCCCTATGCCATGGGTAATGCCCATCCCCTGGAACGATTTCGCCTCAGCCCGAATGTCGTCGAAATCGGGATACGAGATGCAACACCCGTTACTGCTGATGTACAGAAGCCGGTCGTTTCGCTCAACCAGAGGAAATCCCTTAAAGAGCACGGCGTTGGTCACGGTGAAGACCGCGGCATTGATGCCGATTCCGGTCGCGAGCATTGCCATCGCGGTGAGAGTGAATCCGGGATTGCGGCGCAAGCCGCGAACGGCATAGCGCAGATCCTGGGCGATGCCTTCGACCGACGGCATGCCGCGCGTGTCGCGGTGCTGTTCTTTGGAAGCCTCGATTCCGCCGAGTTGGACGAGCGCCATCCGGCGGGCTTCGGCGGGAGTCATTCCGCGGCGAAGATGCTCTTCCGTTGCCAGCTCGATGTGGGCCGCTAGTTCCTCGTCAAATTCCCGGTCGAGTTCCTGTTTGCGAAAGAACGAGAGCAGGCGCGCCCACGCCTGGCGCACGGTGGTCATCCGCGCCCCGCCTCTCCGGAAGCGGCGAGCACGCGTCCGATGACTGCGGCCAGGCGCCTCCATTGCGAGCGTTCTTCTTTGACCTGGCGGCGCCCGGTCTTCGTAATCGAATAGTATTTCGCCTTGCGATTATTGTCCGAAACGCCCCAGGCCGCCGAGATCCATCCGCGCTGCTGAAGGCGCACCAGCGACGCATAGATCGTCCCCTGGTTCAGCAGAACTTCGTTTCCACTCAGTTGCTCAATTCGCCGGGCGATGCCGTAGCCGTGTAGAGGCCCCATCGTCTCCAGTGTCTGGAGCACCATCAGGTCCAAGGTTCCCTGCAGAAGGTCCAGCTTGGATTCGGCCACTCCGTCAATCTCCTGTTGCGATACCACACGAGTATGGCACGGGACTGTGTGGGATGTCCACAGGAATGGACGACGGCCCCTCGGACGGTTACTGCACTTTCATGTGCTGCGCGCTTTTTTCGTTTTCCAGGCAGATTTCGTCGATTAGTTCGGTGTCCAGCACTACCTTGAGCGGGATCTTCACGGTCCATGCCCGGGTATAGGCTTTTGGATCGTTCACCGTCGCCTCGATTTCGAGCGCGCCGAAATTCGGCCGGTGAAAGCGCTCCGTCACGGTAGCGGCGGCGGTGAGCGGCGCACCCGCCAGGTCCATCCACAGATCATCACGAAACCCGTTGGTCTGTACCACCAGAGTGTCTCGTTCCCACTTTCCGCTCGAATACCCGCTCCAGGAAGGCTGCGGATCCGATGGCAGCGGACGGCCATCCAGAAAAATCTGCCGGTAGCTGGCATTAAACTCGTTCAGCAGCACCAGCAACCCCGGCGTCTGCACGAATTTCGTAATGTGCGGCAAAGTGAACAGGCGGGGGAAATTCGAGGGCATACAGTTCACGTGCGGATCGAGCCCGGTCGCCTTCCGCTGCTTGATCAAGTCCGCGCCCCATGGCGTGAGCGGTAACCCGCCTGGCACCGCCTTGCTCATATCGGCGGTCAACTGGCCGATCGGGTCCTTCTCCAAACACTCCCCGTGATCATCGGTCAGGATTTTGGGACAAGGCAGCGTATCCGCGATCCTCCACATCCCGGAAAGATCCGGCTTCCCATCCGCGGTGCGCGGCGAGGGAGCCGTCAGGTTCGGCCGGCCATCTTTGCCTTTCGGCACTCCCGCCGTCGGATAGTGGATCCACTGAGCCGGCGAGAGCGCACACAGAAGCAATGCGATTGGCAGCGTCCTTTTCATGACCGGCGCGCGGCGACACCTTGCATGGCGGCGATGGTGAGGAATTTGATGGTCCGCAAGCGAGAGAAAGACTATACCACAAGTCGATAGTATGGCGGCTGCGCTGCATCCTCACTCTTCGGCTCGGCAAGCCACGGCCGATTTTGCCTGATTCCCCGGGTAGGATACGATGAACAACAGTGCCCTCGATGAACGAAGTCGGGCGCTGGAGAAGCAAAGACACATGACGATGAAATTCGCGAAAACGGCGTTGCTGTTGACCTTGGCGTCCACGGCGGTGTGGGGCCAGGTCAATGCGGGCGAAACGAAGCCCGAAGCCAGCCTGCCCTTCAATATGACTACGGTATCCACGTTTGAGCTGCCGTGGCGCATCGCGTTCCTGCCCGACGGGCGCATGCTGATCACCGAAAAGATCGGCCCAGTCTGGCTGGTGAGCCAGCAGGGCGAGAAGACGCTAGTGAACGGGACTCCCCCCGTTTATTGGGAGGGCCAGGACGGCATGCTCGGCGTGTACGTCTCCCCACATTTTGCGACTGACCAGAATATCTATCTGACTTATGTCGAGCCGGGCGACTACGGCGGGGGTCTGGCGCTCGGGCGCGGCAAACTGACTCTCACCGGCGGTCGCGGGCCCTTCGGCGGCGGGCCGAGGCTGACCAACTTCCAGGTGTTGTGGCGCCAGATGCCGCGGGGGAAGGGCGGCCAGGCGGGCGCAGCGATCGCTTTCTCACCCGACGGCCAGTATTTGTTCCTCACGGTGGGCGACCGGCAGCGGTTCACGCCGGCACAGGATCCGAACCAGCCGGTCGGCAAGATTCTGCGGCTGACGCTGGACGGCAAACCCGCGCCCGGCAATCCGAACGAAGGCAAAACGGGCGCGTCCTCGATCCCGCTGATCGATCCGCCGAGCGATACCGAAGCCGCCAAGACGGCGAAGGTGGTCAGCACCTATACGTTTCCCGCTGAAAACCTGACGCCGGCAGAAACTTGGACCATGGGCCACCGTACGCCCTACGGGCTGGCTTTTTCGCCTACCGGAGAATTGTGGGAAGTGGAGCATGGGCCGCGCGGCGGCGACGAACTGAACCTGATCGAGAAGGGCAAGAATTATGGCTGGCCGCTGGTCTGCTATGCCGACAACTATAACGGCGTGGCCATTCCGCGTCCCGATACGCGGCCCGATCTGGCGAAACCGGCAATCTATTGGGTGCCGGTGGTGGCGCCGGGCAACCTGATGTTCTACCACGGCAAGCAGGGCTTCCCGCAGTGGGATGGCAACGGCATCATCAGCGGCATGGGGACGCGGTCGCTCAACCGGATCATTTTCGACGGCCACGGCGGCGCGAAACCCGCCGAACGCTGGGATGTGGGTAAGCGCATCCGCGACGTGGCAGAAGGGCCGGATGGATCGCTGTGGCTGGTGGAAGACGCCAATCCCGGGGCGCTGATCCACGTGACGCCGAAGTAACAAACCGCAATCAGTGAACGCGAGAAAGGGCCGGAGCGATCCGGCCCTTTTTCTTTTGTGGCAGCGGGTTCGTCCCTAACCTGGACTATCATGGAACCTTGCCCACGGAGGCTTTGATGAAGACACTCGCCCTATTCGCCGCGCTGATGCTCGCGAGCGCCGCCCACGCTCAGGTGGCCCTCGACTCAGTGCGCATCGCCGCGAAAGACACTGTCTCGCTGGCGAAGTTTTACCAGGCCGCGTTCGGGATGCAGGAGGTCAATCGCGTCGAAAATCCGGGAGGCACCGAGGTCTTCGTGAATTTTGGCGACACGGTCGAAGCCGCCAAGGCTAACAAGAACCCGTTCATGATTCTGTTTCATCGCGATTCCGATGACGTGAAGGACCCGATTCCGCACGTGATTTTCATCGTGAAAGACATGGCCAAAACCGTGGCTGCGGTGAAGGCCGCCGGGGGAACGATGACCGGCGAACCGCGCGCGTTCCGAAACACGGGGACCATCCTCGGTTTCGCGGTCGATCCTGCCGGTAACCGGATTGAGCTGATCCAGCGTCCGTAAGCGACTGCGGGGGTTATCGCGCCGTCAGCTTGTCGAAATACGATTGGAAGAACGCCAGCCCCGCCTCGTTCGGCGCCTGCGCGCCCTCGGGAGGATTGCCGAACACCATCACGCTCTGCGGCTTGCCGTCATAGGCGGACCACTGATTCAGCCCTTGGCCGTTCGGGTTGCCGTTCTTCGCGAAGTTAACCCAGTAGGACGACATGGCGTCCGCCACCTGGCGGTCGCTGTCGGTCCACGTCCGGCTGCCATCCAAATGGCCGAATGCGTACAGGATCTCGGAGACATGCGTGGCGCTCCCGTGCGGTCCGGGCGCGAACGCCCCGCGCGCGTTGGGCAGTCGCGGCGGCTGCTCGGTGAAGTAGTAGACGAACGCTTTGGATTTGCCGGGCTTCTCTGCCAGCCGCGCCCAGTTGCGCATCACAAAGGCCATTTCGTCGCGTCCCGAATAGAACGCCGATTCGCGCGCTTCTTCGTCGGAGGACGCCGGATAGACTTTCAGGTACGCATCCGCCAGGTCGCCGAACCGCTTCCGTGCCGCGGCCACGAAATCGGCCGCCGATTTCGGATTACCGCCGAACGATTCGTCGCGATTCGATCCGGTCAGCACTGGTATGTCGATCTGCTTACCCGCGGCAAAGACCTTCCCGGGGTCCTCCCGAATCAGCCACCCATCCACCACTGGCCCCGACCCGCGCCCGCCTTTTAGAATCTCCTCCGCCGGTTTCGCCCGCAGCTCCGCCAGCGACTTCGCACCCACGGCGTCCGCCAGCTTC
This sequence comes from Bryobacteraceae bacterium, assembly GCA_036406715.1. Classification (GTDB taxonomy): domain Bacteria; phylum Acidobacteriota; class Terriglobia; order Bryobacterales; family Bryobacteraceae; genus PSRJ01. The sequence goes on along the minus strand of DASXAK010000047.1, from coordinate 3,350 downwards.
GAGCCTTCTTGTTCGGCATCCGTCAGTGTGCTCAATGCAGCGACGGTCGCGGTCGACCAGGCGCTGCTCTCGCCGATTGCGCGCACAAACAGGCCCTTCGCCGAGGGTATCGTCATCAGGTTCGCGACCATCCCGGCGCCGGCCGACTCGCCTAAGATCGTCACTTGCTTCGGGTCGCCGCCAAATTGCGCGATGTTCTTCTGCACCCATTGCAACGCCGCGATCGCGTCCATCACGCCGAAGTTCGCCGCTCCCCGCCGGTCCGATTCCTTGGTCAGCTCCGGGTGGGCGAAAAAGCCGAAGTTGCCCAGCCGGTAGTTGAACGTCACCACCACAGCGCCCTTCTGGGCCCATGCGGTGCCGTCGTACATCGGCTGCGAGCCCGAGCCGGTATAGTAACCGCCGCCGTAAATCCAAAACATGACTGGCCGCTTCTCGCTGGCGGTCTTCGCGCCCGTCCAGACGTTGAGATAGAGACAGTCCTCGCTCATCTTCTGGTTGCCGCCCTGCATGCACACCGGGCTGAACTCATTCGCGTTGCGGGTTCCTTCCCAGCGCGCAGCCGGCTTGGGAGCGCGCCAGCGCAAATCGCCCACCGGCGGTGCTGCATACGGAATGCCCTTGAAGACACGCACGTCCGGGCTGCCCGTCGCTGCCCCGGCGACCGTTCCCGTGTCGAGACTCACCGGATCGTCAATGGCTTCGGCAACTGTGCCGAAGGCGAATAAAATCGTCGCGAGAAACGCTGCTCGGTTCATGCCCCTCCTCACGTCCAAGCAGTATATCGGAATCTCGGGACTGCGCCAAAGTCCCTTGGACTCGCCGCGCCCCATTCCAAGCATATGTTCTCGTGAACCCATAGGCCATCCGTTTATTGCGGCCGAATTCTCACTCTGGCCTGCCGGATGCCACGAAGATGCCCAGGGATATGCGAAGTCGATCTGTGCTTCTGTTAACCACCGCACTGGCGGCGTTCTTTGTGATAGCGGCCCAAACGCCGCCGAAGATGGTGCAGATTACTGAAGTCCCTTACCTCGCAACTTCGAACGACGTGGCCGCGGCAATGCTGCGTCTGGCCGGCGTTACCGAGCGCGACGTCGTCTATGATCTCGGTTGCGGCGACGGCCGCATTGTCATCATGGCGGCGCAAGAAAACCACGCGCGCGGCGTTGGCATCGACATCAATCCGGACCTCATCCAACGCGCCCGTCACTATGCTGATCAATCGGGAGTCGGCGGCAACGTGCGATTCGAAGTAGAAGATCTTTTCGAGACCGATCTCCACAACGCGACCGTTGTCGCTCTTTACCTGATTCCGTCAATGAACGTCAGGCTGCGGCCCAAGCTCTGGAAAGAGCTGAAGGTGGGCAGCCGCATCGTCTCGCATAATTGGGACATGGGCGATTGGCCGCCCGACAAAGTGGAAGATGTAGACGGCCAGAAAATCTATCTCTGGACGATTCGAGACCGGCGTTAACAGCATCCACCGTGCCGCGGCGCGTTCAAGGCGTGTGGCACGCCTACGGGTTCTTACACGAGAAGCTGGCCGCGTCATTAACGCTGCCCGCGCCCCTGTACGTCGCGACCTGCGGATACGGGCATAGCGGCCGCGTCATATCCACGTTTGATCCTGTGACGTGCGCTGCCATGATCTGCTCGGGTACCGTTCCCGATTCCCGCCAGCGCTCCAGTGCGCCCATCCAGTTGATCTGGTTCGGGCCCGGTCCGCCGCCGCAATGCTGCATGCCAGGCACCATGAACAGCCGGTACCAGTCCTCCTGCTTGCTGCCCATCTTCTTAAGCACACTCGCGTGGTAATTGATGCTGTTCTCCGGCGCGATGGCTGTATCATTCCACCCGTGAAACATCAGAAGCTTGCCGCCGTGCGCTTTGAATTTGGAAAGGTCCGGATCGATCGCGTCGATGATGCCATCATCCTTCTGATCGGCGGCCGCCGTGTCGCGGTCGAGATCGAAGGTGTGCCAGTCCCAGTTCGGGTTGGCATAAGTCAGATAGCGGAAAGTGTCCTGCCCGATGGCCGCCGGCGCATTGCCGCCCGCCAGCAACGCCCAGCCCATTTCACTGCCCGGCTCGAACGACGGGAAGATCAGTTCGCCGCTCTTGGTCCTCGCGGGAGCATAAATCTTCTTAACGGCTTCGACCTGGTCGGCAGTCAGGCAGTTCTCGTTAGCGCTCCCGGAGCACAGCAGCTTGTCGGGGTCGAACTTGCACTTGCGTGGATCGTTCAACAAACCATCTTTGACGCCATCCTGCGCATCACACGCGGCTAGCACCGCCTTGTTGACGATCGGATAGGTGCTGGCCGGCAGAATGTTTTTGTCGTTCTGGATGGCCGCCATACCGACTTCAACCGTCCACGCGTGTAGGTGCGTCTCGTAGTTGGCCGGCGCGCCGGCCACAATACCGTCGAAATCGTCGGGAAATCTCTGCGCTTCCTTCAAGCCCTGCCTGCCGCCGGTCGAGCAGCCGTTCCAATACGAAAATTTCGCGGCCCGGCCATAATAGGCGGTAATCAAAACTTTCGCTTTCATCGCCGTCTCGTGAATCGCGCGATAAGCGAAATCCGTGATTTTCTCGGGATGCCCCAGCGCAAAGCTCGCGCTGCCCCCTTTGTGCCCGCCATCGGTCGAGGCCGTGGCGTAGCCCTCGCGCAGCGCGGCCGCCATCGCGTTATATACGATGTTCCCGTTGAACCCTCCATTGCCGACTTCCTGATATTTCCCGTTCCACTCGGCATCCGGCAGCCAGACTTCACTTTCGATATGAGAATCGGTCGACGGCGACAATAATAGGGCTACGCGACAGTGCGCGGGAAGCACAAGAGGCGCATTCCGGCCGGGCAGTTCCGGTGTCGCCGGCGGCTGGAAAGGACCTGCTGGGACGGCCTCCGCCGCCGTAATCGTGGTATCGGCCAGAGCCAGTGATTTCAAGCTCTCACAGCTTCTGGCGGGCTGGGCGACGCCGGCTGCCGCGAGTGAAAGCGCCCCCAAGCCTACGATAAAAATCCGGTTCACAATGATCCCTCCTATTGGTTTTATACGCTATCGCACGAACTGCGCGGTGTCAAAGAATAACGAATGTTAAGTCCGAGCCTCCGCTGTTCACTTTTTCACCGAATTTTCGCCGGAATGGGACCGGATGGCAGTGTAGCCCCCGAATTGGTTCGTGGTTCCTTGACTTTTCCTCAATTCGGAGCCATATTGAACTTGGGAACGGTTCTTTCCGTTCTCCGGACCTGTTTTTCTGAAATAGGTGTCGGCGGCTTTCCTGATTGTGAGGAAGGTCGTTCACAAGGAGGAAGTGCATAGAACCAGTCCACGACAAAGGCG
>DASXAK010000046.1:0-8919 GCA_036406715.1 Bryobacteraceae bacterium | reverse complement strand
CGGCTGATCATCCCCGTCTTGACGCTAGGTTTGCTGGCGGCCACGCTGCCCTTGCAGGCCCATCACTCCACCGCCATGTACAACATGGCGAACCCGGTCACCGTCACCGGAGTGGTGAAGCGCTTCGAGTGGACCAACCCGCACGCCCATATCTTTCTCGAGGTCACCGACGAACAAGGCAAGAAGGTCGAGTGGGACATCGAGATGATGAGCCTGAATCATCTGAAGTCGTATGGCTGGTCGCACAATACCGTAATGCCGGGCGACACCATCAGTTGCACCGGCGGCGCCGCGAAGAGCGGATTGCCGGCTATGCTCAGCTCGCTGATCAAGCTGTCCGACGGCCGCGTCATCAAGTCCTGACGATCGGCCCGGCTGGGCCACGCACTCGCGCCTTCTCCCCGTATCCACAACCGCCCAATACGAGGGTGCCGGAAGCAAGATTCGTGCTTCGGTCGAAACAGTTCCGGATGCGCGCCTTTGGTATGCTGAGGATTGGCGCGCGGGGCGCCAGCCAGGTCCGCGGGAAGGACGGCGTCCACCCCGAATCGTGATTTGTGGACTGAGTTTCAAATGAACTCTTTTCTGGCCCGGTAAGCGGACAGCGGGCACCAACGGCCGGTGTCCAATCGCGCCGCCCGGAAAGGAGCTCATATGAGTCAGCAACCGCCCACTCGCGCGATGCGCGAGAACCCCGACCTCGATCAACTGAAGCGCCAGGCTAAGGAATTGCTCGAAGCTTACCGCGCATCATCTCCTGAAGCAGTCGCCGAAGTTACGGCATATCACCGCATGGGTACGCCCGAAACGTTTGCCCTTCACGACGCGCAGTTCGTGCTGGCGCGTTCTTATGGTTTCGAGAGCTGGCCCAAGCTGAAGGCCGCAGTCGATGGAGTCACGGCGAAAAGGCTGCACGAGGCGGCGGAAAGCGGGGACGTCCAGGCTGCCCGCGAACTCCTCACACGCCGCCCGGAGATTGTCGACCAGGGCCGCGGTGAGATGCGGGCGCTGCACATGGCTGTCTTGAGGCGCGATCTGGAGATGACCAAGCTGCTGCTGGAATTCGGGGCCGACACGGACGGCGGCATCTGGCCCAATCGGGACGCCACGAGCCCGTTCCTACTCGCACGCGATCGCGGCTATGACGAGATCGTCGACCTGATTCGCGCAACTCGCGAGAAGCGGGGACTACGCGGCCCCCAAACCCCCACAGAAGCCACGCGGAAGCTGCAAAGGGCGTGGCAATCCGGCAGCGAGGAGGCCGTGGTGCGTGTGTTCGAGGAGCACCCGGAGCTGGCGGGAATGTGTCCGCCGAGCGGCCCGACGATGCTGCATCAAATGGCCGGCCAGGGAAAGCTGCTCGTGATGAAGTGGCTGCTGGATCACGGGGCGGACGTCAACGGGGGGTCGAAATGCTGGACGCCGCTCGATTTTGCTGCGGCAGGGCACGGAGGAGAGTGGCTCTTCGACAACGAGAAGTTCCTTCGCGTGGCGGCATTGCTTCTGGACCACGGCGCAAAGCTCAATCCAACCTCCGCCACGGCTCTCGGCCGGTGGGATTACCTGGCGAAATGTCCAAAGGAAGACCTGGAGGGCATAAGCCTGCTGGAGACCGCGGTGAGAGGTAACCAGCTCGATGTCCTGCGCCGGTTGCTCGACCTTGGCCTCGATCCGGATGAACGGACGCAGGTGGGCCATATTGAGGAGAAGACGTGGTCGGCCGGCGGGCCGCTATTTCAAGCGGTCGTTCTGAATCGCATCGAGATGGCGCGTCTGCTGCTCGAGAGGGGCGCGGATCCAAACGCCGAGGTCTGGTGTTCGGGCTCACCCGCATATCGCGCCTACGAGTATCGCAATCCCGAGATGATCGACTTGATCGAGCGGTATGGCGGCTGGATCGATGCGGGCTCAGCCGGTTATGCGCGGCAGACCGAGATCGCCCGCAAAATGCTGGCCGGCGAAATGGATTCTCATATCGTGCCGAACGATTTCTCGGGTCACAAGGTAGCGGAGCAGTTGCTGTGGGGCGGCGCGAGCGCGGGTTCCATTGATATTGTTCGGATGGCACTGGAGCGTGTCGATTGGCCGCCGGATGATCCGCGCTGGTTCGGGACATTATTTCGCCCGTTGCACAACATCGAAGATTACGAAGTGCCGCAGAAGTTGGAATGCTGCGAATGCTTCCGGATGATTTTGGCGCGCTGCGGACCGCACCACCTCGGTTCGAATTACGGTGAGACCATGCTGCATCAGGTGGCTGCCGGCGATCACGGCGTGGGTGTGCGATTCGCGGAGATGCTGCTCGATGCCGGCGCCCGCCTGGACGTGCGGGACACGCTTCTCCAAAGCACGCCGCTGGGGTGGGCCTGCCGGTGGGGGCGCATCGAGATGGTGAAGCTGTTCCTCGCGCGCGGCGCCGACCCAGTGGAAGCCGACGCGGAGCCGTGGGCGACGCCGCGCGCCTGGGCGGAGAGAATGCAGCATCCAGAGATCGTCGAGTTGCTCGAGTCTTAGTGCCGACGGCCCGCGAACGTTCCGGCGCCTTCGCTGGCGTCGCGATACCCCCAGGTCCCGCGGAACCCGGCGCCGTTTTCCGTGGCCTGCATCACACCGTTGCCCCAGGCCTGTCCCCACCACCACTGGAAGTAGAGTTTGCCGGAGACTACTTTTCCTTGCAGGGTTGCGTCGCCCAGCCCGAACGTATACCGCCCGCTTACTTCGTCGGCGCGCCGCGTGAGCGCCATCTGCAGCGTAGCCGGTCCGTTTTCCCGATCATTCAGGAAAACAACGGTTCCCGAATAGGACCCATCGAATGCAGCCGACGCTGCGCGACTGCCCGCGGGCACCGGGTGTCCACCGGCCATCCGATCGCCGGCCTGGGCCACCAGGATAATTCCTCGGAGCACGTCTTCATCGGCCGTGAATGCGGCGAGCTTCCGAATCTGTCCCGCGACCGTTACCATGCCGCGATCGCCGCCGCTCCCCGCCTCCAACTGCGCGGCCAGAGCCGTGAGCCGGTCCGGCGTGAGCGGATGATCGGCCTTGTGAAGGAACTTTTCCCAATCCTGCCGGTTCGCGAAATCAGCCGAGTTTTCGCACCAGTGGACTGCCGCCATGAAGTAGATGACCACTCCCAGCGGCGCAACTTGCGCGCGTTTCATGAAGTCGGACACGATGCGCGCCCCCATGTCATCGGCGCATTTCTCGCGTTCAATCGGATTCGGAAGACGGTCGCAGCCGAACAGGTGGCCGAGTTCATGCCCTTCAATGAATGCGCGCGCAGTCGTGAAACGGCCAAGCGACCGCTCGTTCACCTCCGGATCCTGTAACGCGTTGTCGGGAATGTGCAACTCCGTCAGAGGCCGTGGATAGCGGCCGCCCGGAAAGTCTTTGGCAGCCCGATATTTGAGTTCCGCGACGTAGTTAAATACTTCGTCGATGGCGCCACCGTGCGCTTCGCGCCAGGTGTAGGCAATCGCCAGATCGTCCAGGAATTTCAGCGACAAAACGGGCAAGTAGACCGTGTACGTGCCCGGATCCGAATAGTATTGGAGCGGGTCGCCTCGCATATCGAATTGCTTGCCGGTCTGCTCTTCCGGTAGCGGATGTTCGAATCGCACCCGCGCGAGTTCGCTCTGCAGCCTCGGCGGCGAAGCCGGCTTCACGATCAGTTCGTTCAGCTTGGCCGTGGAAACGCGATAACGCGCTTTCCAGTCGCGCATCGTGGCGTCGTCGTAAAGATGAGCCAATAAATCGGCGCGGGTTTGCGCCGGGGCATGTGCCGCGATCATCGCGGCGAAAATCAGCGCGGGCCGCGTCGCACGACACATCGCTATCGTCCTCCGCTGTACAAATAGTACTCGGCCGCTCTCTCCAGTCCTGCCGGCGGCGGCGTCCCCGGTCCCTCTCGCATCCATCTTTCAAATGCCGTGGAATCGCCCCAGTCCGCTGCCCAAACGCCTCTCATCAAGCCCAGCTTCACGCGAGGAATCGCCTGCTCAATCTGCACCCGCCGTGCCGCCGGAAGGTCTTGCTTGAGGTCGGGAAGAATCGTGTTGAGCGTCGCCATCTCCGGCCGCAGGCGCGCCCGATCCATCTCCCCGGCCGGGTGTTCGGCAGCGTCTGCTGTGGCCGAGATTCCGGAGAACTCGACGCCTCGCCCGTCGGCTCGAGCGGGCGTGAACGAAATCGCGCTATGCAGCGACAGCGCAATTACGGCCGCGCCGAACATCGCAAAGAAAATGCCCGGCCCGACGCGGCTCACATAGACGGAGATATTGCCCGGCAGAATGATTTTGCCGGTGCCGTCCGTCTTCTGAGGCAAATGAAAGAAGAGGCGGTATCCCAAAACGATCGAGAGACCGCCCGCGCCCACGTCCAGAATTCGTTCCAGAAAGCGAAAGGTGATCGGATCCATCACTCGTTTCTCTCGGCGAGGCGGCGTCTACCGGCACGAGCCGGTCATGACGGTCGCGCCGTCCACGCTGACGTACCCGCAGTTTCCGTCCGAGTTGCCTCTCGCGTAGGTGCTGCTCCAGGAGTGATCGCCGCCTCCGGAGGAACCTTGCTGGGTCCGCAGGGCCATTTTGATATTTCCCAGCGGCACCGGATTGCCTTCCGCTCCCCAATATCCGGTCCGCCCATCCAGCCACCAGCGTCCGCGGTACACCGCGCCGAACGTCCGTTGGAGGGTGACGGCCTCCACGTTGTTCAACTCGCGTCCATTAATAAAGACGCCGGTGCGCCCCGCGGACGCATTCGGCGCCAGCGGGCCAAAATCGTGGCCGGGCATCAGGAATCCGACGGTCTCGTGGCCTTCCAATCCCCACGCGCCACTGCGCGCATCGTACCAGTAGCGCCCGGGCGGCGGCGCCGTCACTCGGTACGTGGCCATGAGCGCTTGCACCTGCCGGCCGGTCAACTCCGTTCCGTTCACGAAAATATCGGTGCCGGCGAATCCCGGCACAGCCGCGGCGAGGGCCGCCATCACGTTGAGACCCAAGAGGAAACGTCGCATCGGTGTACCCTCCGGTGGAGCGCGGCCGGATTCTACCCGCGTTCCAGACGGGGCCTAATGGGCAATTTCCACGCCACCGGTGGGTTTTTGAAAATGCGGTACTTACGTGCCAAGTTGCCGTGCCGCAAACCGGGCAGTTAACGGTTCACAATCCCTCCGGTTCACGCCGAATCCGCGCAGCCGGCCACGTTGCGGCCCGCTAGCTCCACAAGGCTCTACACAATTGGTTGTAAAATGGCGCAGCCTGAGTATCTTCACGACCGATCCCGATTTCGAGAAATACGCGCAAATACTGATTCTGAGACTCCACCTCGTCTCCGGGTAGAAGTCGGCTCCCTGATAAAATCCGCCCCCAAAGGAGTACCATCCCTCCCGCGTTTTTTCAGGTGCGGCGCGCGCATCTGAGCTACAATCAGGTTTAAGGAGCCATAACTCCTATGCCCCCTGCCACCGAGTATGCGCGGGCAGTGGTGGATCGCGGGGCTCTCGCAAAGCTGATCCCTTCCTTGGAGAGCCGCGGTTACCAGGTGGTCGGACCGGTCCTTCGCGATGGCGCCATTGTTTACGACACGCTGAAATCGCTCGACGATCTCCCTGCCGGCTGGACCGAGGAGCAGCAACCCGGCCAGTACCGCCTCCGCAAACGTGAAGACGGCGCCTTGTTCGGCTACACCGTCGGCCCGCAGAGTTGGAAGAAGTTTTTTCATCCGCCCGAGGTCCGCCTCTTTCAGGTGCAACGCAATAACGGCACGTTCCACATCCTCGAGGAAGCCGGTCCGCCGCCCCGGTATGCCTTGTTGGGCGTGCGGGCTTGTGAACTCGCCGCCATCGAGGCGCAGGATCGTGTCCTCGCCCAAGGCCGCTTCGCCGATGCGGTCTATCGTGCCCGCCGGCAGCAGGCGTTCATCGTCGCGGTCAATTGCACGCAAGCCGCGCCGACGTGCTTCTGCGCATCCATGCACACCGGTCCGCGCACGGCCTCTGGCTTCGATCTCGCCTTGACTGAAATCCTCGAAAACGGAGCGTCTCACTTTGTTGTGGATGCCGGGAGCGACCGGGGCGCAGAGATTCTGCGCCAGATCGGTTCTCATCCGGCCTCCCCGGAGATTTGCCGCAAAGCCGAGGAAGCGATCGCCCGCGCGGCACAGCAGAGTCGCGGTATCGATATCAACGGCCTACACGACCAGCTCGCGGAAAGTTTCGACCACCCCCGGTGGGACGACATCGCACGCCGCTGCCTCACGTGTGGCAATTGCACGCTGGTCTGCCCCACCTGTTTCTGCACGACCGTGGAGGACACCAGCGACGTGGCCGGCCAGCATGCGGAGCGTTGGCGCAAGTGGGACTCCTGTTTTACCCAGACGTTTTCTTACATTCACGGCGGCAGCGTGCGGCAGTCCGCCAAATCGCGATACCGCCAATGGATGATGCACAAGCTGGCGTTCTGGACCGATCAGTTCGGCGGTTCCGGCTGCGTCGGTTGCGGGCGTTGCATTACCTGGTGTCCCGCCGCCATTGACATCACCGAAGAGGCTCGCGCCATCCGGGAGCCTATCCCGGTCTCCACAACTCAATCAAGGGAGAAGGACGATGGAAACACTTGAGCGGATCCTGGCAGAACACCCGTTCTTTGAAGGACTCGATCCGGAGTACTTCAAATTGTTGGTCGGCTGCGCGTCCAACGTTCGGTTTGAGGCGGGATCCTACCTTTTCCGGCAAGGCGAGGAGGCCAATCAGTTCTATCTGATTCGCCACGGCCGGGTAGCAATCGAGATCAAGCAGCCGCAGTCGGCACCGATGGTGGTCGAGACTCTGGAGAAAGACGACGTCCTCGGCTGGTCCTGGCTGGTGGCGCCGCACTACTGGCGGTCCGACGGGCGGGCCGTCGAAGTCATACGCGCCATCGCGCTCGATGGAAAATGCCTGCGCACAAAGTGCGAACAAAACCATGACCTCGGCTACGAGCTGATGCAACGGTTCATCGGAATTCTCGAACAGCGCTTGCAGTCCACCCGGATGCAGCTTTTGGATGTTTATGCCCATCACTGAAGAGATCGCCAGCACGGCCGCAAGCTCCGACCCGATGCTTCCCCATCCTTACCGGATGGCGGAGATCTCCAAGGAGACGGCGGACACGTTCACCTTTGCGCTCGAGCCACTGGACGGCGGACGGCCGCCTGGCTTCGCGCCGGGGCAGTTCAGCATGCTGTACATACCCGGCGTGGGCGAGCTCCCGATTTCCATCAGCGGCGATCCCGATGACCTCAGCCGGCTGACTTATACCGTGCGCTCCGTCGGCCAGGCAACTCACGCTCTTGTCAGCCGGGGGCGCGGCGATTGGATCGGTGTGCGCGGCCCGTTTGGCACATCCTGGCCGGTGCAAGCGGCCCGCGGCAAAGATGTTTTGATCGTTGCCGGGGGCATCGGGTTGGCTCCGCTTCGCCCGGTCATCTATCACGTCCTTCGCCGCCGCGAAGATTATGTGCGTCTCATCGTGCTGTACGGCGCCCGGACGCCGCACGACCTGCTGTTCCGCAAAGAACTGACGTCCTGGCCGCATGCAGCCGATACGCACGTGCTTACCACCGTCGACTACGGCGGAGTTTCCTGGCATGGCCGTGTGGGAGTGGTCACAACCCTATTCCGCCACCTCCGGCTGCACTCCGATCGCACCATCGCCATGATCTGCGGGCCGGAGATCATGATGCGCTACGTCGTCGCCGAGCTTCGGGAAACCCGCGGCGTCGATGCGAGCAGCATCTACATTTCCATGGAGCGCAACATGAAATGCGGGATTGGCGAATGCGGCCATTGTCAGTACGGGCCGTATTTCATTTGCCGCGACGGCCCGGTCTTCTCCTATGACCGGCTGCAGAATCTGCTGGAGCGCCATGAAATCTAAAATTCACGGAAAGCCGAGGGTTGCGGTCTTCAAATTCGCGTCATGCGACGGGTGCCAGTTGAGCCTGCTGGATGCCGAGGACGATCTGCTCCCGGTCGCGGGCGCAGTCGACATCGTCTACTTTCCGGAAGCCACTCGCACAATGCTCAAAGGTCCCTACGATATCGGCCTGGTGGAAGGCTCGATCACCACTCATCACGATGCCGAGCGGATCCAGCATATCCGCCGGCAGTGCCACGTGCTGGTGACGCTCGGCGCGTGCGCCACCGCGGGCGGCATTCAGGCTTTGCGGAACTGGCAAGACGTCGATGACTTCGTCCGCGCGGTCTACGCCACACCGGCCTTCATCAGCACCTTGAAGCTGTCGACGCCCGTAGCCGAGCACGTACCCGTGGATTTCGAGCTGCGCGGCTGCCCCATCAACAAGCACCAGTTGATCGAGCTGATTTCGGCGACGCTCGCCGGACGTAAGCCGAACGTTCCGACCTACAGCCTCTGCGTCGAATGCAAGCGGAAGGGCAACGTTTGCGGCGTGGTGGCGCACGGAATGCCGTGCCTCGGTCCCGTCACCCAGGCCGGCTGCGGAGCGCTTTGCCCGAGCTATCATCGCGCCTGCTTCGGCTGCTTCGGACCGATGGAAACGCCCAACACCCAATCCCTCACGGACCGCCTCCGCATTCTGGGCCAGAGTGACCCGCAAATCACGCGCGCCTTCCGCGGATTCAACGCCTGGGCCTGGCAATTCCGCAAGGCGAGCGAGGAGTGTGAACACGTATGAGCGAGACTGCGGCTAAATCTCATACCATCCGGGTGGACTACCTCGCGCGGGTGGAAGGCGAAGGCGCTTTGTACGTGAAGTTGAAAGGCGATCAGGTTACTGACGTCAAATTCAAGATCTTCGAACCGCCGCGCCTGTTCGAGGCGTTCTTGCGCGGCCGGCATTTTTCGGAAGTGGCGGACATCACGTCCCGGATCTGCGGCATCTGCCCGATCGCATACC
>DASXAK010000045.1:0-37204 GCA_036406715.1 Bryobacteraceae bacterium | reverse complement strand
AGTTAGGTTGACCGAGCTATGAGAGTACTGGGTGAGGCCTGTTAACTTCGGATAACTCCGCGTCTGGTCTATCGGTATTCTTGCTTCATTCCGGGCCGTCTCGTTAGCATGCAATTTACAGCTCTGCCCGATTCGCTGCGAGGCAGTGGGACCCATACCCGTGCCATTTTCAAAACGCGCAAGCTTTTTGAGCCGTCCAAAGACCGATGGCAGCCTGGCGAAGTCTCCGGAACCGGCGAAGCCGGCGTCTGGCCAGACTGCGGACGAAACCTCCGGGGCATTGTGGCGGTACTCCGCACGGGTGGCGGACACGTGCGCGAAGCGCATCGACGATCCCGTTGAGCGTTTGAAATTCCTGCAGAATGTCGCGCCGCGTCTGCGATGGAAGAGCTACAACATCCCCTGGCGCGTCGCCGGACTCATCCTGCTCGTCGGAGTCACCGCGAGCCTATCGGCGGTCTTGTTCATCCCCTCTCAGAAGCCGCTCCACCCGGTGCTGCCTTCGATCAAGCCGATCGAGCGCGCCACGACCGCGGTTGCACCGCTCGCTGCATCGTCCGACGTCTGGCAGGTCGAAAAGACGGCGGCTTCCGAAGTCTACAGCAACGGGCTCAGAATCGATAACCATTACCTGGTGGCGAATCATCCTCGTTCTTATCTGGCTTTCCCGTTGGGCCAGGCGGCGCAGTCCGAAGGGGTCCGGCGCAGCGAACCAGCGGGCATTGTCTTCCACACAACGGAGAGCCGGCTGGCGCCCTTCGAGGCCGAACAAAACCGCGTCCTGAAAAAGATCGACGAGTCTTTACTCGAGTACGTGCGCCGCAAACACGCTTATCATTTCCTGATCGACCGGTTCGGGAGAGTCTACCGTGTGGTGGCGGAGACCGACGCGGCCAACCATTCGGGCAACTCGGTATGGGCGGACGACCGATGGCTATACCTGAATCTCAACCAGAGCTTCTTCGGTGTGTCGATCGAGGCACGCACGCAACCCGGGCAGGTGGAGGCGGAAATGAGCCCCGCCCAGCTCCGCGCCGTCGCGATGCTCACCGAGATGCTTCGAAGCCGCTACCACATCGCCGCTGCCAACTGCGTGACACACGCGCAGGTTTCGGTCAATCCCTCCAACATGCAGATCGGGTATCACAGGGACTGGGCTTCGAGTTTCCCGTTCGAACAACTCGGGCTTCCGGACAACTACCAGCGGGCGCTGCCGGCGTTGTGGACGTCGGGCTTTGAGTACAACCCCGAGTTTCAGCAGTGGGCGGGAGATCGCATCCGGGCGGGGATTCAACTCGCCGAGGACCGGCTCACGGCGCAGGCGGCTGAATCGGGCCTGTCGCTGCGGGCCTACCGAAGGATGCTGCAAAAGCGGTATCACCAGGAACTGGAGATCGTCCGCCGCGCCAATGCGGACGAAAGCGAAGAGTCGGAATAGGCCTGAATGCGGGCAGGCCGGAGACCCGCCCCACAACCCGGGCGGTAGAATAACACTGTGCCCCCGCTCTCGTTTTTGGAAGCGCGTGAATGCGTGTGCGCCAACGTTCGCGAAGGGCGCCGTCTGCCTGCGCTGGAGCGGATTGACCTGGAACAAGCCGCCGGCCGGGTACTGGCCGAAGATGTGGCGGCCGACCGCGACACGCCGGCGGTTTCACGCTCGGTTCGCGACGGATATGCCGTCCGCGCCGCGGATGTGCCGGGCGAACTCGAGATCATCGGGGAAGTCCGCGCCGGCGAGCGGTTTCAAGGCGAGGTGGAGCGCGGCCAAGCCGTCGAAATCATGACCGGCGCCCCGGTGCCGGCCGGGGCTGACGCGATCGTGATGATCGAACATACGAGCCGCGTTAACGGCCGAGTGCGGATCGACCGGTCCGCGGAGCCCAGCCAGTTCATTAATCCACGCGGCTGCGAAGCCGCCGCGCAAGAAGTGGTGCTGCATCGCGGCAAGCGCCTCGACTATACGGACGCCGCCATGCTTGCCACATTTGGCCGCGGCGCCGCGTCTGTTTACAGGAAACCGTCGGTGGCGCTGATCGCGACAGGAGACGAGATCGTGGAAGTCGGCGAGACGCCGCACGAGTTTCAAATTCGCAATTCGAACATCTATTCCCTGGCGGCTCAGGTCAGACGGGCCGGGGGTGTGCCGCGCATTCTGCCGGTGGCGCGTGACACCGAAGCGCACACGCACGATATGATCGAGCAGGGTCTGGCAGCCGATCTTCTGCTGCTCTCGGGCGGCGTTTCGGCCGGTAAATACGACGTCGTCGAAAAGGTGCTGGCGAGCGTCGGAGCGCGGTTCTACTTCGATCGCGTCCTGATCCAGCCCGGGCAGCCCTTGGTGTTCGGGAGTGCCCGCGACAAATTCTTCTTTGGCCTGCCGGGAAATCCGGCCTCGACGATGGTCACTTTCGAGATTTTTGCGCGGGCCGCGCTGGAGTTGCTTTCGGGACAAGACGAGGTCTCGTTGCACATGCCGTTTGCCCGGCTGACGCGAGAGTTCCGGCACAAGACAGGGCTGACGCGCTTCCTGCCAGCGCGACTGAGCTCCGACGGGACCGAAGTGACGCCGCTCCGGTGGAGCGGTTCGGGCGACGTTCCGGCCATGACACGCGCCAACGCTTTTGTGGTCGCCGATCCCGCTCGCGCCGAATATCCGCAGGGCGAACTCATTCAGGTTCTGCTCAAATGAGAGTTTGCTGAAATGAAGAAACTCTCGCACTACGATCCGGCCGGAAGCCCCCGCATGGTGGATGTCAGCGCCAAGCCGGAGACGCGCCGAACGGCGCGCGCCCATGCCTTCGTCCGCATCGATCCGGAGGTGCTGCGCCAGCTGCCGGCCAACCCGAAGGGAGATCCTCTGGAGATCGCACGCATTGCCGGAATCGCCGCCGCCAAGCGCACCTCCGAATTAATCCCTCTCTGTCATCCGCTGATGCTCACGCATGCGGACGTCGAGGTCTCGCTTGAAAAGGACGGGGTCCGGATTGTCTCCAGCGCCGCGACCACCGGTCCCACCGGCGTCGAGATGGAAGCGCTCACCGCCGCCTCGATTGCCGCGCTCACTGTTTACGATATGACCAAGGCTCTGGACAAGTCGATTTCGATTGAAGGCCTCTATTTGCTGGAGAAGACGGGCGGCAAGAGCGGAGACTTCCGCCGCGAGGGCACGAGATGACGCACGCGGCCGTCCTCACCATCAGCGATTCGGTTGCCGCGGGCACGCGCACCGACCGGTCGGGCCCCGCCGTGCGTGAACGCCTGGAACAACTGGGCTGGAAAGTCTCGGTGACCGAGGTAGTGCCTGACGAAGCTGTCGACATTTCGGCGCGCCTGGCGTCGTTGGCGGACGGAGGCCAGGTCTCCGCGATTTTCACCACCGGCGGGACGGGCCTGGCCGCCCGCGACGTCACCCCCGAGGCCACGAGCGCCGTCATCGATCGAGAAATCCCCGGACTGCCGGAACTCATGCGCGCCAGGGGCCGGCAATCCACGCCTCTGGCCGTACTTTCGCGGGGGGTTGCGGGAACGCGCGGGCGCGTCCTGATCGTCAACCTGCCGGGGTCGCCACGGGGCGCGGTCGAGTCGCTGGATGCTATCGTGGAAGTGGTGCCGCACGTGCTGGAATTACTGCGCGGGCATACTGAACACGCCGCGGCCCGCCAGGAGTAGTATGGCTCGACTGTTCGCGATCGTACTGGTAGGTTCTTTGCTCCTTGCTCAAAGCCGCGACGAACCCGTCCAGGCGCCTCCTCCTTTCCGTGTCAGCACCGATCTGGTTGTGGCGCCGGTGACGGTCTTCGACCGGTCCGGCAATTACGTGAACGGGATTCAGCCGGAGCAATTCCACCTGTTCGACAACGACAAAGAACAGAACATCCACGTGGACATCGCCTACCAGCCGATTTCGCTTGTGATTGCCGTTCAAGCCAATGCCCAGGTGCAATCGATCCTGCCCCAGGTGCAGAAGATCGGCAACCTGATTACGCCGCTGGTCATCGGGGACCAGGGGGAAGCCGCGGTGGTTGCGTACGATTCCCGAATTCGCAAGCTTCAGGATTTCACGTCCGATCCGGAGAAGATCACCCGCGCGGTCAAGTCCATCATGCCCGGCAGCAGATCCAACCGTCTGATTGACGCGGTGGTCGATTCCGGCCGGCTGCTCGACTCGCGTCCTCCGAACCGCCGGCGCATCCTTTTGTTGATCGGGGAGACGCGCGATCTCAGCAGCGAAAGCCGCGCCCGCGAAGCATTGATTGGCCTGCAACTGGCGAATATCGTTTTCTACGCCGTGGACATGTCGCGCGTCGTGAGCACCCTGACGGCGCCCGCTGAGCCGGCGCGGCCGATTCAACAGCCCGCGGCGGCGTATCCGCTACCGGGCGGGAATCCCTCCACGCCGACTACGGTGAATCAGACGTTTGGGCTCAACGAGCGCGCGCAGTTCCTTCCGCTGATGATCGAGCTGTTCAAAGATGTCAAAGCGATCTTCAAGGACAACCCGGTCGAGCTATTCACCAAAGGGACCGGCGGCAGTGAGTTCAGCTTCACGCGGCAGCGAGGGCTGGAAGAAGCCATCTCGAAAATCGGCGAGGAACTTCATAGCCAGTATCTGATCAGCTACAACCCGAATAACAAAGAGGAAGGCGGCTTTCATCACATCACGGTTGCGGTTGGCGGGCGACCCGAGGTGGCGCGGGTGCAAACGCGGCTCGGCTATTGGCTCGCCGCCAAATATAATTAGCTTTCCAGGTTCCGCGCAACCGCGGCCATGCTCGAAAAACTTCCGACCGAACAGGCGAATCCGGCGTCGGCGTCGATTGACGCGCTGCCGACAGAAGAAGTCCTCCGCGTCATCAACGGCGAGGATCGGGCTGTGGCCGATGCTGTCGGCCGCGAGATTCCCGCCATCGCGCGGGCCGTCGATGCCGTCGTAGCGGCTTTTCGCGGGGGCGGACGCTTATTCTATATAGGCGCTGGGACCAGCGGGCGCATCGGCGTCCTGGACGCCTCGGAATGCGCGCCCACCTTCGGCGTGCCTACGGACTGGGTCCAGGGCATTATGGCCGGCGGCGAAGCCGCGCTGAGCCACCCGACGGAAGCGACCGAGGATGATCGCACGATGGGCGTGCGCGATCTGCTCGCCGGTGGTTTTACCTCGCGGGACGTGCTGGTCGGCATCGCGGCCAGCGGCCGTACTCCGTACGTGCTCGGAGCGGTCGGGGAGGCTCGCAAGCTCGGCGCGGTTACGGTCGGCATCAGCGCGAACCCCGAATCCGCGCTGTCGCGCGCCGTCGATATCGCGATTGCGCCGCTCACGGGTTCTGAGGTGGTCGCGGGATCGACACGGCTGAAGGCCGGCACTGCCCAGAAACTCGTGCTCAACATGCTCAGTACGGCCGCGTTCATCCGTATGGGCTATGTCTACGGAAATCTCATGGTGAACGTGCAGCCGAAGAATGTGAAGCTGGTGGACCGCGCTCGCCGCATCGTGGCTAAGGCCACCGGCCTTTCCGCATCGGACGCAGCCAAGTTGCTGGCGGCTGCCGGGGACAACGTGGCGGTCTCGATTCTGATGGCCAAAGCGCGGCTCACCCGCCCGGAGGCCGAGCGCCGCCTCGCCGACGCCGGCGGCCGAATCTCTCAAGCTCTCAAGGACTGCGAAGGCATTCATGGATAAATTCGTCGTAACGGGCGGCACGCCTCTGCGCGGAGAAGTCACAACGAGCGGATCGAAGAATTCCGCTCTGCCGGCGCTGGCCGCCGCGCTGCTCACCGATCAGCCTGTCACACTGAAACGCATCCCTCGCGTCCGCGACATCCGAACCATGCAGCGCCTGCTTGTGGACATTGGCGCGAAGGTGGAGGTTGAAGGGGAAAGCGTTCAACTGCAAACGCAGCGCATCGTGTGCCCCGAAGCGCCTTACGAGCTGGTGAAGACCATGCGCGCGTCAAGCCTGGTCCTCGGTCCGCTGCTGGCGCGCAGCGGGCGCGCCCGTGTCTCGCTGCCCGGCGGCTGCGCGATTGGCGCCCGTCCGATCAACCTTCACATCTTTGGGCTCGAGCAATTGGGCGCGCGCATTCACCAGTCCCACGGCTACATTGAAGCGCAAGCGGACGAAGGGCTGCGCGGCGCGGTGGTGCACTTCGACCGCATCACCGTGACCGGCACCGAAGACCTCATGATGGCGGCAGTCCTGGCAAAGGGCGAGACCATTCTCCGCAATGCCGCGCGCGAGCCGGAAGTCTCGGATTTGGCCGATCTGCTGACGAAAATGGGCGCCAAAATTGAAGGCGCCGGCAGTTCCACCATTCGGATCCAGGGCGTCTCGCAATTGGGCGGCGCCGAACACACCATCATTGCCGATCGCATCGAAGCCGGCACGTTCCTGATCGCGGGCGCTCTCACGGGCGGCGATCTGGCGGTTACTGGCTGCGTTCCGGATCACGTCGGGGCGCTGGTAGCGAAACTGCAGCAGGCCGGCATCGAGGTCACGCAGCCGGACAGCCGCGCGGTTCGCGTCCGCGGCGGCGGCCGCCTGCGGTCAGTGGACATCACCACAGAGGAGTACCCCGGCTTCGCCACCGATTTGCAGGCGCAGTACATGGCCTTAATGACGCAAGCCGAAGGCATCGCCATTATCCTGGAAACGATTTTCGAGAACCGCTTCATGCACGCGCAAGAGCTGGCGCGCATGGGAGCGAACATCCGGCTCGACGGCAAGCAGGCCATCGTGGCTGGTCCGCGCGAGCTGACCGGCGCCGGCGTGATCGCGTCCGATCTGCGCGCCAGCGCTTCGCTGGTGCTGGCCGCACTCGTGGCTCGCGGTGAAACAGTGATCGACCGCGTCTACCACATCGATCGGGGGTATGAGAAAATCGAGGCGAAACTGGCACAGGTGGGCGCCAAGATCCGCCGCGTGGAGTAAACGATGCCGCACAACCCCGGATTCCTGAAGCTGGTGAACGACGCCAAAGCGCGCGTCAAGGAAATCGATATCGAAGCCTACAAGAAGATGGTAGCCGGCTCCGAGCCGCACGTCCTGGTCGACACGCGCGAAGAAAGCGAATTTGCGGCTGGGCACGTCAGGGGCGCGCTGCACCTCAGCAAAGGCATCATCGAACGCGATATCGAAACCAAGGTCACGGACAAATCCGCCAAGCTGGTGCTGTATTGCGGCGGCGGCTTTCGTTCCGCCCTGGTCGCCGATAACCTGCAGCAGATGGGCTACACGAACGCCATTTCTCTCGACGGCGGCTGGCGCGCGCTCAAAGAATCCGGGCTGCCGCTGGAGTGAGGGCGGCGCGGGCTATCGCAGGAACGTAAACTTTTCGTCGGGTGTGAAATAGTTTTTTGTTCCGCATTGCGGGCACCGGACCACGTTGCCGGCGACGAATCCCTCTTTGCGAAGCCGGGACGAGGGATGCGCCGATCCGCACCGCACGCAAACGTTCGTCCACGTCGCAGTCTCGACCTGGAGGCCCGATCCGAAATAGAAGGCCCACCCGTAGACGCAAGTCCGTGTTTGTAGAAATCGGTCGAGCAACCGAAACGTGTATGTCAATGAGCGCAGCACGCGTTCCGAGCCACCGCCGAAAAGCCACAACAGCTTCTGCCGCTTTCCCGGGATATTGGCGCGGTTCAGGAAGGACAGCGACGTGCACAGGACACGCGTCCCGGCAGGCGGCAGCCCGGTCTTTTCGCACAAAAGCCGGCTGAGTGCCGGCGCCGACGTAAAGCTGTTGACGTGCCCGCCGCCGCGTCCCAACCAGCGGTAGATCCGGTCCGTGACGGTCGAAGAATCCGGCACCGCGACGTACACGAAACCGTCCCGTGCAACCACGCGTCCGATTTCATCGAGCGCTTGTTGTAGCGCCTCAAAATGCTCCAGGCTGTGATTGGAGATAACCGCGGCGAACTGGCCATCCCGAAACGGGAGTGCCTCGGCGCGGGCGGCGACAAAGAGCCGGGGATGCGAACCCGGCACTTCCGCATCTACGCAGACGGTCGGGCAAGGCAGTCCTTCGCCGGCAAAGCTGCCCGACCGGCTGCCCAGATCGAGGACGTAGCCGCCAGGACGAAGGATTCCGAGAATCTCGTGCACTCACCCACTGTGGCATAAGCCCGACGGGGCGGGGCATCATCCTGCTACAGAAGCGAAACGCACTGGATTTCCAGCCGCCCGGCAGCTTCGTTCATCGCGTGATCCGCGGTGTACAGACGCCAGCCCGACAGTTTGGCTGCCGTCAGGATGTGCAGATCGATCCAACCCAGACCCGAACCCCAGAGCCGCCGTGACGCAAGAAGATGATGTACTTCGTTCTCGGGAGCGATTGGCAATTGCGGGAGGGACGCAAAGTACGCCAGCACGCGTTCCCGATTCCGCAGGTTTCCGGCGGCAAGCTCACCAAAGATGAATGGGTGCAAACCAATGTTCTCTGCCTGTAGCAACCGGGCGAGAGCATGGTCACCGCGGCGTAGATGGTTGACCCAGACCGAGGTGTCGGCCAGAATCATCTTGCGGTGTCACGCCTGTGCCGTCGACCCGCGCGGTATTCCGGCATGGAACCGCCGAGCGCGGCGAGCCGTTTGGCCGCTTCCCTGGCGATCAGTTCGCGCAACGCGGTGTGAATCAACGCCGTCTTTTCCGCGATTCCCGTATATTCGCGGGCCTGGCGGAGCAGATCGTCATCGATATTCAAAGTCGTGCGTGTGGCGCTCATATGCATCAGTATAGCTGTTTGATGCATATGAAATTCGGCAGGCCGGAGGCCTGCGCTACAAACGCTATGGGTGGGGAGGGTCGGTCACGCCGAGGTCGGTGAGGATTTTCGGCGATTTCTCTTCCATCGCCAGGAGGTTATGGCACGCGTTGCAGTCTTGCGTGATCGTCTGATCGCCTCTGGCGGTGTTGTGGCTGCCGTCGTGGCAACGGAAGCAGCCTGGGAAATCCATGTGACCAAGATTGTTCGGATAGCTGCCCCAGGTCACTTTCATATCCGGGAAGATGTTCCGGTTCCAGAGCGCGAGCACCTGCAGCGCCGAAGCCGTGATGTCCGAGCGCCGCTGCGCCCAGATGGCCGGGTAGCTCTTCTCGTAATATTCCTCGAATGCCTGCGGGATGCGGTGCGCGGCTTCGTCGCGGGACGCATAGTTCACCTTCAAGATTTCCAGCGCTTTCTTCTTGGCGAACGGCAGCGTGGGCGAGATCAAACCGGCATTCATGGCACTATCCAGACCGCGTTCCGGCATTTCGTAGGTGTGAGTCGGGCGGTTGTGGCAGTCCATGCAATCCATCTCGCGGACCGGCAGCCCGTCAGTCTTCGCATCCTTCACCGCATAGACGCGTTTGCCGTCCGGCCCTTCGTATTCGACCCATGGGATAGTCTGGCGGCTTTCGTCCGAGGGCTTATACCGAATGCTCACGCCGGGCCCTAAGTGTGTTCCGTGAATTCCGATTCCGTGATTGCCGCCGCCGATTTTCATCAGCAGCACAGTCTCGGTCCGGGTGTTGGCCTCGTCGTCGGCGAACTTGGGAAGGATTTCCACCCGATCCTGCCCGTACTTCTGCGGATAGTGGCACGCCTCGCAGGTCTCGCGCGCCGGACGCAGATTTCGCACCGGCGTTGGGATCGGCCGCGGATAGGTGTTGAACGTGACCGCGACGACTTGCCCAACTCCCGACAGCTTACTGCGCACAAACCACGACGCTCCCGGCCCTATATGACACTTCACGCATTCGACCCGCGAATGCGGAGAATTCTGGTAGGCGGTGAACTCCGGCTGCATGACGTTGTGGCACGTCTTGCCGCAGAAAGTCACCGAGTCCATGTAACCCACCGCGCCGTAAGTCAATTGGCTAGCGACAACCAAGTTGATGACCGTCGTTGCGCCGATGAAATACGTCAGCCGCCGCAACTCCTTATTGCCCCACGACAGCCTCGGAAAACCGGCCGGATAAATCGCAGCGCGGCCTTCGCGCCGCCGCTGGAGCCACATCCCCAGGGGGATCAGGATCAACCCGAGAAAAAACGGTGCGGGCAAAGCGAGGTACGCCAGGAGTCCCATGTATGGGTTTTCGGTTCCGCGCAGAGTGGTGGGCAGCAGAAAAAGCCACAAGATCGTGGTCGTGGTCACGATCACAACGCCGGTCAGGCTAATCCAGTTATTCGACAGGTGAATGAGGGGTGAAAGCCAGCGTAGGCCAAGGCGGCTCGGATTGTCGGGCGTCATGTCGGGGCTTAGTCTCCAGCGGCAGGCGCTTCCTGCTTGTCCTGTGGTTCGGCCGCGGCGCGCGGTTCTAGCGCGTGTACTTCGGCCGCTTGCTCCCGCTGATGCACTGCCGCCTCCTTCTTTACACTAAACCCTGTTAGAAACGCGGTGTCCAGCGGGTAGACATCCGGATCGAAGATCGTGGAATAGAAGTGCCAGATCACGATTGCGGCAGCGGCCAGAATCGCTTCATAAAAATGAATCGATGTCGCGACGTCCAGCCAGACCTTGGGGAAGAGCTTCAATGCCAAGTTGTTCGCCCATAACAGAAGACCGGTCGCCGCCATCACCACGGTTCCCCAGATCAGCGCCCAATATTCCGCCTTCTCGATGTAGGAATGCGGGGAACGAACCGGCAGTTCTTTGCCTAGCCCCAAGTTGTAGGCAAACCCGGCGAGCGCCTCGCGCGCATCACGCGCCTTGGGGAGCATCTCCTTCCAATGGCGGCGGAGCCCACGGTTAACGACGATCGAAATCAGGTGCGTGATCGCCGTCGCCACGAAGATCACTGCGGCGGTTCGATGCAGCACGCCCCGGACCGGCCATCGGCCTTCCATCAGCAGTAGCGGCCGCGCCCACCACTGATCCGGGTACTTCAGCGCGAACCCCGTCCAGGCCAGCATGACGAAGGAAACCGCCAACAGCGCATGCTGCACGCGCTCGAACGGCAACACTCGAACTTCGCGATGTCCCGGAACCATGCGGGAAACCGCAGCCCGCAAACGGATTCGCACGGTCTTGCGAATCCAGTCACCGGCATTATGCAGAAACATGAGCCCCAGCGTGACCGGGATTACGAGCAGGTAAAATTCGCGAACCCATTTGACACCGGCGGGCTCGGTCCGGCCTTCCACCACATGGATCTGGCTGATTGCGAACCGCGTACCAGCGCCGGGATGACACTTGCCGCACGTCGCCGGCAGATTTTTGGCGTTGATCGTCGATTTCGCCTCCGTCGACGGCAGAATGTTGTGCACCCCGTGGCAGCTTGCGCAGTTCGCCACCGTCTGGTCTCCGGATTTGTAGGCCAGCCCGTGGAAGGAAGAATCGAAGCTCACCAGGCGGTCGGAAGGCAACCCGAATGCGCGCGTCAGCCGCACGTTTCCGTGGCAGCTTCCGCACGTGTCGCGGATATGGGCTTCATTGACCGGCGAAGCGGTGTTGGTGTGCTTCAGGATGTCGTGCTCGCCGTGACAATCGGTGCACAACGGCGCCTGGGCGATCCCTTGTGCCATCGCCTTGCCGTGCACGCTTGTCCGGTACTGATCCACCACGTCGGTATGGCACAGCCCGCAGGTATCCACAACCGAACTGCGGAACGCCTGCGACTTCGGCGGCAGCAGCTCATGCGCGCTTCCGTGACACATGCCGCAATCCGGCGCGCCTTCGTTGCCGTGCTTGCGCGCCTGACCGTGGACGCCATCGGCGTACTTGTCGGCCTGGTCCTGATGGCAGGTGATGCATTGCGGCTTGGGAATATTGGCGGGATGAGGAAACGCTTCGTGGCGCTCGTGGCAGGTGTCGCAGGTCAATCCGGCATGTGCGCTCTTGTCGAGCTTCTGCCCCTGCTCGTGGCAGGAGACGCATTCTGCCGGCTTCTCAGCGGCGGTCGCGGGAGTCGCTCCCGCCGCGCCCACTACCAGCGCGAAGAGGGCAAATCCGAGCGCCCCGTGCGGACGTGCCCGGCTCGCCATTGGATTACAACCCCAGGTTCGATGCCTGAATCCAGGTCTGGTAGGTATACGCCAGCCCCAGCAAAAGGCCGTAGACCGCGGCGATCACAGTCAGCAGCTTGCCCCACTTGTCAATCACGTCGAGCTTATGCGAAATGAACACCTGATTGGTCGTTTCGACCGGATTCGTCAGATGAAGCGTATCCTCTTCCTTTGAGCTGATCGTCTTCCGATACCCGGCCATGAACAGAACCACTGCTGCCAGCAGGGCCCACAGGACCGCGAACGGAGTGAAGTTGATGTGCATATATGCGCCTCGCTTCTACTTGGAAATCATGCACGCCGGAGACCAAGGCTTCGGCGCAGCAAAACTATTGGGTTCGACAACGTTTGGATCTGGAAATCGATTCCGGTGGGGTTATTCGCGCAGGAACAACATCAGGATTGGGGGAAATCCCTCTCGGCCCCTGCGGAGGTTTGGTGGCCCGCAAAGACGCCGCCATGATCGCGAGCAACACTGTCGGCAGCGAATCGCCCACCGAGACCACCGAGACGATGCCCGCATCCCAGGCCTGCGCCAGTAACTGCGGATCCTGGCGGCAGATGAGAACGACGCGTTCGGGATGCGCGAGCGGGAGTGGCATTCGCGCAAAACCCAATTCGTCCAATACCACCACGCAGGACTGAGCCGGATCTGCCCGCTCTGCCATTTCGACGCGCCAAGGCCCGCTGTGGCTTAAAGCGTCCCGCAGCGCGCTCGCGTAGACGGCATCAGCGATCGAAAGCTGAACCGTTCGCATCATTGTTTCTCTCCCGCCCCGACGCCCGGCTACTTCTTTTCCTCGTAACCGTCGAGGGTCTTATGCTCCTGGTAGTATTTCCCGGCATCCTTCAATTCCTTCGGTGCCTTCTGCGCATCCACGTGGCAGTAGACGCACGCCTTCTTGGTGGCCTTGGTAAATTCCGCCTTCCCGTATGTCGCCGTCGAGCAGAGCAGAAAGCCCCCGGCCAAAATGACTGCGGGAATGATGAGTTTGAGTTGCCTCATGACGTCTCCAAACCGAAGTTAGCAATTGCATCACCACCTACTTAAGTTCGCGTTTCCAGCAGTTTCGGGACGAGAATTGCGGGGTCCACCGGGGCAATTCCCCCGCTCCGAACCAGCCTGAGCCAATTAACCCAAATCACCGCTGTTATACTGAAATTGCACGCGATCATGGCCAAACTCACTCCAGGCTGGCAAAAGGCGAGCGTCTTGGAATCCGTGTTCGATCAGCTTTCCGACGCCCTAGTCCTCTACGATCCCGAATTCACGATCACCGGTGTCAACCAGGCCGCTGAAAAACTCTTCGGCATGTCGTCGGAAGAAATGCTGGGCAAGCACTGCCAGGAGATTTTCAAATGCGCGGCGTGCGAGCCGGGGTGTGGTGTGCTGACCGGATTGAACCAGTCTCCTTCGGCTCCGCATGGCACGGTCCGGCTCAATACCGGCAACGGCATGGAGCGCCTGGTGGTCATGCGCACGGTTCAGATGTATGACGACGATGGCAGCCTTTCGGGCGTTGTCGCCACGATCAAGGACATTACGGAGGAAGCCGCTCCGCAGAAACGCGAGGTCATTGGCGATTCCGGCCCGATGCGCGAGGTCATGAACTTCGTCCGCCGCGTTGCCGCCAGTGAAGCCACCACGATCCTGCTCGAAGGCGAGAACGGGACCGGCAAAGACCTGATTGCCAAGACGCTCCACTACCAGAGCCTTCGTCAAGCCGAGCCATTCATCGCCATCAACTGCGCCGCGATCCCGGAAACCCTCCTCGAAAGCGAGCTGTTCGGCTATGAAAAAGGCGCTTTCACCGACGCGCGCGCCCAGAAGCGGGGGATTTTCGAGCTGGCCGATAAGGGCACGCTCTTCCTCGACGAAATCGGCGAAATTCCGCTCATGCTCCAGGCCAAGCTGCTCCGCGTTCTGGAAGAGCAGAGTTTCCGCCGCCTCGGCGGTTTGAAGGATATCAAGCTCGACCTGCGTGTGATTGCCGCCACCAACAAGAATCTGCGGGAAGCCGTCAAAGAAGGTGCTTTCCGCCAGGACCTCTATTTCCGCCTGAACGTCATCCAAATCCAGATTCCCGCGCTCCGGGAGCGGACCGACGACATCATGGCGCTCACCCGGTTCTTCATCGACCACTACAACCACAAGTTCAAGCGTCACATCGAAGGCCTCAGCGACGGCGCGGCTAAATTATTGCTCACTCATAGCTGGCCGGGCAACGTGCGAGAGCTGCGCAATGCCATTGAGCGTGCGATGATTCTGGAGGAATCCGCGGTCATCACTCCTCCCAGCCTGCCCATCGCGATTACGCATCCCGATGGCGGCAGTTCCGGCTCCATCGCCTCGATCACCGAGATTCCCAGTGACGGCATGTCGCTCGAGGATAACGAACGCAGCCTGCTGGCCCGCGCGCTGGAAAAGACCAACGGGAATCAGACGCAGGCGGCCCGCCTGCTCCGCATCACGCGCGACACCTTGCGCTATAAAATGAAGAAATTCAACTTGCGATGAAGAAGACCATCTTTGCCGTTCTGATCGCGGCTCTCTGCACCACCGCGCAATCCCAGCACATCGGCGCCATCCACCAGCTCACTCATGGCGGCCAGAACGCCGAGTCCTACTGGTCGCCGGACGGAAAGCGCATCATCTTTCAAAGCACGCGCGAGCCGTACAAGTGCGATCAAGAGTTCATCATGAACGCCGACGGATCTAACCAGCACCTGGTCTCGACCGGCAAGGGCGTCACCACCTGCGGTTACTTTCTTCCCGATAACAAGCACATCATCTACGCCTCGACACACCTGGCGGGCGACGCCTGCCCGGCCCCGGCCGACCGCAGCAAAGGCTACGTCTGGAGCGTCGATGCCAATTGGGACATTTTCCTGGCAACCGATGACGGCAAGATCGAAAAGCGCCTGACGGATACCCCCGGCTACGATGCCGAAGGCACGGTGAATTTCAAATCCGGCCAGATCGTCTACACCTCGAAGTCCTCCGGAGACCTGGACTTGTGGACCATGCGTCCCGATGGCACGCAGAAGAAGCAGCTCACGAAGACCACCGGTTACGATGGCGGCTCGGTGCTCTCGCGTGACGGCAAGAAGCTCGTGTGGCGTTCGCATTATCCGAAAACCGCGGACGATATGGCGAAATACAAATCGCTCTTGGCCGACAACCTGACGGCGCCGATGAAGATGGAGCTGATGATTTCCGATGCGGACGGCAACCACGCCCGCGCGATCACGAATTACGGCTGCGCGAGCTTCGCCCCGACGTTCACGCCGGACGGGAAGAAGATTCTGTTCGCATCGAACAAGCAAGCCTGCGACAGCCGCAGATTTGAGCTGTATCTGATCAACGAAGACGGCACCGGCCTCGAGCAGGTGACGAACTTCGGCGGCTTCACGGCGTTTCCGGAATTCTCGCCCGACGGCAAGTCGATCGTCTTCGCGTCGGATAAGGACGCGAAGTCAAACTACGAGTTCAATATTTTTACGGCGGAGTGGCGGTAGGGGCGGGTCGCCAGTTAGGCGGATTGGCAGCCGTTAACCAAATAGGCAGCTTACTATTCTCCGCAACGACGGATCTTCCGTGACCACGGACGTGTAATGCGCGGTGGTATAACAGTTATATCAGGTGCGTTTTAGCTATGGATTCTCGAAAGAGCCAGCGCCTCAGAGCTAATCCTAAGCGCGGCATTGGGTTTGAGGAAGCGCAGGAGCTCTTCTCCAGACCATACTGGCTCGATCGGCGGTCCGAGATGCCAGAGCAGTATCGCGCTGTCGGTTGGGTGGGTGACCGGCTGTATTCGGTGATCTTCGAAATTCGAGAAGGCGAAGAGGGCGAGGTCCTCCATCTTGTCACTCTATGGAAATCGACGCAGGAAGAGATTCGGTTGTATGAAGAAAACTCGTAGGGCGGTGAAACCGATATCAGCCGAGGCGATCGCGCGACTGGCTGATCAGGGTAAAGATGTGTCGGGGTTTTTCAAGAGTCCCGGTCGCATGGTGCAGCCGATTCAGCGCGTAAACGTCGACCTCACTGCCACCATGTTGGAGGAACTCGATAAGACTGCGCAAGATCTGAACGTTAGCCGGCAAGCCGTGATCAAAACGCTCATCCGGCAGGCTCTCGATCAGCACTATTTGGCGCAACGGGCAAGGCGAACATAATCTCTGCGCCTTCACCGAGTTCGATGCGCACCGTCGCGGCGAAATATTGCACTGTCCGTGGCCTCCCGATATAATCCGACTCTCTACACGTCGAGGGAGGGCCATGAACAGAAAGACATCACGCCGACGGTTTCTGACTCGCGGCGCGGGAGCCGCTGCTCTGATCGGTGCGGCACTGGAAACGGGTCCAGGTGCGTCTGCGCAGAATGCCGGCACAACCCCCGACGACGAAACGACGCTGGTGCTCGTCAACGGGAAGATCCACACAATCGATGCCCGCAATGCTGTGGTCGATACCGTTAGCATTCGGCATAACCGGTTCGTGGCGGTGGGCGGGCGGGCGCCAAAGGCGGGGCGCGAAGTTCGCGTCATCGATCTGCACGGCCGCACCGTCGTGCCGGGCCTCGTCGAGCCGCACATCCACATCATCAGCCTGGGGAACCGGCCGGGCTATCACACGGTCCTCGAAAACACGACGTCCCTCCAAGAAGTTCAGGAAGCCTTAGCGGCGCGGCGGAAATCGGTGCCGGAGGGCGCGTGGATCACGTCGATGGGCGGTTGGCATCCGAATCAGTGGCGCGAACATCGGCATCCGACGCTGGCTGAATTGGACGCCGCGGTCCCGGACCGGCCGGTGCTGCTCTTCGAGCGCTTCACGGGCCCCTGCGCCACGAATAGTCTCGGCAAGAAATTCTTCGACGCGGCGGACGCCGGACCGAAAGTACATCCGGATATCGTTCCCGTCAAAGTCTCCGCCACCGGCGCGATTGCGGCCGCGGGTTTTGCCGGCGGCGGCCCCTCGGCCTCGGCATTGTTCTATCTCCGCAAGATGCAGACGTTCGAGGATAAGAAACGCAGCACGCTCGATGCGATGCAGTATTCGGTGAGCGTCGGCTTGACCTCGCAACTCGACCAGGTGTTGTTCCCGACGCCCGGGCCGCTTCACCCGAACCAGATCCTTTCCAACCTCGATCAGTACCGGATGTATGACGCATGGCTTGACCTTCACCGCGAAGGCCGGACGATTGTTCGCTTGCAGACGAACTTTCTACAAAACCAGAACGATCCCCAGTTACCCGAACTGAAGGAACGGCTGCGCAACCAGTTCCCGTTTTTTGGCGATGACATGATGCAGACCGGCGCGATCGGCGAGTGGGCGGCGCCGCTGGCGAGCGGCGCGGTGTGGCGGGAGGCGCAGCACCTGGTGGGACAGGCCGGCTGGCGCAACGAAAACGCGGTCCAAAACCTTGCAGGGTTGCGCCAGGTGGTCGAGGAGTACGAAGCAGTCAACCGCGAAAACGACATCACCAAATTGCGGTGGGTGGTCCACCACGTGCCGGAGGTCAACAAGGATTTGCTCGACCGCCTCAAAGCGCTCGGCTGCGGAGTCGAGATGGGGGCGTTCCGGTGGGTCACTTCCTCGGATCCGAAGGTGGTGACTGGCCCGCCGTTCCGCGCCATTTTCGATCACGGCATACAGGCCGGCATTCACGGCGATGGCGTGCACATTGCGCCGCTGAATCCCTGGCTGCACATTTATTACGCGGTCACCGGCATCAACTCGTTCGGAGACCAGGTCAACGCTGGGCAGCACCTGACACGCGCGGAAGCACTCCAGTTATTTACTCGGAATAACAGCTGGTTTCTTCGCATGGAAGACAAGATCGGGACGATCGAGACCGGCAAACTTGCCGACCTCGCGGTATTGGATCGCGACTATTTCACCGTCTCCGATGCCGACATCAAGAAGATTCATTCGGTTTTAACAATTGTGAACGGGCGGACCGTACACAATGCCGGCCTCGCGTAAACACAGCTTCGGGCCCAGCTGTATCACACTCACTGAAGTACGGCACCCAAAACGAACGCTATACAACGTCTAGTTGCGATGATATAGTCCCTCCCATCACTTTTTGGATTCGCGGGTTCGTGAACGGCTCGCATCGGGGGAAATACCGGACCCGCGCCAGTGAAAGAGAGGGCATATGCGCACCGAACGGATCCTGCTGTCGCTTGTTCTCGCTGTTTCCACGTTCCTCTCCGGTGATTTGCTGCTTGAGGCTCAATCTGCCGGTACAGGCGCTCTCACCGGGACCGTAACCGATGCGGGCGGCGGGGTTGTTCCCAACGCGACCGTCACATTGACGAGCACGGAAACCAACCAAACTCGCACGGTGATGACCGGAGCGGACGGGGTCTACAAATTTACGCTTTTGCCCCCGGGAACCTACCGCGTGCGATTCAGCGCGACCGGATTCAAAACGGCGGAGATTTCCTCAGTCACCGTGAACGTGACTGAGACGCCTGTTTTGGACCGCACGCTGGACGTTGGGTCGCAAAGTGAACAGGTAACGGTCGAATCGCAGGTGGAGACGCTGCAAACGGCAACGTCCACGCTGGGCAACACAGTTGGGACGCGCACGGTGACGCAGTTGCCGCTCAGCAGCCGCAACTACACGCAGATCATTGCGCTCTCCGCCGGAACCAACACCACGGCCAACAACGCCACGGCGCTGGGGAAGGGCACGCAGAACATGAGCGTGAACGGCAACGATCCCGGCCAGAACAATTTCCAGATGGACGGCGTGAACATCACCAACTTCGCCAACAGCGGCAGCGCCAACGACGCGAGCCTGTACACAGGCGTCGGCATTCCGAGCCCGGACGCACTGCAGGAGTTCAAAGTCCAGACCTCCACCTATGACGCGAGCTACGGGCGGAATCCCGGCGCGAACGTGAACGTGGTGACGAAGTCCGGCGCGAACCAATTTCACGGAACCGCGTTCGAGTTTTTGCGCGACTCGATCTTCAACGCAAACGATTTCTTCTACAATCGCAATAATCCCGCCAGCGCCACGACCAAGCAGATCCTGAATCAGAACCAGTTTGGAGGCGTGCTCGGCGGTCCCATCAAGAAGGACAAGTTCTTCATCTTCGGCAGCTACCAGGGAACTCGCCAGAAGAATGGTCTGGCGCCACAGGGCGTCACTACGGCTCTGCTGCCGCCGATTCCGGCGGGCGACCGTTCCGCAGCTGGATTCGCCGCAGCGCTGGGAGCCGCCAGTTGCCCGCAAAATCATCCGGGAGACAGGAATTTCGTCACGCCAAGCGGTAGCCAGAACGTGTTGTGCGATGGCTCCAACATCAACCCGGTGGCGTTGAATATTCTGAACATCAAATTGCCCAATGGGCAATATTACTTCCCCTCTTCCGCCGTCGCCGGGTACCGGCAGGTGACCTTCACCAGTCCGGCGATCTATAACGGCGACCAGGGATTGATCAACGGAGATTACCTGATCAACGCCAAGAACACGCTGGCGGCCCGCTGGTTCTACACAAACGATCCACAGATCGCGCCTTTGGGCGGCCAGCTCCCCGGCGCCGAAAATCATTTGGGTTTCGACAACGTGAATGCGGTCCTGAAACTGACGACTGTCGTCAACACTTCGATCGTGAACGAAGCGCGCATTTCCATGCAGCGCAATCTCGCGCAGACCGGCGCTCAGGCGGTTCCCGGCGTCACGAACGCCGGGTTGGGAATCACGCCAAACGTGCCGGGCGTAGACTTGCCCCCGCCTTTCAATATCTCGGCGAGCGGCTTCACGATTCTGGGCGGGATCAACAATGGCACCTACAGTGTGACCAACCAGAAGCAGGTCGCCGATCAGGTTTCGATTTCCCGCGGGCGCCACACGATGCGTGTCGGCTTCGAATGGGAAGAAAATGACTGGCCGATCACCTGGTCCGGAACCCGCGGAAACTTCACGGTTGGCAGCTTTAATGACCTCTTGGTCGGCGGTCCGCAAAACACCGCCACCGGACAGCCAGGCAACATCAACCAGTGCCTGTTTTGCACGCGCAGCGCTCCGCAGGGCATCGTGCACGGCTACAGTGCTCCGGGTGGCAGTGCGTTCTTCCAGGATGATTTCAAGTTCAGCTCCCGCCTCACACTGAATCTCGGGATTCGGTGGGAGTACAACGGAGCCCTTACGGATAAGTACGGAAACCTCACGCAAAGTTGGGTAAGCCGCATCGCGGCCGTTCCGCTTCCGCCGAGTGTCCCGACGAATTCAGGTCCCGGCGTCAGCCAATGGGTAGTGCCCAATAACTATCTTGACCACTATCCACAGCCGCCGGATGGTGTGCTGATCAATTCGCAGAAGTCCGCCTTGCGCGAGCGGGCGCCGCTCAGCAACTTCGGCCCGCGATTCGGATTCGCCTATCAGGCCAACAGCAAGCTGGTGGTCCGCGGCGGAGCGGGTATCTTCTATGACCGTGTGGGCGGCGACCGCATCGTCTACTCGGTCGAGCAAGGCAATCCCTATTCCGCCACCATCGATTTCAACTCGTTCAACAATCTCACGCTGGCCAGCCCGTTCCCGGCGACACCGGTGCTCGGGACGTTCTCGTCGCGCTATATCAATTTCACGCCCGCGTGCACGGCGAACTCTACGCTTCCCGGCTGCACCTCGAACCTGAACGTTCCGTTCCTGACGGAGGTAATTCACACGCCGCTGGTTAGGCAGTACAACCTGGGAATCCAGTATGAGTTCGCGGCTCAATGGGTACTCGAAGCCGGCTTTGTCGGATCGAGTTCCATCAACCTGATGGAGCAGTATCACAACAACAATACGGCGCGGCTCGCCAGCGCCACGAATCCGATTAACGGGATCACAACTAACACGACGGGGAACGTCGCTTTCCGTGTACCGTATCTCGGCTACCAGGCGGTGGGTGTCCGCGGAACGGCGTTTGACGCCTATGCCAACTACAACAGCTTGCAGGTGACGGTTCGCAAGCAGTTCTCCCACGGTTTCACGTTCCAGGGAGCGTACACGTGGAGCAAGGACATGACGGTGGAATACAACGCCGTCGCCAACAGCAACGACGCAGGCAATCTGGCGCAGCAGTACGGGCCCGCCACGTTCAGCCGGCCGCAGCGTTTCGTGACCAACTATAGTTACGACCTTCCGTTTGGCAAGCAACCAGGCTGGTTGGGAAAACTGGCCAGCGGCTGGAACGTGTCCGGCGTGACCGTGATTCAGGGCGGATCGCCGATGACCATCGCCGACCAGACTGCCGGCACGCTGTTCGGAACCAGTGGCACCAGCCAGGCTGGATTCGGCCGCGCTCAGATCGCGCCGGGCGCGACGTACGCCGACATCGCAACTGCCGGCGGCGTGGAGGACCGGCTGGGTGGCGCGAGCGGCGGTCCGGGCTGGTTCAATAAAGCGGCCTTCGTGGCTCCGCCGGCGATGTCGCCTACTGGCACCGTTTACTATTCCACCGCGTCCGCTTCCGGCCAGGCGCAGTGCGCGGCAGCCAATCCCGGGATCACCTGCGGCACTCTGTACGGCAACAGCGGATCGGGTATCATCCAAGGACCCGGCCAGTTCAATTTCGATCTTTCGATTCTGAAGACGACCCGGATCCACGAGCGGCACACGATCCAGTTCCGCGCCGAATTCTTTAACGCTTTCAACCACGCGCAATTCACAAACCCGAACTACGGCCAGGGCGCCATATACGCCCTTCCGAATTTCGCCGCGGGCAATTTCGGACAGATCACGTCGACCAGCGTGAATCCACGCATCGTCCAGTTAGCGCTGAAGTATAGCTTCTGAGGGAGCGTTCTAAGAAACGCCCTCGAATTGGCCGTTTTCGAACCTCGGGGTGGCAATGGGATCTGTTCCCATCTAACGATGGGCTGTGCCGTGCTCAAGCATCCTTGCAGGAAACTGGGATCAACCAGTTTCGTGAAGGAGCAGAGCGTATATGTCCTACTTTAGATTCAGGACTGCAGCACTCGTAACTGCTGTTATCTTTGTTACGGCCTGCAGCCGGCAACAAACAACGGGGAACGCCGATCGTACGGGAGATGCCAATCGAGTCGCCACGACGGATGCACAGAATGACCGTGACGCCGATATCAATCACCTCCAGCAACGGCTTGATGCCGTGGACCGGAAATGGGCCGATCAGGAAAAGAAGCTTGAGCAGGAGCGGGCAACGGCGACCGCATCTTTGCGAACCCAAGTCACGCAGGACCTGAAAAATGCCCGGCAAGCCATCGAGAATCTACGGACAACCACTGCCGCCAACTGGTGGGAGCGGGAGGAAGACGTTCTCCGGCACAACACCAGCGAGCTGGAGCGGGATGTGCGGCGTTTCACGGGACGGCCGATACGCCCGGACGCGCAAACGAAACCGAAGAGTACGGAGCAGGACACTGCCTTCGCGGCCAGCCGGGATCAGTTCATAAACGATCTTCAACCCAGAGTCGATTCGATGAAGAAGCAGCTGGATCGGATCAGCGCCAAGGGAACTGAAAATACGGAGCGGAAAGATATTCGCGCGCGCGTGAACAAACTGAGCGATGATCTTGCCGCACTCCGAAACGCATCGCCTGACGATTGGTGGAAGATTTCGCGGGACCGGGTGTCGGATTATCTGGATCGGCTGGAAACGTCAGTCGGCCGGCTCGACGATAACAAGGCCAAGAGCTGACGGGCGCGTCTCGAGCGATCCAGTTCGCGTTGAACGATAGCTTCTTCTAAAGGGCAGCGTCCGGCGTCACGGCGCGACGCAGCGGAAATTGGCTGCCTCATCGATGCTGCCCTGGCCGGAGTAGCGGGCGACCTGCGGGTAGGGACACAGCGGACGCGTGCGCACCACCTGCTTATCGACGACGCGGCTGGCCAGAATGGAATCGGGCGCCTTGCCCTTCTCCACCCAGTCGACGATCGCGGTCACTGAATCGTGGCGGTCGGGCCCGATGCCACCGCCGCAGTGGCCCATCCCAGGCGCCATGAACAGACGGAAGAACTGTGGCGTCTCTTCCGCGTTCTTGGCCAATACCTGCTCGTAGTAATTCACGCCCATCATCGGCTGCAGGATCGTATCGGCCCAACCATACGTCATGATGAGCTTGCCACCGCGCTTTCGGAATTTCGAAAGATCCGGGTTTTTGGCGTCGGCCAGATGGCTCCAATCATCGAGCCGGTGAATGTCGCGATCGAAGTCGAACATCTGGTAATCGTAGTCCGGCTGCGGCGGCTTGGGGACGAGATAACGGATGGTCCCCTCCGCCAAGTTGAAATCCGCCGGCTTGGCGCCGGGCCGCGCGGCCACCAGCACGTTCAACCAGCCGCTGCCGGCCCCGCCTCCGAAAAGGTTCGTCACGACGGCTTCGCTGCCCGGCATGAAACCGGGGAAGAACGGCATGCCATTGCTCACGGGGCCGCTGTAGACCTTGGCGATCGCGCCGGCCTGAGCGGCGGTGAGACAGTCGGGCCGGTCGTCGCCGCTGGTGCAGGCCGGGACGTCATGGGCCGGGTCGAAAGCGCATTTTCGGGGATCGTCAATCAGCCCGTCTTTGAGGCCGTCGACGGCATCGCACTTTTCCATCACCTTCTGGCCGACCAAGGCCAGCTTGGCGGGCGTCAGCGACGCGGTGGCGAGCGCTTTCTGATTCCAGATTGCGCCGACCGTGAAGCCCGTCTGATCGACCCACGGCGATGCGGCGATGATGCCATCGAAATCGTCGGGGAAGCGCTGCGCCTCGATCAACCCCTGGCGTCCTCCGTTGGAGCAGGAGTTCCAGTAGGCGCGCGAGACGGATTTTCCGTAATACTCTTTCGTGATCTCCTTGGCTGTGGTCGCGGTGAGGTGGACGGCGCGATAGGCATAGTCGATGGCCTTTTGCGGGTTGCTCATGACAAAACTGGCGCCCGGTTCTTTGGCCGCATCATGACCGGTATTGGTTTGCGCGAAAGCAAAGCCGACTCGCAGCGCGGCATTGCGCTGCTCCACGCGATTGGGAGCATCGAGGGCCTCCCCCGCATGACCGCCGTTTCCGATCATGTAAAAGCGTCCGTTCCATTTGGCGGGCAGGCTCACTTCGAAGGCGATTTCGGGGGAAAGCATACCCGTGACGCGGCAATGCGCGGGCACGTCGCCGGGTTCCATCGGAGCGGCCGCAATCTGCACGATCTCTTTCGTCTTGAACTTTGCCATCGATTCGCAGGTTTTGCGGGGCGCGAGATCGGTTTGCGAGTAGTCGACCAAGGCGCTTTTCAAATCCGCGAAATCCTGCGCGCGGATGGAAGCCGTAAGCAAGACAGTGGCTGCGACGAATAAGGTGGATCGCATCGGATCTCCTCGGGAGATTCTATCGCAGGATTGCGGTGGGCAGGCCGGAGACCCCTACAACCCATC
The DNA here is from genome assembly GCA_036406715.1 of Bryobacteraceae bacterium. Taxonomy (GTDB): domain Bacteria; phylum Acidobacteriota; class Terriglobia; order Bryobacterales; family Bryobacteraceae; genus PSRJ01. The sequence continues at coordinate 12,823 of DASXAK010000045.1, read as the reverse complement.
CGCCAACACCACCGACGTCTCCACCTGGCGGTCCGGCACCTTCCAGTAGCGCCGCAGAAGCTGTTCTTTCTGATCGCGGCTGACCACGCGAAACCCGTGTTTTTCGTAAAACCGGATGGCCCACACGGCATCCGCCCAAGTCCCGATTAATACCGGCCCGCGCGCCAGCTCGCGTAACTGCGCGAGCAGACGCCCACCAATCCCTTGCTTCTGATTTCCGGTTCGAACATAGGCGTGCCGGATCAGGGTCACATCGTCGACATATTGAATACCCATCACGCCGGCCAGGACGGCGTCCGTCGCATATCCCCAGAACTTCACTCCGTCAGCCATTTCGCCGCGCAATTCATCCCGCGACATGTACGGCTCGGTCCAGCAGTCCGGAGGGATGACGCCCCGATAGACCCAAGCGCCGTCGTTGATGATCGCCCAGATTTCCTCGAAGTCGTCTGCGCCGCACTGCCGGATCACACCTTGTACTGTACCTCGGGGGGCTACACTCTCGATGCAGGATCCGCCTGTGGCTGGTCTTCTTTCAAGACGTCTCGCAGCTTCTGATCGCTCAGCTCGAGGCAGTTCTGAATTTCCCCGACCTCAGGAATCTTGGCTTCGTCCAGCTGTTCCAGTGAAGCCTGGATCGATTCAATCTTCAGGACGCTATCGGTAATCGCTTCACGTTCGACTCGGCTCAACTGCATCCATATTCAAGCAACCGTGCGACTCCACATGCCGAAGATAGGCGTACTTCGCCTGCTGCTTTTTCTCGTTCGCCATGTGGATTAACAGATCGAATCGGTTCGACTCGGGGTCGGTTTGCACAATCGCGAGAAGCTGTTGCTCGTGAATCCGCATCAACTCCTCCACCGCCGTTGCGAATTCGTTCAGCAGCCGGTGGCTCTCCTCACAAGCCCCGCTGGGACTCATTCGAGCTTCGGCATTCGCGCTTTCGTTTCCGGCAACCAATCCGTCGGCGTTCCTCGCTCCGTTGCTAGCCTCCGCCCTCTCCGTTGCAAACGGGTAACCGACGTTCTCAATTGACAATTCGCTCTCTCGTTCGCCCAGCGAACCCGAACCGGGCTGAAGGTTCCAGTACACGTTCCCAGTCCCGGTATGATCACGCGAGGTGTAAATCACAAAATCCATCCAGAAGGCGCGAATTGCCGCCACGAGACGCTCGAGTTGTTCGATGTTTGTGGGTTTTTGAACAAACCCGCTGGCATACGCCTGGTAACTTCTTCGCACCGCGGCCGGAAGGGCAAACGTCGAGAGCATGATCACTGGAATGACCCGCAATTCCGAATCTTGCTTGATCGCGCTGAGCGTCTCCAGCCCGTCAAAGCGGGGCATGTGGACGTCCATGAGAACCAAATCCGGCAGGCGCGATTGCGTCCGGCTTTGACGCTGCAGAAACTCCAGAGCCTCGGACCCATCTCGCACGCAATCGACCCGGCACGAGTGCGGTCCCGCCGCAAGCATCTCCCGAAGCAGATACAAATCAGCGGGGTTGTCATCGACGACGAGAATCCAGACTACCGGTTTCGACTGGGCCGACACCCCCATCATTTGGAATGCTAGTAGTTTTACGAGACTACGGTCAATCCCGACGGCTTCTGCTGGTAATCATCCGCACAAACGCCGTGTATTTCATGGTCGAAGTGCCGGGCCCGTGAATTTTCTGAAAGAATCCACTCGGGTAGTTCCCTGTCAGTAGAATCCGAAGGGGAGAACACCCCAGGAGTACTAGATTTGGAGGCTGAGTCCCTTCCCGTTCGGCTCGCTTGTAACTGTTGTTACCGCATGGACTTTGCGGTGCTGCACTTAATAAATGCAGTCACTTCCGGCAGCCAAATTGAACCTTGACGCTCTCTGACCGTCATGGAACGATAAGGCCTCAATATCACTCGATTCACCCACAACTGTCATGATCGAACACCGAGGCTCTGTCCTGATCGTGGATCGCGATATCGCGTTCCTACTGGTCATGGCTCAGGAACTGGCGCGCAAAGGCATCAGTTTGATTCCATCCACGTCGGTCCGGGAAGCCCGCAGCATGCTTCAGAAGCTGAACCCGTCCATCGACATCCTGATCATCAACTGCGGGCTCACCGGGGTGTGCGCCTTGGCCTCCGAAATGCGGCGCCGCGCGTCCGCCCTCGACGTGGTCGCGATTGTCTCCGCCAATCGCCAGTGCAGTGCGTGCCGCCGGCTGTTGACCTTTGTTTCCCGGGATCCCGAACACCCGGAACCGCCTGTCATTCAGAAGTGGGGGCGTCTGATCGATAACTGGCTCGCGGCCAAGCGGAAAATTGCGGTGGTTCCGGAGCGTCCAGTGAAGAATTGAGACCGCCGCGGCATTGGCAACGGACTATTTCGGCTTCGGCGGGTATTTCTCAAGCGATTTCTTGACCATGTCGTCCAATTTGCCCTCGATTTTGGCTGGATCGGCTTTTTCTTCCGTCGCGATGGCCTGCCAGACCAAAGACCGGCTGCCGGGGTCACGAAAATCAATCACCAGCGTGCCCTCGGTATACGGCACGCGGACGCGGCGCACGCCCCAGCCGCGCCAGCCGGCAGGATAGGTCTCGACCTCGGTTCTGCGAGCCGATCCCAGGCGGTAATGTACATTCAAGTCGGCGCTGCCGGTCACCTTCGTCAATCCACGAGCGGTGAGGTACTGTTCGATGTCGCGGTCGAGGCGCTTCTTGATCAATTCGCTGTTGAGCGCGGGATTCTTGCTGTTCAACTGGCCGTCGCGAACGGCGAATGTCTTATACCGGCTGAAATCGGCGTTTTGATCGAATTCCACGGTTACCTTCTGCGCCAAACCGCTGAAGGCGGCGAGGCACACAAGAGCGAGCACTTTCATGAAGGTGACTCTAGCACGCCTCCCGGTCTGGGGGTATTACCGTAAGCTAACGCCTCCATACTCCTTAGGCGCCCCCGCGAAGCCCATGCTTGGGAGAACGGAGGGTGCCATGAAATCGCTGGTGCTGTGGGTCGGGTTCTCGGGTTTATTGCTAGCCAGTTCTGGCGCGGAAGACCTCACGGGGCTGAGTGCGGGGCAGTTGAACGCGCGGGGGTTGGCCTTCTTCGATCAACGGCAGTATCGCGACGCAGAGAAGGCGTATCGAGCGTCCCTGGAGGCATGGGGCCGGCTGGGAGATCGTTTCGCGGCCAGCCGATCCATCACCGCTGGCAATTTGGGAACGCTGCTGTGGATGGAAGGCCGTTACAACGAAGCCGAGCCCTTGCTGCTGGACCGGATGCGGCAGACCGAAGCCGAAGGCGGCATGAGCCCGGATGCAGCAACGGCAGCCACCACTCTGGCGGCACTCTATCACGCCTGGGGCCGGTTCGATCAGGCCGAAGCATTTGCGATTCAGGCGGAAACGGCGCTGCGCAGTCTGCCCGGCCACACCGAGGAACGGCTGGCGAATCGCCGGATGCTCGCCTCGATCCTGCTAAGTGAGGGCCGGTACCAGGAGGGCGAACCCTTAATGCGCGGCCTGCTGGCCGACCTGCCTCCGCGATTGGCAGTGGCGGCCTACAACGATTTGGCTGCCGCCGAGATGTGGCAGCAGCGTCCCGGAGAAGCGGAGCCGCTGGCCACCCGCGCGCTGGAACTGGCGCGCCAGAGCCTTCCTCCGGATCACCCGCTGCTCGCCGTCGCGCTCAACAACCTCGCGCAGGCCGAGCGGTTCCTCGGCCGGTATCTGGAAGCCGAGAGGAATTATCGAGAGGCGATTGACGTCTGGGGGCGCCCGCCCGGGCCGCAGCGTCCGGATCTGGCCAAGGGTCTCATGAATCTGGCCGCGTTCTATCACGAACGCGGCCGCGAATCAGGAGCCGAAGACTTGTACCGGAAGGCTATGCCGATATTGGAACGCGCTTACGGGAGGAACAATCCGTTGACGCTGGTGGCGCAGAACGAACTCGGCGAAGTGCTGCGGGCCGAACATCGGTATTCGGAATCGGAGAGAGTGAGCAAGTCGACACTGGCAGCGCTGGAAGCGGCCATCGGCCAGCCGGACCCGCGCGTCATCCGAGCGCTCGACAACTACGCCCGGCTGTTGGAAGACACGCGACGCGCCCGAGAGGCGACGGCCGTCCGCGGGCGGATCCAGAGCATGGCGGTGAGCTTGGAGAAACTCGAGGAGGGGACTACGGGAAGCGCATCTGCCGGAGGAGGGCCTGAAAACGCGGCTCGGCACGGAGCGGATCGTAGACCGGGTGTACGTTGATCATGGCCACGGTCAGCTCATGTTGTTCGCAGCCGGTCTCCAGCCAGTCGAGCGCGCGTTCGGTCTCGCCGAGACTGAGGTGAAGGAGGGCGAAAGAGGTGGAGGGGACATAGGTTTCGCGGGCGCGTGCCGTGAGTTGGGCCAGGGATTCGTACGCTCCACTGGCATCGCCCGAAGCAGCCAGAACCTGGCCGATCGCCGAAACAATGTTCGGGACATCGCCGGCAAGCGCACGACCTTTTTCAAACATCGCCCGAGCTTCGGCGTAATTGCCGAGCTGCGCGTAGGCGCGTCCCATCCCGGTGTATCCCTTGTAAAACGACGGATCGAACTCAACCAGTTCACGAAAGCGCTGCACCGCTTCCTCATAGCGCCGCTGGTAGGTATGAAACGAGGCACGCCCTTCGTGGATAATGCTGGATAAGGGATCGAGCTCGAGCGCAACCTCTATTTCTTCGGTAGCCTCCTCGAAACGGCCGAGAACCGCGAGAAAGTCCGTCGCCAGCCAGTGGTGAGCGGTGGCATAACCCGGATTGAGTGCGATTGCCTTGCGGTAGAGGCGTTCGGCATCCTCCCACTCGCGATCGCGTTGCGAGCGGATGACCGCCAGCGAGGGATACGCTTCCGCCAGCCCCGCGTCGATCTCGATGGCGCGGCTTGCCGCGGCACGAATTTTGGGAAACCCTTCGGCCGGGTGAAGCAACCCGTAATCCACGTTCAGACAGTACCCGTCGGCGAGCCCGGCATAGGCAAGACCGGACGAACCGTCGGCCGCAACCGCGGCCTGAAAGTATTCGAGAGCACGCTGTAGTTCATCGGGCGTGCGGCGATGCAGATGATAACGGCCCTTGAGGTAGAACTCGTACGACGTAACGGTAGTCGGACGGCGCGCTCCGACTTCGGTGTCGGCGCCGGCTTCCAGTTGCACACGCAGCGTGCGGACGATGGCGCGCGCGATCTCTTCCTGGATCGCGAAGACGTCCTGCATTTGCCGGTCGAACGTCTCCGACCAGAGATAGACGCCCGTGGCGGTGTCGATCAGCTGCGCGCGAACCCGCAGGCTCTGTCCGGCGATGCGGACGCTTCCGGTGAGCACGTTGGCAACGTGCAACTGACGGCGGACCTCACGCACGTCTTCGTCGGTGCCGCGCATGCGGGCCGCTGAGTTCCAGGCCACCACCCGCATGCCGCTGAACTTGGTGAGGGCATGAATGAGTTCTTCGGTCAGGCCGTCGCTGAAATAGTCGTTATCCGCGCTCTGGCTGAGATTGGAAAACGGGAGCACCGCCATGGTGCGCGGGGCGGCCTCCGGCATCGCAGCGGGCTGATCCTCACGGAAACAGATATCGGGCGCATAGGAGCCGGTGGCGAAGTGAAAGACAATCGAGTCATTCCGGCCGTCGGTTTCGTAATAGGTCTTTAACTTGGAGCGAAGACGGCGCGCTTCGACGCGGACGATGGGGTCGACGCGGGGATCGTACGTGTGCGGCCGGTCGAACACCTCCACGCCGATGAGATACTCTTTGAGCTCAACCTCTTTCCCGGCGAGCGCCCGGTCAACGGCGAGCCGCAGAAATCGGGCCATGCGATCCGAGCGGGCGAACAGACCATGAGCCGTAATCTTGTCGAGCTGCCGCCGGATCGCCGAGTGCTGGAGTGCGCTGAGCCTCGGCTGAGTCATGGAGCCTCTGTATCAGCTATTATGACGGCTCTGGCCGAGAAACGTGTGGCCGGTTGTTGCTCACTTCACCTTTGTGAACTCCGGCTGTGTGCGGGGAAATAACCGGGCTTGCCGCACCTGATCGGGGTGCTACGGCCGGGCTTCAAACACCAGATTGAACGGCGGTTCGGCGGCACGGCGGAAGCGCGTAACTTCAGGCGGATTGCTTGTGCTCGGCTATGTCGACGCGCGTTTGAGCGCGTTCCATGGCGGCCAGCGCTTCGTGATTGTCGCCGCCCGCGGGAGGATTGAGCATTTGTTCGCGCGCACGCCGGAGGGCTGTGCGGGCTCGCTCGACATCGATATCTTCGGCGCGTTCGGCGGCATCGGCCAGCACGCGCACGTGGTCTTCCACCACCTCGAGGAAGCCCCCGTGCACCGCGAGCGTGTGGCGGCTGCGGCCCAACATGTAGGTGAGGTGGCCGATACCGAGTTCGCCGAGCAGAGGAGCATGACCAGGCAGGATGCCCATGTAGCCGTTCTTGCCGCGCAACTCGACTTCGCTCACCTGCTCCTTGACGAGCTCGCGCTCGGGCGTGGCGACTTCCAACTCGAGAGCGTTGGCCATGGCTAGCTCTTTTTGAGTTCCTCGGCGCGTTTCAGGGCGTCTTCGATCGTTCCCTGCATGAAGAACGCCTGCTCGGGAATGTCGTCGTGCTTGCCTTCGGCGATTTCGCGGAAGGCGCGAACCGTGTCGGCCAGCTTCACATATTTGCCGGGGATACCGGTGAACTGTTCGGCCACGTGGAATGGCTGCGAAAAGAATTGCTGGATCTTGCGCGCGCGGGCGACCGTCAGCTTGTCTTCGTCGGAAAGCTCGTCGATGCCGAGGATGGCGATGATATCCTGCAGGTCTTTGTAGCGCTGCAGAATTCCCTTCACCATTTGGGCGGTCTGGTAATGCTCCTCGCCGATGATGTTGGGATCGAGAATGCGGGAAGTCGACGCGAGCGGATCGACCGCGGGATAAATTCCCAACGCCGCGATGTCCCGCGAGAGGTTGGTGGTGGCGTCGAGGTGCGCGAAAGCAGTGGCCGGCGCGGGGTCGGTGTAGTCGTCGGCCGGGACGTAGATGGCTTGCACCGAGGTGATGGAGCCCTTCTTGGTCGAGGTGATGCGCTCCTGCAATTCGCCCATCTCGGTGGCCAGGTTCGGCTGATAGCCGACGGCGGAGGGCATGCGGCCAAGCAGCGCCGATACTTCGGAGCCGGCCTGGGTGAAGCGGAAGATGTTGTCGATGAACAGGAGCACGTCCTGGCCTTCCTGGTCGCGGAAGTACTCAGCGACGGTGAGGCCGGTCAACCCGACGCGGAGGCGGGCGCCGGGCGGCTCGGTCATCTGGCCGTAAATCAGAGCGCACTTGGACTTCTTGAAATCCTTGGGATCGATGACGCCGGACTCCTGCATTTCCGTCCACAGGTCGTTGCCTTCACGGGTCCGCTCGCCCACACCGGCGAAGACCGACACACCGCCGTGCTTCATGGCGATGTTATTGATGAGCTCCATAATGATGACGGTCTTGCCGACGCCGGCGCCACCGAACAGGCCGATCTTGCCGCCGCGAAGATAAGGCTCGAGCAGATCGATGACCTTGATGCCGGTCTCAAACATCTCCAGACGCGTGGACTGCTCTTCGAACTCCGGGGCGTGGCGGTGAATCGGCGAATATTTCTTGGCCGCCACCGGGCCCATCTCGTCGACCGGCTGGCCGATCACGTTGAGCACGCGGCCGAGCGTCTCCGGCCCTACCGGCACCTCCACGGGATGCCCAAGGCTGATGGCCTTCATGCCGCGGACCAAGCCTTCGGTGGGCTGCAGCGCGACGGTGCGCACGCGCCCCTCGCCGATGTGCTGCTGCACTTCGCAGATGATGTCGATGGGCTGCGGGACGTCGAAGCCTTCACTGGTGACGCGGATAGCGGTGTACACCAGGGGGATCTGGCCTTCGGGGAACTGACAGTCGACGGCAGGGCCGGCGACCTGAACGACAGTGCCGACTACTTCGGCGTTGTTGGCACGTGCCGTATCCTTGCCGGCGGTAGTGCTCGTAGTGGTTGCCATAATTTCTTACTCCGCAGCGGCAGCGCCGCTGACGACTTCGATAATTTCCTTGGTGATGCTCGCCTGCCGCACGCGGTTCATATGCAGGGTGAGCTTGTCAATCATTTCCGAGGCGTTGGAGGTAGCCGCATCCATGGCCGTCATACGCGCAGCGTGCTCGGCCGCGGTCGACTCCAACAAGGCGCGGAAGAACTCGGTTTCGACATACCGGGGGACGAGCCGGTTCAGCATTTCGCCGGGCGGCTGCTCGAAGATATAGTCCAAATCGCCGGTCGCTTCGGGGATCTCGATCGGCAGCACGCGGGTGACGGTCAACTTCTGCGCGACGACGCTCTTGAACTCGTTGCCGACCATGTAGACGGCGTCGATTTCGGCGGCGCTGTACAGGGCCATCGCTTTAGCCGCGATCTCCGCTGTGTCTTTGTAGGCGGGCTTTGCCGCCAGGTTGATGTGGTCGCCGTGGATTCGGGCGTTGCGCTTCCGGAAGAAATCGCGGCCCTTGCGGCCGATCAACTCGAAGCTAATCGCCGCATCGGCGTGCTCCGCGATGAAGCGCTGCGCAGCCTTGATCAGATTGCTATTGAAGGCGCCGGCCAGGCCCTTGTCGCTGGTGACCAGGACGAGGAGGATGCGGCGCTCGTCGCGGCGGGCGAGCAAAGGATTCTCACCGCCCTGCACGTCGCGAGCGGCCGCGACGGCGACGTTGGCGAGTACTTTCCGCAGCATGGCGGCGTACGGACGAGCGGCGATCACTTTGTCCTGGGCACGCCGCAGTTTGGCCGCCGAGACCATCTTCATGGCCCGGGTGATCTGCTGCGTGTTCTTGACCGAGCGGATGCGCCGCCGGATGTCGATCAGACTAGGCATGTACCGTTTGCTTGGGCTGCTCGGCGACGAAGCGCGATTTGAATTCCGTGATCGCCTTATTCAGCCTCTCGCGCAGATTATCATCGAGCGCCTTCTTGTCGCGGATCTCGTCGCGGATCTCGCGGTGGGCGTTGTCCATGTACCGATACAGCTCTTCTTCGAACTTGCGGCACTGCTCGATTGGCAGATCGTCGAGAAAGCCCTGCGTACCGGCGAAAATGATGATGATTTGTCTTTCAAGCGGCAGCGGCTGGTATTGACCCTGCTTGAGGATCTCTACGAAGTGTTTGCCGCGATTGAGCTGGTCGAGTGAAGCCTTGTCGAGGTCGGAGCCGAACTGCGCGAACGCAGCCAGCGCGCGGTACTGCGCCATGGCGAGCCGGAGCCTGCCGGCGATCGATTTCATCGCCTTCGTCTGCGCGTTGCCGCCCACGCGGCTCACCGAGATGCCGACATTGATGGCCGGCCGCACGTTGGAGTTGAACAGATCGGCCTCGAGAAAGATCTGGCCGTCGGTGATCGAAATCACGTTGGTCGGAATGTAGGCGGAGACATCGCCGGCCTGCGTCTCGATGAAGGGCAAAGCAGTGAGCGATCCGCCGCCGTGCTCATTGTTCAGCTTGGCAGCACGTTCGAGCAAGCGGCTGTGCAGATAGAACACGTCGCCGGGATACGCCTCGCGGCCGGGCGGGCGGCGCAGAAGCAACGAGATCTCGCGGTACGCGGCAGCGTGCTTGGAAAGATCGTCGTAGACGCACAGCGCATGGCGCTTGGTGTCGCGGAAGTATTCGCCGATGGCGCACCCGGAGAACGGGGCCAGATACTGCATGGGGGCGGGGTCGGAGGCCGAAGCCGAGACCACGATGGTGTAATCCATGGCGCCGTGATCTTCGAGTGTTTTGACGACCTGGGCGACCGTGGAGCGCTTCTGGCCGATGGCGACGTAGATGCAAATCATGTCGCCGCCCTTCTGGTTGATGATGGTGTCGAGCGCGATAGCGGTCTTTCCGGTCTGGCGGTCGCCAATGATCAGTTCACGCTGGCCGCGGCCGACGGGAATCATGGCGTCGATCGCCTTGATCCCGGTCTGCATCGGCTCTTTGACGCCTTGGCGGGCTACAACGCCGGGAGCCAGGCGCTCGACGGGGTTGAACTGCTTGGTTTGGATCGGCCCTTTGCCGTCGATCGGTTCGCCGAGCGCGTTGACGACGCGGCCGATCAGCTCTTCGCCGACCGGCACCGACATGATGCGTCCGGTACGGCGGACTTCGTCGCCTTCCTTAATCGTCGTGTAATCGCCAAGCAGCACAGCGCCTACCTGGTCTTCTTCCAGGTTCATGGCAATACCAGCCACGTCATGCGAGAATTCGATCAGCTCACCCGCCATGACCTTCTCGAGGCCGTGGATGCGGGCAATGCCGTCGCCAACGGAGATGACGGAACCGATCTCGGTCACGTCGATTGCTTTCTCGTAGTTCTCGATCTCCTGGCGGAGAATGCTGGTAATCTCATCCGCTCGAATTTGAGCCATAGATCCTTCCGTTACGAATAACTTTCCGCGGTGAGGCGGCGTTCCAGCGACTGCAGCCGGCCGCGCACCGAACCGTCGTACACTGTCGAGCCGATACGCGCGACGACGCCCCCGATCAGCGTCTTATCGACAGAGACGCGCATGCGAATCCGTTTGCCCGCGAGGCGCGCCAGTTCGGATTCGAGAACGGCCCGCTGGGGGCCGCTCAGCTCGCGCGCGGAGACGACCTCGGCGCGGGCGAAGCCGAGGCGCTCGTCGACGGTCTCTTCAAATAATTGGATGATTTCCGAGAGGCTGTCGATGCGCCGATGGTCGATCAGGACAAAGAGGAAATTCTGGCTGACGCGGGAGAGGCCGAGATCGCGGCCCAGCCGCGCGATGACGGCTTTCTTGCGGCTGGCGGCGACGGCGGGCGAGGCGAGCGCATTAGCCAGATCGGCCGAGGAGCGGAGGGCGGCTTCGAACGATTGCAGCTCCGCGAGAGCCTTCTCGGGGCGCACCGCCGAGCCGGAGGCAAGGACCACGTCCGCAAGGGCGTCCGCGTAGCGCGCAGCGATTCCAGAAAGGGTCATAGGTTACCGGGCCGAATCCGCCGAAGGAGGCTCGAGATCGTGGACAAATTCGCGCACGAGCGAATCCTGCGCGTCCGGCGTGATCCGGTCGCGGACTTTCTGCTCGGCCAGGTTAACCGCCAGCGTCGCCGAATACCGCTTCAGTTCCAGCCGCGCGGCCTTGCCGGCGGCCGCGATTTCCTGTTCGGATTGCTGACGGATACGCGCCATCTCGGCGGCGGTCTGGACCTTTATGCGCTCGGTTTCGTTTTGCGCTTCCTGCTGGGACTCGGCGCGGAATTTGGCGATTTCCGACTCCAGGCCGGCCAGCTTGCGATCGACTTCGGCCGCACGCGCTTCGGCGGCCTTCCACATCTCTTCGGCCTGCGCCATATCTTCGCGAATCTTCTTGGTGCGCGCGTCAAAGAACGGGCCGGCGTTCTTCGCAATCAAGTAGCCGAGACCGGCGGCGAGCACGACGAAATTCGCCCATTTCCAAGGATCGAGGCGACTCTCATCGGAGGCGTTCTCCTGCGCGAATACGGCCGGCACGAGCAGCACGAGCGCCAGGGTCAGCAGTTGGGCAGCGCGTCTCACGCGGCACTCCGGCGAAGAATGGATTCCACGATCTGGTTGGCGAGCGACTCGCTCTCGCGCGCCAGACCGCTCTTGGCGGCTTCGATGTCGCGGGTGAGATCGGCCTTGGCCTGCTGGACCCCAGCATCGGCTTGCTGGCGTGCAGAGTGCAATTCGGCGGACTGCTTGTCCTGCAGCTCGCGGTGCAGCTTTTCGTGGGCCTGGTAGACCGCGGCCTGAGCCTCGCGAAGGGAGCGCTCATAGTCAGCGGTTTTCTTTTCCGCCCGCTCGATGCTTTCCTGGGCCCGCTTCCGAGCGCCCTCGGTGGCCTCATAGCGTCTGAGGCGAACGCGTTCCAAGGGCCTGTAGAAAACGGCCTTTAAATAGAAGTTGAGAAAAATGACGAGTAGAAACGTCGGTACCGCTTTCAGCAGAATTTCACCTAGAGCGTGAAACGTGGCATCCATGTCGTATAAGAAAGGAGAGACTGGCGCAGCACTACAAGGCTGTCTTAAGGTAAACAGGGTAACATCTTGCAACACGTACCGTCAACCCGCGGGACGGGGTTACGCGCCCGCGAAGCACACGTCATGAAGGCCGACCGAGAGCTGATTCAGATCGTCGATGCGGCGATGCGGGAAGCCGAGCGCCGAAGCGGGTCTTGGTTGGCGTGCCGCATCGGATGTTATGAGTGCTGCATCGGTCCATTTCCGATCACGGCGCTGGATGCCTTGCGGTTGCAGGAAGGGATGGAGGATCTGGAGAAACGCGATCCGGAACGGGCCGATCGAATCCGGGGGCGCGCCCGCGCCTCCGTCGAGCGATTGAAACGGGCATATCCGGGCGACACGGTCGCGCAAGTCCTGGAGATCGAAGAAGCCGGCCAGGATGAGGTTTGTCCGGCGCTCGATCCGGCATCCGGCGCCTGCGAGTTGTACGAGGCCCGTCCGATCACGTGCCGGACGTTTGGGCCGGCGGTGCGGATTCCGTCGGAGAGCGAAGCTGTGGCCGTGGGCGTCTGCGAGCTGTGTTATCGGGGCGCAAGCGACGAGGAGATCGCGGCGTGCGAGGTCGAAGTCGATAACCGGCGCGAAGTTGAACTGCTTGAAGAACTCGGGCAAACCGGCGAAACGCTTGTGGCCTTTGCGCTGGCTGAAGCATCATAGAAGTTAGTGTCTGATTCCCATCCACAAGTCAATCCCTGGGTCATCGCGATGGCGGTGATGTGCGCGACCTTCATGGAAGTGCTCGACACGACCGTGGTGAACGTGTCGCT
>DASXAK010000044.1:0-3534 GCA_036406715.1 Bryobacteraceae bacterium | reverse complement strand
GTGCGCGGCAAATCCCGCAGGCTTGCCCAAGAGCGGGCCCAAATGTATAAGCCGCGCGGCGTCGGAGTGTGGCTCAGCCTGGTAGAGCACCTCGTTCGGGACGAGGGGGTCGCAGGTTCAAATCCTGCCACTCCGACCAATTAAAATCAGGCACTTAGCGGCCTCTCGGCACACCAGCAAAACCTTCCCGGCACCGATTGCGGCACCGATACGAGCCAAATGCCCGATCTACGCTAATCCGTTGCCATGAAGGCAGAAACCAAACTTGAGCAGGCAATCCGCCACGTCAGGGACGGGAAGCGGATCGTCGCTGCCCAGCGGGTACTGATCGCGAAGCGAAAGGAAGGCGGCCACGACACCGAGGCTGCCGAGAACCTGCTTGCCCAATTTGAGCGAAGCTTGGAGATTTTCGAGGCGGACCTTCGAGCCATTCAGGATGCTCTAAAGCCAAATTAGGACACTACCGAGCCGCCGTCGCTCTTGCGCAGCATCGCGCCGCCGATGTACATAACGCCAGCGCCAAGCGCTTTCACGCCGCCCGTCGCGGCCAGACCCACACGCAAAATCCGAATCCGAAAAGCTCGCCGGGCTCGCGCCCGCGCGGCGCGTGCGTAGGAGGCAACCATGACGGCACAGATTTACGTCTTTCCGCTCGAACGGCGCGTCGGATACATCCGCGACAAAGCGGCTAAGCTGCTGAACCGCCGCGATCGTACGGATGCTGACCGATACCTGGACGGCACGGTACTCGCGTGTTCCGCCGACAGCCTCTTGCGGCTCGGCTTTTCCAACGAAGAGATCTGCGTTCAGCTAACGGCACTCCGCGCGGCGATCATCGCCGAGTCGTGGCGCGTGGTGATGACCAGCGCCCAAGCCAGCGCCGAGAGCGCCTAGACCCACCCACACAAACGAAAACGGCCGCGACCAGCAATCGCGACCGTTTTTAAGAACTTCAGGATGTGACGATGTATAGCGACGCTGCGCGCAAAGCGCAATACGAATCTCGCACCTCATCTGGAAATGATGAGTTCCGGCCCAGACGCCGCGGCGTGCATGACGATGTCGTCTTGCCGAGCGGGGCCCTGACGTGGGCGCTCGATGATGCGGACAAACGCAAGGAGAACCTGCTGCGGTGGCGCCGGGCGTGGGGCCACAAGTTCAGCAAGAGCGGACTCGTTCTCCGCGTTTTGTTTGAGGTGGAAGGTCTCGTGATCGAAAGGGGGTACGCGTTCTTCACCGTCGGGAAGCTTGCCAAGGACATGGGCTTGGCTCGACAGACGGTGAGCGACGCCCTGCAGACCGCGGAGGCCGGTGGAGCAATCATCATCGATGGCGCCATCGGCTCATCGAGCCGTTATTGGCCGGCAAGAGCTGTCATCGAAGCGCCAATCGTAAAGCCGCGCGGCGGCCGTCTCCTTCAAGCGACCTGTCCGGGAAACGATAGCGAACCTGTCCGGGAGACCCGGACAGGGGTTGTCCGAGACACCCGGACACAGACTCAAGCTACTCCAAAGGAGACTCCAGAAGAGTCTCAGAGTCAGAGGGAATCTCTGAGTCATGAGCTAGAGGCTAGCTCTGAATCGGAGACTCTGACTCATGTGCAGGCTGAACCGCCCCTAGCTGGCGGGGAAAGTGCGACTCTCTCATCACGGACCTGCAACGCCTCGGCTCCCAAGGGGGAGTCTACTGAGACGCTGAGTCCGACCTTCCGGTCTGAGCCCAGCCGTGAGGTGCCCCACGAACTCCCTGTTTCACCAACGAGCGATTTGCGCGCGGCGCCGCCGCCGATGAAGACCATCGAGGAATACATTGCGGGATTCCGAGGGCGACCGGCCGACGAGGAGTACATCCGATTGTTTCGCCGGACGTATGAGCGGCTTGTCCGTGAGCGCTCGCCACTGGTTTGGCGCGAGGCACCGTGAGGCGGAAAGTTCGCGCCGCCGCACGGTCGCGAACCAACCGCAGCGCCAGCCATTCACCCTTCAGCAGCCACGCCGCGGCGATGACCGCGGCCAGTCACCCTCAGTCGAGGACCTAGCGATGAGTGAAGCAGCACCGCAGTCGCCATTGATCACCATGCGCGAAAACACCGCCGCGTATCGCCGTGCCGTCGACGACATGCTCAGCCGGCCGGCTCGGCCGGGCAATTCCAAAGCGGCGGCAGAAAAAAATTCGCGAACCCCGGAAACCGCGACGAACCTGCCGGCTTAGAGGATTCGATGCCGGCCATTTGGCCGGGGTTCGTTGGGGCTATTCGACACCCTTTGTCGTCTGTGTCCCTTTGGGAGGAGACAAGCCTCCACGAGTCGCACCTCGGCGAGCGTGATGCCGCCCCGATAGCCAGCCCAAACCACGCGGCGCCCGCCGCAGGATCACGCTGGCCCGGGGAATTCCATGTCAGCACACCGCCATGCGGCAATGCCGCAAATCACAATCCGCGGCGAGCGTCCGCGGGGGCTTGTCCACGCTGGCCCTGTTTTCAACAACACTGTCGGCGACGACGAACTGGTACGCGAGCTGCATGCCGCCGCACGGGACTTCCGCGGCGCCAGCGCGCGCATCGCCGCGCTTGAGAACGACGTCGACGGTTTGACCAACAAGTGGGCCGGGACCGTCGCCGCTCCCGGCGACGGGCGTAGCCGTGGTGGCCGTACCGACGAGGCAATGAAGGCGCTCGCCGGCTTTGCGCGGCACAAGAGTGCGTCGCCGATCGAGCTGCGGGATTATCTGGCTACCGCAAATGTCCGCGCCAGCATGGAAATAGGCTCGCAGCCTGACGGCGGTTTTTTGGTCCTGCCTGAAATTGAGCGGAGCGTTTTGACGGTCGGGGCTGACCTGTCGCCAATGCGCAGCTTGGCGTCGGTCCTGACGATCGGGAGCAGCGAATTCGAATTCCTCGTGGATCCTTCGAACGCCGAAGTCGTTTGGGTTGGCGAACGGGATGAACGCGACGAGACCGCCGGCCCGACGTTCTTCAAAGGCAGAATCTCCGTCAATGAGATGGCGGCCCAGCCGAAGGTGACGCAATCGCTGATCGACGATTCGTTTCTCGATATCGCGAGCTACCTCACAGGCCGCATCGGGCAGGCCTTCGCCCTGAAAGAGGCGGCGGCCTTCTCAGCAGGTTCGGGCGTGAATCAGCCCAGAGGATTCCTGTCGTACGACATGACGTCCGACTCGGATTTCAATGCCGACGGCTCGCGCAATCGACCCTGGGGCAAGCTGCAATATTTTGCGGTCGGCGCCAGCGATCCGAACGACGCCCAATTGGCCGATGCCGTCGTAAACCTCGCCGCTCAACTCCGGACTCCTTACCGGGCGAACGCGCGGTGGATGATGAGCCGACAAATGTACGCCCGCATTCGCACCTGTAAAGACTCGACCGGGCGTTATTTGCTAAGCACGGACGGCAGAATTTCCGATGGCGCACCGGAATTGTTGGTCGGCTTCCCGATTGGCGGCAGCGGCCAGGGGAACATGTTCGACGAAAACATGCCGAGCACGACTGGAGCGAATGCCCTTATCTGTGCTTTG
>DASXAK010000043.1:0-6598 GCA_036406715.1 Bryobacteraceae bacterium | reverse complement strand
TGCAGTCGAGCTTTTGCTGGAAGACGGCGCCGATGTCGGGGGCCAGGACGGAAATGGACAAACGGGTTTGCACGCCGCGGCCCTGGCAGGTCAGCTTGAGGCCGTGAGAGCCTTGCTCCAACGGCAGCCGCCGCTCGAACTGAGAAATGTATGGGGCGGAACCGTTCTCGAGAACACGCTCTGGGCCTCGATTCATCACGATCCGACGGTCGATTATGCCCCCGTTGTGGAAGCTCTGATCCGGGCGGGCGCAAACGTGCATCCCGAGCACCTCGATTGGATTCGCGCCCAGAAGCTCCTCTTCCCGGCTTCGAAACCGCGGATAGAAGAACTATTGCATGAAGCTCTCAAGAGGATAGACGAGACATGAGGCAGTCAAATCGTAAGCCTGAGTAGCCGGATCGGGACCCTGAGTCTCAGATTGCGTCCGCCCTCGCCCCGCTAGTACGATGGCTGACGGCGAGGTTATTCCTTTGGCGAACACGACGGGACGGCGGAATTTCTTGAAACGCGGCGCTGGCGCGGCGGCCGGCCTGACGTTCGCGCCGCAGGCCCTCGCCCAGCAGGCCGAGCCCTCGCCGGCCGCTCCCGCGGAGTCCGCCGGCCCAGTGAAGCCCGGCTCCGATTTCATGCTCGACGTTCTCCGCTCGCTGAATTTCGAGTATTGCGCGGCCAATCCGGGCTCGAGTTTTCGCGGCCTGCATGAATCCATCCTTAATTACGGTGGTAACAAGAATCCGGAGCTGCTGACGTGCCTGCACGAGGAATCCTCGGCGGCTATGGCGCATGGCTACGCCAAAATCGAAGGCAAGCCGATGATGATCATGGTGCATGGCACGGTCGGCCTGCAGCATGCATCCATGGCCATCTACAACGCCTGGTGCGACCGCGTTCCGCTCTTCATCGTCGCCGGCAACATTCTGGATGTGAATTATCGCCGCGGTAACGCCGAGTGGGTGCACAGTGTGCAGGATTGCGCCGCCATGGTGCGCGACTACGTCAAGTGGGATGACAACCCCGTTTCGCTCACGCACTTCGCCGAGTCCGCCGTGCGGGCGTACAAGATCGCGATGACGCCGCCCTATGAGCCCGTGCTGCTGGTGGCCGATGGCACGCTGCAGGAAGAGCCGGTCACCGAAAAGAACCTGCGCGTTCCCAAGCTCGTGATGGCGGCGCCCCCGCAGGGTGATTCCGGCGCGGTCAGGCAAGCGGCGCAAATGTTGGTAGCGGCCGAAAATCCCGTGATTGTGGCGGGCCGTATGGCGCGGTCGCAGCGAGGCATCGAACTGCTGGTGGAGTTAGCCGAGCTTCTGCAGGCCCGCGTGCAGGATCAGCGGCTTCGCATGAACTTCCCGTCGGCGCACCCGCTCTTTGGCAATCCGGGCGTCTTGCCGATGAACCCGAATGTGAGCGATGCCGACGTCCTGCTCGGTCTCGAAGCGCAGGACATCTGGAATTTCACGCACAAGATGACGCCCCTGAACCGGTTCGGCATGGAGTCGCAATCGGTGATGCGGCCGGGAACCAAGATCATCACGATTTCCGCCGTCGACTTGAATCACAAGTCGAACTACCAGGATTTCGGCCGCTACGTGGAGGCGGACCTCGCCATCACCGGCGATGCCGAAGCCACGCTGCCGGCGCTCATCGAAGAGGTGAAGCGCGCGCTCACGGCCGACCGGCGGCGCGCTGTTCAGGAGCGCGGCAGAAAGATCGCCGAGGCCAACGAGCAATCGCGCAAGCGGCATCGCGAACTGGCGGCCGTGGCCTGGGACGCCAGCCCGATCAGCACCGCGCGGCTCGCCGCCGAGATTTGGGCTCAAGTGAAGAATGAGGACTGGTCTCTGGTTTCCTGGGACCGCATGATGAGCGCCTGGCCCACCCGCCTCTGGAGTTTTTCCAAGCACTACCAGTTCATCGGGACGCACGGAGGCTCGGGTATTGGCTACGGCCTGCCGGCCGCGGTCGGCGCGGCGCTCGCCAACAAGAAGCACGGGCGGCTCACCATCAACATCCAGACCGATGGCGACCTCTGTTACGCTCCGGGCGTGCTGTGGACCGCGGCGCATCACCAGATTCCGCTGCTCAACGTCATGCATAACAACCGCGCCTATCACGAAGAGCGGATGTACATTGCCCTTCTCGGCGCCAAGTATGACCGCAGTCCCGAGAAAAGCGACATCGGCACTGCCCTTAAAGGCCCCAACATCGATTACGCCTCGATCGCGAAGGGCTTCGGCTTGTATTCGGAAGGACCGATCGAAAATCCGAACGATCTGGCGCCCGCCATCAAAAGGTCGGTTGAGCGGGTGAAAAAAGGCGAGCCCGTGTTGTTGGATGTGGTCACGCAGCCGAGGTGAAGGATGAAGCGCGCGATCTTAGTGGGGCTGCTCGCGGCTGCCGGCATGCCAGCGCAGACTCCGAATGCAGCCAACGGCAAGCGCCTCTTTGAAGTCAAGGCCTGCTACGAGTGCCACGGATGGCGCGGGCAAGGCGGGCTCAACGGTCCGCGCCTGGCGCAGACCAAGCTGAACTTGCAGGGATTCCGCACCCTCCTGCGCAATCCGCCGCCCAGCAATATGCCGCCGTACCGCGCGGCCGTGCTCAGCGATCAGGAAGTCGCCGATCTGTTTGCCTACATTCAATCGTTCCCCGCGCCTGAGCCCGTCGACAAGATTCCGCAGCTAAAGAACTAAGCGGACCGGGCGATCATCAACCACCATACGGTGCAGCCTGACGGCCGCTATGGTCGCGCTGTGACCGTGATCTCGACGTGCGCTTCCGGTACTGCAAGTTTGACTACTTGTACCGTAGTCCGCGAGGGCCGGTCCGCCTTGAAGTAAGTGGTATAGATCGTGTTCATGCGTTGAAACAGGCTCATATCCGTGAGGTAAACCTGGACCGATACCACGTCCGCATAGGTCATCTTGGCTTCCCGCAGGATAATGCCGATATTGTCGAGCACTTGCCGCACTTCGGCTTCAAAATCCGCCGGCACTTTTTGAGTCTTCAGGTCACGCCCGATTTGTCCGGATACATAGAGCGTGCCATCGGCCAGAATGGCCGCACTAAAGGGCCCCCCGGAGCCAAATTCCTTTGGCTGGATGACCTTCTTCTCTGCCGGCGCAGGCAGGCTCACCGCAAGCGCAGTAATCGCGACCAACAATGCAGCTTTCATAGGCCATAGTGAATCACATCTCATCGCGTGGGTCGAGGACGCCTGTTGGAACCAAGGCCCGCTTCCGGGCGAAACGCGAGGACGACTCTGTTGTTAAGAAAATAACTGCCGCGCAGATCGCAGACGCCCCACTGTCCGGGGTCCCCCTTTTTTCGAAACCCCTTTCCGTTTACAATCTTACGAGGAATTGCGGCATTCGATTTCAGAGGGAGGGTGAGGATGGCCGGCCCGGTATATCCCCCGAGACTGCGGATGATCGGCCTTGCCGGATTGGCGGCGGCACTCGCGCTATCCGTGCAAGTGAAATCAGTTGCCCAACAGCCAGGTGCGGCGTCCACCCAAGCCTCTCCCGCGTCGAGCCGCCAATTTCTCGATCGCTACTGCACTACTTGCCATAATGAACGCCTGAAGACGGGCGGCCTGAATCTGGTCCAGGCAGACTTGTCCAAGATTGGCGAGCAGCCCGAACTCTGGGAGAAGGTGGCTCGCAAGCTGCATACGGGCGTCATGCCCCCTCCCGGGATGCCGCAGCCTTCCGAGGTGGATCGCCACGCCCTGGTGACCTGGCTGCATACATCGCTCGATCGAGCGTCCGCCGCTAACGTTAACCCCGGTCGCACGGAAACGCTCCGGCGCCTGGATCGAACCGAGTATCAGAATTCAATCCGCGACCTGCTGGCGCTCGACATAGACGCTGCCTCGCTGCTTCCCGCCGATGAGAGCGGTCACGGCTTCGACAACGTCAACGTGGGAGATCTGTCACCGACCCTCCTCAACCGCTATATCGCAGCCGCGCAGAAAATCAGCCGCCTCGCAGTAGGAACGGCTCCGTCGTCTTTGCAGAGCGACACCATCAACGTTCCCGCGGATCTGACGCAGGAAGATCAACTCCCGGGTATGCCGATGGGCACGCGCGGCGGCGTGTTGATCCCGTATACGTTCGCCCAGGACGGCAGCTATGACATCCAGATCGTCCTCGCCCGCAACCTGGAGAACATCGTGAGCGGGTTACGGGAGTCCCGTCAGCATCAGTTACTGGTGCTCATCGACCGGGAGCCCGTCAAGACTTTTACGATTCAGAAAACGGCCAACGGCGACGATACGCGAGCGGATGACGATTTGAAAGCGCGCGTTGCCGTCAGTGCGGGGCCGCATACGCTCGGCGTGACCTTCATTAAGGACGGTTCGTCGCTCGTCGATACGCTCCGCCAGCCTACCGTCTCGCGCTTCAACGATCGCCGGTATCCGCGCACGACGCCGGCCGTCGCCCAGATTTCCGTGACGGGGCCTTACGACCCGCACGGCGCCGGGGATACGCCGAGCCGCCGCCGTTTGTTCATCTGCCGGCCAACGGGCAGCGACAAATTGGAGGGAGAGAAGTGCGCCTCCACGATTCTCTCGACGGTGATGCGCCGGGCCTATCGGCGGCCGGTCACCAAAGGCGATCTCGAAGAGCCGATGGCGTTCTATCGCAAGGGCCGGGCCGAGGGTGATTTTGACTCGGCAATCGCCACCGCGTTGAGCGCAGTCCTGACGAACCCGGAGTTTCTGTTCCGCGTGGAGAGTGACCCGCCGAGAACCCCGGCCGGCCGGGTGTACCGCATCAGCGATCTCGAGTTGGCCTCGCGGTTGTCCTTCTTTTTGTGGAGCAGCATCCCGGACGATGAATTGCTCGACGCCGCCGTTCGGAACAAACTCAGCCACCCCGAAGAGCTCGAAAAACAGGTGCGCCGGATGCTCGCCGATCCACGCTCCTTCAACCTCGCCACGAATTTCGCCGGCCAGTGGCTGCGTCTCCGCAATATTGATTCCTTGGCGCCCAGTTCCACGGTCTTTCGTGACTTCGACGACAACCTGCGCCAAGCCTTCCGCGGCGAAACCGAGCTCTTTTTCGATAGCGTGGTGCGCGAGGACCGCAGTGTGCGCACGTTCATCCGCGCCGACTATACGTTCCTCAATGAACGCCTCGCCAGGCACTACGGGATTCCCAATGTCTACGGAAGCCGGTTCCGCCGCGTAACGCTCACGCCGGAAACCAGGCGAGGCGGCTTGCTGCGACAGGCCAGCGTGCTGTCCGTCACCTCGTATGCCACCCGTACCTCGCCGGTGTTGCGCGGGGTATTGGTGCTGCGCAATATTTTAGGCGCGCCTCCCCCGGCTCCTCCTCCGAACGTGCCGGCTCTCGATGAGAGCCAGATGGCCGCGAATCTTTCGATGCGGCAGCGCCTCGCGGCGCATCGCAATAACGCCGTCTGCGCCACTTGTCACCGAACGATTGACCCGGTGGGTTTCTCGCTCGAGAATTTCAACGCCGTCGGACAGTGGCGCGACTCGGAAGTGGATGGCCAACCCGTCGATGCGTCGGGCGCCGTGCCCGGCGCCAAGGAGTTCCGCGGCATCGATGGGCTCGAAGAGGCGCTGCTGGCTCGTCCCGAACTGTTTGTCGGAGCGCTGACCGAAAACCTGATGACATTCGCGCTCGGCCGGGGCGTGGAATACTATGATGCGCCCGCCGTTCGCAAGATCGTCAGCGACGCCGGGAAAGACGAATACCGCTTCTCGTCGCTGATTCTCGGAATCGTGAAGAGCGTTCCGTTCCAAATGCGCACAGTGGGGCAGGCTTCCACTCTGCCCAGCGAGTCCAAATAAAGGAGACCACGATGTTTCTTACCAAAAAGGCGATTCCGAGACGGACGCTCTTGAAGAGCGCGGGCGCAACCCTCGCCCTGCCGCTGCTCGACGCGATGATTCCCGCGGCGACATCGTGGGCCAAAACGCCGGCCAAGCCGGTGCGGAGGCTCGGCTTTGTGTTCATTCCGATGGGGTGCGACCAGGCGCGTTGGACGCCCACCGGTTCGGGAAAGCTCGGCGAGCTCTCGCCCATCCTCGTCCCCCTCGAGCCGGTCAAAGACCAGGTGACGGTCATCACCAATACCCGGCTGCAGAATGCGTATCCGGGCACGCACGATACGTCGAACGCGACGTTCTTGAGCGCGGCGCCCGCCAAGCACACCGAGAGTTCCGACTACTATCTCGGCACGACCGTCGATCAGATCGCGGCTAAAGAGATGGGCCGGGAGACGCAGTTGGCCTCACTCCAACTCGCCATGGATCTGAACCCGCTCGCCGGTGTTTGCAACAACGGGTACGCGTGCGTCTATCAGAATTGTCTCTCGTGGTCGTCTCCCACTACTCCCCTTCCGTCTGAGGCGCATCCCCGCGTGGTTTTCGAGCGGCTGTTCGGCGAAGGCGGGAATGCTGCCACACGCCGCGCGGCGCTTCAGAACCGGGAGAGCCTGCTCGATTCGTTCACCGGCAATATCGCGAAACTGAAGCAACGCGTGGGCGCTTCCGATCGTGCGCGCCTCGATCAGTACCTCGAGAGCGTTCGTCAAGTGGAGCAGGAGATCGTACGGGCTG
>DASXAK010000042.1:0-12305 GCA_036406715.1 Bryobacteraceae bacterium | reverse complement strand
CGGCGAAGAAAGCGCCGGTTGGGGAGCGGAGAGGCGAAACGTCCGGCGCTCTCGACTGCGCAGCTTCATGCCGTGCATGCCGGCGGGGAGCGAGGCTGAGACTCGGGTCACTTGGAACCTTTTTCTTTTGGGCGGAGCCACACATTTCCGGCCCATTGAATCTGTGTTAGGTTAAGGGATTCACCACCGCGGAGGATGCATGGAGGCCCTTGGCCTGATCGAAACGAAGGGGTTGGTAGGCGCCATCGAAGCTGCCGACGCCATGGTCAAAACCGCCAACGTGGTCTTGACCGGCAAAGAATATGTCGGGGCAGGGCTGGTTCTGGTGACGTGCCGCGGCGATGTCGGCGCGGTGAAGGCAGCCACGGACGCGGGCGCGGCGGCGGCCCGGCGCGTCGGGGAGCTGGTCAGCGTCCATGTGATTCCCCGTCCTCACGAAGAGGTCGAACGGGCGCTTCCCACAGGCGGCCTCAAGAAGTAGGGGCCGATGCTGCAGGATCAAGACCTCCTGTCCATCCAGGAGGTTCGCTCCAAAGTCGACCAGGCGTATGCTGCGTCGCAGAAATACCTGACGTATACCCAGGAACAGATCGACGCGATTGTGGAACATGCCGCCGCAGCGGCGCGCGCACACTCGCGCCGGTTGGCCGAGCTGGCCGTTGAGGAAACCAGTTACGGCAATGCCCGGGATAAAAACCTCAAGAATCTGCTGGCGTGCGATATTCTGCCGCGCCGGATGCGCGGCATGCGAACGGTCGGAATTCTGCGGGAGTTGCCGGAAGAGAAGATCGTCGAGATCGGCGTGCCGGTGGGAGTGGTTGCGGCAATCCTGCCCACCACGAATCCGACATCCACAGCAATATATAAGACGCTGATTTCGCTAAAAGCCGGCAACGCGGTGGTGGTCAGCCCGCATCCGCGCGCGCATCGATGCACTTGCGAAACGGTAGCGGTGCTGGCGCAGGCGGCCGCCGAGGCGGGTGCTCCGGATGGGATCGTTCAATGCGTGGATACCGCCACGATGGAGGGTACGCAGGCCCTGATGCGCCACGAGCGCACCAGCGTGATCCTGGCGACCGGCGGCTCGGGCATGGTGAAGGCGGCCTACTCGAGCGGCAAACCGGCCTTCGGCGTGGGCCCCGGTAACGTGCCCGTGCTGATCGACACCTCCGCGAATATCGAGGAAGCGGTCGCCAAGGTTGTGGCGGGCAAGTCTTTCGATTACGGGACGGTCTGCTCGAGCGAGCAGGCGATCGTAGCCGAAGAATCGCTTCGTGACCGCATTCTTTCTGCGCTGCGAGCGCAGCGGGCGTATCTGGCTAACGACGTGCAGCGAGACGCGCTGGGCAAACTGTTGATCATGCCCAATTGGACGGTCAATCCCAAGTGTGTCGGCCAGGCGCCGGGAAAAGTGGCGCGGATGGCGGGTTTTGAAGTCCCGGCCGAGACTTCGATTCTGTGCGTCGAGATCGGCGGCGTCGGCAAGCAGCATCCGCTCTCGGCCGAGAAACTTTCGCCGGTGCTGTCTCTGTATTTCGTTAAGGATTTCGCGGCCGCGGTGGACGCGTGCCATGCGCTGCTCAAATTCGGTGGGCTGGGACACACGACGGTAATCTACGCGAAGGATGACGCACGCATCCGCCAGTTCGCCCTGCGAATGCCGGCGATGCGCGTACTGGTGAACACACCGGCGCCGCAAGGGTCGACCGGCATCACGACGAATGTCTTTCCCGCCATGACGCTCGGGTGCGGCGCGGCGGCGGGCAATGCGACCTCCGACAACATCGGCCCGCTGAATCTGATCAATGTGAAACGGCTGGCCTATGCGGCCCGGGAGGCGCACGAGGCATTCGCCGTGCCTGTCGATGGCAGGGGGGCGGCAGCGTCAGGTCCGATCGACCGCGGGCTGGTCTCGGACGCGGTGGAGCGTTATCTCACGGCGCGAGGCATGGCGGCGCCCGCTCGCCCCGCCGCGGCAAGCGGAAAGAATATCGCAGCCGAGGTGGTCGACCGGTTCCTATCCCGCCGCCCCGGTTCGGAAAAGCCCGGATTCAGTTGACTGACCAATCCGGGCGTCGGCGCGTCCCCTTCTGCCGTGTCACCGATTCCGCCTGTGGAACCCGCCATCCAGGTGAGTGATTTCGTGTGCGAAGCGGACGTCCGCGCCGCTATGCGGGAGAACCGGAAGATTTACATCGGCCCGCGCACGATCGTGACGCCATCCGCCCGCGAGTTGGCCGCGCCCTCTGATATTCTGGTGGTGGCGCAGGGCTGAGGTAATCCGTGGATCTGAACCTAGATACGCTGAAGCGCGAGATACTCGAGTACCTCGAGACGGCCGGCTTCGCCGTTTTCCGCAGCAGCGCGGGAGGACTGGAAGGTCTTCCCATGGTGCTTTGGGATGTGGAGCACTATCCCGACTATCAAGCGTTCCTGGACGTCGCGCGCAAATCGGGAGCGACGCTGGTGATGTTCGCTTCCGCCGAGTTCGAGAGCAGCGATTTGGACGAACTCGCCGAACAGCTCGACGATTGCGATCTTACTCGCGACGAGCGGCGCGAGTACGAATCACGCATTCGCGAGCTGCGAGTGTTCGAAGGCGTGACGTGCACACTCGAGCTGGCCTTCGATCACAACTCCCGCCTGTACGTCTACGAAGTGCAGCCCGACTGGTATGAAGAGTTCCTGAGCCTGGAAGAAGAGATCAACTCGCGATTTGCCGACGAGAGCGATCTCGAACAGGGCGGCGACTCGCTGGGCGGCTATTTCTCGAAGAACTAACAATGGGGAGCCGCGCCCGATGGACGCTCCCCGCGAACGATCCTCGCGAAATTGACGGGCTTGCGGCGGCGCTCGGCATCAGCCAACTGGGAGCGAAAGTGCTGGCATGCCGGGGACTGAGCGAGCCGGCGGCCGCGCGCCGGTTCCTTTGTCCCTCACTCGATCAGCTCTGCGACCCGTTGCTGATGCGCGATATGTCGCGGGCGCTCGAACGACTGCAAAAGGCCATCCGGGACAGAGAGAAGATTCTCATCTACGGCGACTACGACGTGGATGGCACCAGTTCAGTGGTGCTGCTAACCAAGGCGATCGAAATGGCCGGCGGCGCCGCCAACTACCATGTTCCCCACCGGCTCAAGGATGGCTACGGCATGCGGCCGGAGGTGGTGGAGTGCGCGGCGGCTTCGGGTGTGCGTTTGATCGTCAGCGTGGATACGGGAATCCGCGCAGCCGAAGTGGTGGCGCGCGCCAACGAGCTGGGAATCGACGTCATCGTCACTGACCATCATCTGCCCGAGGCGGAGCTGCCGCCGGCGCTCGCGGTTTTGAATCCGAACCGGCCGGACTGCGGCTACCCGGACAAGAATCTTTGCGGGGCCGGGGTGGCGTTCAAGCTGGTACAAGCGCTGATCGGCTCACTGAGTTGGCCGGAAGCGAAAGTGCAGCGGATCACCGAGTCGTTCCTCAAGCTCGTGGCCATTGCGACGGTGGCCGATGTCGTGCCGCTCACAGGCGAAAACCGTGTGATTGTGAAACACGGACTCGACGGGCTGGGCGCGGTCCACAATCCCGGGTTGCGAGCTTTGCTCGACGTGTCCGGTTTCAGTGGAGCCCGCGTGCCCAGTTCCCGCCAGGTGGCTTTTCAAATCGCGCCGCGGTTGAACGCGGCCGGCCGAATGGACAACGCGCAAGCGGTGATCGAAATGTTCCTGACACCCGACGCGGAACGCGCCCGGGTGCTGGCGCAACAGCTTCACGATCAGAATGCCGAGCGGCAGCAGGTGGAAGCCGAGATTCGCGAAGCCTGCGAGCAGGCCGAAGTCGATGACGCGGCCGCGGCGCTCGTCTATTACGCCGAGCAGTGGCATCGCGGTGTGCTCGGCATCGTGGCCAGCCGAATGGTAGAGCGGCTTCATCGTCCGGTTTTCGTGCTGAGCCGCAATCCCGAAGATGGCCTCGCGCAGGGTTCCGGCCGCAGCATTCCCGGCTTTCATCTGCTCGAAGCGCTGGAGAGCATGCCGGATCTGTTCGTGCGCTTCGGAGGACATCAGCATGCGGCGGGCGTGACAATTTCGGCCGACCGGGTCGACGATTTTCGCAGCCGGCTGAACGCCTACGCAGCGGCTCGGCTGACGCCCGAAGACTTCCGGCGCGAGCTACGGGTCGACGGAGTGATCAATTTCCGCGAGATCACCGATCGCGCGATTTCCGAGGTGTTCCAGCTCGCGCCGTTCGGCCGAGATAACGACGTGCCGCTATTTGGAGTCCTGAACGCCGAAGTGGCGGGCTCGCCCGCGCCGTGGAACGAGAAGCACCTGCGAGTCGTTCTGCGGGATGAAGGCCGATGCCTGGCCCTGAAGGCATGGAACTTCGCCGAGCGTGCGGCCGAGCTGACTTCGGGCGCTAGGGTGGATGCGGTTCTCTCGCTCGAAGAAGATCCGTACGCAGCGGCACGCGGTTTCCCGGGTTGGACGGCGGTTCTGCGCGACGTGCGCGCGGCGAATTCGGCAGAACGCGCGGCGACTGTGGGGTAGCGGGCTGCAGGTCGGAGATCTGCGCTACGGACTACTTGCCGACGAAGTGGCCTACGTCGCGATTGTTTTCTTCGCAGATGTACTCGATCAGCTCGGTATCCGCCTGGAGCTCCGGATTCTCATGAATCGTCCACGGCTTGGTGTAGGCTTTGGGGTCGTCGATTGTGATCTCGACGTCCATGTGTCCGAAGTCCTTGCGGCGGTAGCGTTCGATGACATGCAACGCATCGGTTACCGGGTGGCCGTTGGTATCGAGCCAGCCTTTGCCGTTGAAGCCGGTCGTTTCGACCACGAACGTATCTCCCTCCCACTTCCCGACCGAGTATCCCTGCCACGTCGGGTTTGGATCTTTCGGGAGCGCGCGGCCGTCCGTGAAGATCTGACGGAAGATGGTGCGCGATTCGTAAAGGATTAGAGTCACGCCCGGCGTCTCGACGATTTTCCACGGCGAGGTCACCGCGACTTTTTCCGGAATGATGGAAGGCAAACAGAAATTGTTGGGGTCGTCCTTCCCGCGATTGTCCACGCGTTTCTTGTATTCCTCGGCCGCCCAGGGTTGGAACGGGACATCTTTTAGGTCGGCTGCGATATTGATCAGATACTTCAGGCCCGGAACCATCCAGATGCCGGAGAGGTCCGGCGTACCGTCGGGCTTGTGTGGCGCGGGCGCCGTCAGGTTCGGGCTGCCATCTTTGTTACGCGGGATTCCCTTGGTCGGGGCGTCGGGCCACTGCGCCGCCAGTGGCCCGGCGGCAGCCAGCAAGACGGCCGTACCCAGTGCATTTCGCCAGTTGAGATGTAAGTACATGAGACGTCTCTATTTTTCCGAATTATACCCCAGCGTCCAGAAGCCTTAACTGAAGTAAAGTCCGGCAATTGTCTGCTATCCGTGAAAACGGCGTTTGATAGCTTTCGTTATTCGAGTACTCGGGTTTCGCCGGTACGTTAGCGGTATTGCCAATCCTTGTGGGGCTCCCGCCTCAAGCCGCATAGTCGAGTTGTGAGACAAAAAGCGGCCCTCCTGACGTTGGCTCTGTTGGGACTGGCACCGGCCTATTCGGCGGATATTCAGGGCACCGTCATCATTGAACGCCGGCTGACGAAAGCGAAAGTGACCGCGGCGGCCGGCGGCTATTCACGAGGCGTCGCTGTCGAACTTCAAGCCGATTCAGCCGCCGACGGGCTCGATTTCGAGCGCTCGCACGTGGTGATTTATCTGGAGGGCGCACTTGCTTCCAAGCCCATAACGGCAACCCTGGAGCAGAAAGGCCGGCAGTTCCTGCCGGATCTGCTGGTAATTCCGGCGGGCTCGACAGTTTCGTTTCCGAATCTCGATCCGATCTTTCACAACGTCTTCTCGCTCTCCAAACCGAAAGAATTCGACCTTGGCAATTATCCGAAGGATCATACGCGAACAGTTGTATTCTCGAAATCCGGCATCGTTTTCGTGAACTGTCATCTGCACTCGAATATGGGCGCGGTGATTGTGATCGCTCCCAACCAGTGGAACACGAAGTCCGATGCCGCCGGCCACTTCCGGCTCTGTGATGTTCCGCCGGGCAACTATACGATCGTGGCCTGGCACAAGTCGGCCGGATTCTTCAGAAAACCGGTTACGGTAAGTGATGCCGGCAGCACGCCGGTGAGTTTCTTCATCCCGCTCGCGGCGGAGGAGAGGGCGGCGTTGAAATAGCCATGCGTTTCGCCACGCGAGCATTTCTGTGGTCGTTCGTCCCGTTTGTCCTGCTGATACTCGGCAGCTTCTGGAATATCCAGAAACTCGTCCAACTCAGTGTGCGGGACGGCATTCGGACGTCGTTGCGCCAGACTCACGAATCGATCGCATCATTGCGGTCGAAAAGCGAGCTGCAAAACATCCGGTTTCTGCGCGTGGCCGGCGAGAACGCTTCGCTGAAAGCGGGATTGCAATTGTTGAACACGGAAGTGAACAACGACCAGGCGCGTCTTACGGTGGAAGATCAATTACGCGAAATCTCGGAAACGCTCGGAGTAGACTTCATTCTTGTGTCGAGCCCCAACGGCAATCCGCGCGCCGGGGTGATGCGGCTCGGCGAGCAGTTGGTGACGATGGATTCGGCGCGCATCCGCCCGCCGCAGCACGGTTTCTTCCAGGTGGAAAAACACGTGTATCAGATCGCCTCCACGCCGATCAATCAGGGCAATGAGAATCTGGGAATTCTGACAATCGGAGAGCGCTTCGATCTTTCCGCGTTCAGCACGCCCGCGGTGCTGATTCAACGCGGCCAGGTGTTGGAATCGAGCGTTCCCGGTGTTTCCGAAGCCGCGGCCGGCGCTGCCTTGAGCAGTTGCCAAGCGGATAAAGAATGCGAGATCCGGCTCGGCGGAGAAGGGTATTTGACGCTTCCGGTGGAAAGCTTGTCATCGGACGGGTTCAGTTTGCGGACCTTGCAGAGCCTCGACGCGGCGACGCGGCCGCTGCAGCGGGTCTTGCAAAACGTGTTTCTAATCGCGGGTCTAGCCACTCTGTTAGCCACGGTCATTCTGACCGTGTTGTGTTCGCGGTCAATCGTGAAACCGATTGCGGGCGTCGTGGCGCGGCTCCGCGAGACGGAGCGGACCGGCATGTTGCCGGAATTCCGCACGGATGGCGGCACGACTCCGATTCAGGAGATCCGGGAACTCACGCACGCATTCAATCAGGCCGGCCGCGCCATTCGTGACGGCCGCGAAAGCCTGCACGGCGCCTACGTCGAATTCGTCGGGTCGCTGGCGAACGCGCTGGATGCGCGCGACCCATATACGGCTGGCCACAGCCGCCGGGTCAGCGACTACTCGTGTGCGATCGCCTCGGCAATCGGTCTCTCCGGGGAATCAGTTGAGGACATCCGCATCGGAGCCCTGCTCCATGACATCGGCAAAATCGGAATCGCGGATTCGGCGCTACAAAAGCCCGGAAAACTAAGCCGCGACGAATGGGCGCTCATTCAGCAGCACCCGACTATCGGACGCCGGATTCTCGAAGGCGTGGGCGGATTCCAACCCTACCTGCCCACCGTGGAACTGCATCATGAAAACTGGAATGGCACCGGGTACCCGTTCGGACTGCGAGGCGAGGCCGTGCCGCTCGCCGCGCGTATCGTGCATGTGGCGGATGCTTATGATGCGATGACATCGAGCCGGCCGTACCGCCGTGCCATGAACCGGGAAGAGGCTCTGCGGATTCTCACGGAAAACGCCGGCACTCAATTCGATCCCGCGATTGTGCCGGTTTTTGCCGGGGTTCTCGCCTCCGAAGACAATCCCGCAGCCGATCGGGAAGATGAAACGCTCCGATCGATTCACAACCTCAATCTGGCGCTGGCCACTGCTGGTGAACCAGCCCACAGGGAGGAGGCCGCACTATGAAGCGGATTGGTCTGCTCGCCGTCGCGCTTGGGTCAGCTGCCTGGGCTCAGGAAGCAAACTCCGGTTTCGATCTGCAAACGACACTCAGCCAGGCGGCTTCGTATGCGCCTCAACTCGAGGACGCGCCGCGCGACGGCGTTCCGGGCACCGCCGGGTTCCGGGCGGTGTTGTATCCCACCTGGAAATTAAACCGCCACTGGAGCGTCTCCGGTGCTGTCCAGGTTCACAGCCGCCCCTATTTTCACGAAGAGTTCAGTACGCAAGGCTACGGCGTGAAAGGCGATCTCCTGCAGGGATACGTCAGCTATTCCGAGTTCTGGCACAATGGCTCGCTGGTGCTGCGGATGGGCCAGCTCTCGACGGCATTCGGATCGTTTCTGCTGCACTATGACGACAGCGAGAATCCGCTAATCGACATGCCGCTCGCGTACGGATACTACGAAGCCGGCGTGACGAGCCTCGGCCTGGCCGGCGCGCAGGCCGATGTGACTCTGGGCAAAGCCGATTTCCGGGCGCAGTTTGTGAACTCTTCTCCTGCCAATCGCCGCAGCATCTTCGATCACGATCAATACGGCAACTGGGCCGGCGGAGCCGGTTATACGATCCGTCAAGGGTTGCGCGTCGGGGCTTCGGCATATCGCGGCCCGTATCTCGATCATCACAGCCAATTCTATTTCCCCGGCGAAGCGCCGCCGCGCGACCTGCCTGGGACGGCCGTAGGAATCGATGCACAGTGGGGATGGCGGCATCTGAATGTCTCCGGAGAATGGCAGCACTTCGAGTTCGCGTATCGCAAGATTCCGACCTATTCGCGCCACACGGGATACGTCGAGGTGCGGCAAGTACTAAGCCCGCGCTGGTATGTTGCCGAGCGTTCCGGATACGTGCGCGCCAGCTTCGGGCCAGGCCGCCAGGTTTACGAAACCGTGGTCGGCTTCCGTCCGGACCGCCACCAGATTGTGAAGATCGGGTATGAGATTCAGCAGGGGCCCGCGATCCCAGGCATGCGCGGCAACACGCTATCGGCCCAATTAGTGACCAGCTTCCACGCGATCTCGATTGCTCGCGATTAGGCGGGATACCAGTCTGCTCAGCGGAAGGTAATCCCGACGAGAAAAAACAGTTCGTCCTGAGCGGATTGGAATTGGAAATTGTTAAAGCCGCTCGGCAAGAACGGCTCATTCCAGTGGACATACCGGAGTTCCGGCGCGAGGTGGACGTGACCGGCGCTCAAATCGACGCCTCCCGACAACACCAGCCCGTGAGTTACCGGAAAATTCCTTGTGCTCTTCACGTTCTCATAGAACGTGAAGGAACCTAAGCCGGAGAGAAACAACCCTGACGAGACAGCCGAGCCCGTTACCCGCCGCGGGTCGTAGCCGATGCCGGCAAATGGCTGCACCGGTCCGTGCCAAAATCGCCGTTTCAGTATCAGGGGGAACTCCCACGAGTTATCGCGTTCGCGGGTAGTCGAATTCGCTAGGGCTGAAGAGAAGAAGTCCGTATAGCCGATGCGACGATAGAGCGCATCAAACTCAAACGCGAGGTGCCAAGGCAGCCGTAGTTCTACTGTGGGCCCTGCAATGTATCGTTTTGACTCAGCCGTTGGTGGCGAATCGCCAGTGAAATCGTCCGTCGCCCGGATGCCGCCCTTCACGCCAAACGCAAACGGCTGGGCGCTGACCACGCCAGGACAAAGCGCGGAGCAGAGCATGCTCAACGCCACAAGGGATCGCATGTGGCCAGACTGGGCACTTACAGTTCCAGATCGCAGCTAATCTCCCGCCTGCGGAACCCGAATTTCCTGATCCTTATATTGCAACTGGTAGAGTTTCCAATAAATGCCGCGCTGGGAGAGCAACTCCTGGTGCGTGCCGGATTCGCGCAGACGCGCTTTGTGCATGACCAGGATACGGTCGGCGCGCTGGATGGTCGAAAGCCGGTGGGCAATGATGATCGAGGTCCTTCCTTCCACCATCCGGCTGAGTGCATCGCGGACGCGGAACTCGGTCTCGGTGTCGACGCTCGACGTGGCTTCGTCCAGGATGAGATAGCGCGGGTTATGGGCCAGGGCTCGCGCAAAACTGATCAACTGCTTCTGTCCCGTCGAGAGGCCGCTGCCGCGCTCCCGGATCGGGTGCTCGAAGCCTTCGGGTAACCCGCGGATGAACTCCAGCAGGTTCACCTGCTCGGCCGCGGTCTCGACCTCTTCCCGCGCGATGGCTTCCGTTCCCAACCGGATATTCTCTTCCAGAGTGCCGGTGAACAGGAATGGATCCTGCAAGACTACTCCGAACTGCCGGCGCAAGGCGAGTGGATCGAGATCGCGGATGTCGACTCCGCCGATGCGGATGGCGCCGCGCTGCACATCGTAGAAGCGCAGAAGAATACTGATGAGCGTGGTCTTACCCGCGCCGGTATGGCCGACCACGGCGACTGTCTCGCCCGGTACGATCGTGAAGCTGACATCCCGCAAGACCCAATCTTCGCCGTTATACGCAAACCAGACGTGGTCGAACTCGATTGCCGCGATGCGGTCCGGAGCGGGCTTGGGCGCCGCCGGCGCCAGCACTGTCGCCGGTGTGTCGAGCAAACGGAACACGCGTTCCGCCGAAGCCATGGCGGCTTGCAGAATGTTGTACTTCTCGCTCAGATCCTGAATGGGCCGAAAGAACCGCTGCCCATACTGAAGAAACGCCACCACAACACCGAGCGTCAGGCGTCCTGCGGTGATGCGGAAGCCACCGTAGGTCAGAATGCCCGCCAACGCCGTCATGGAGATGAACTCCACGACGGGATAGAACCAGCCATAGGCAGTGATTGCGTCCTTGTAGGCTTCCATATGCTGGCGGTTGATCTCGTGGAATTCCTCGTTGCTGCGGCGCTCGCGATTGAACAATTGCAGCACCACGATCCCGGTAATGTGTTCCTGCAGATATGCGTTGATGCGGGCGATCGCTACGCGAATCCGTCGATAGCTTTGAGTGACGGTGCGCCGGAAGATCATCGTGACCAGTACGACGAAGGGCATGGCGGCGAGCATGATGCCGGTGAGCAGCGGGCTCATCTGGAACATGGCCGCCACAATCAGGGCGAGCACGAGCACATCGCCCAGAATGGTCACCAGGCCGGACGCGAACAGATCGTTCAGCACGTCGACATCGGTTGTAACCCGCGTGACGAGGCGCCCGACCGGATTGCGGTCATAGAAAGCCAGGTCGAGCCGCTGTAAATGTTCCATCAGTTGCCGGCGGAGGTCAAACATGGCGAGCTGCCCCGTGTACTGCATGAAGTACATCTGGACGAACTCGGAAAGGAAAGTGCCGGCAAGAACCAGGAGGTACAAAAGTCCTATGGCCGACAAGCCAGTCCACGGATCGGTGGGCAACACGGGGTCGAGGAAAGACCGCGCCGGGGCGGCGCCCGGGCTGACATATTTGTCGACGGCAATCTTGGTCAGAAGCGGACCCAGCACCTGCAGGCCTGACTGGGCCAGCAGAAACACGAGTGACACCGCCACCAGCTTCCAGTAAGGCCGCATGTAGCCCACCAGGCGCCGCATCAGACGGGAATCGTATGCTTTACCGAGAACTTCCTCTTCCACTCTCTCCAGTGTATTCGCCGAATGGTGCTGCGCGCAGATCGACGCAGTGTTTGCAATCGCACAAATCGGTTAATTTCCCGTTTCCCCCTGGACCGAAATCGATTACCCTGGGTTGTTGCCTCCCCGGAAAAAACTAATGGCGATCCCTCTCCGGGTACTCTTCATCGGCGACTCCGGCGCCGAGGCGGTCTCCGCGGAACTGCAACGCAGCGGCTACGAGCCGGTCTTCCACAAAGTCTCGACCGCGCACGAACTGATCGAGGCGTTGAGCGGCACTTGGGATGTGGCGATCTCCGACATGGCGGTCGGCGATTTCGGGGCCATCGCGGCGCTGAGCATCATTCAGGAGCAGGGTCTGGACCTGCCGCTCATCGCGGTGACCGGGAAAATCCGCGATTCCGAAGTGCTCTCGGTGCTCAAGGCTGGAGCGGCCGACCACCTCACGCGCAGTAACCTGATGCGGCTGAACGCCGCCGTCGAGCGAGAACTCCGCGCCGCGAGGCTCCGTCGCGAACGCAACCGGCTCGAAGAACAATTCCGCCAGGCGCAAAAGATGGAAGCCGTCGGCCGGCTGGCCGGCGGCGTCGCGCACGACTTCAACAATCTGCTCACGGTCATTACCGGCTACAGCGATCTGCTGCTGGGCGGCCGCGATCTCAAAGAGAACCAGCGTACGGCGCTGCAGGAAATCCGGCGCTCCGCGGAGCGCGGCGGCGCGCTGACCAACCAGTTGCTCGCGTTCAGCCGCCGGCAACCTCTGCAGACTCGCATGGTTCGTC
>DASXAK010000041.1:0-20873 GCA_036406715.1 Bryobacteraceae bacterium | reverse complement strand
GGCAAGACGCGTGGTCCGGAAGTTTATCGATCACCAGACCGTCCAACATCAATTCGCGCGTGAGCTGTAATTCGCCGTTCACGGCAAGCTCTCCGGATCGATGCTCGATCGCCGCCGTGGCCGGAAACTTGGGCTCGGGCGGCAGGTCTTTCCCCTCGCCTTCCGGCACTCCTCCGTCCACCCAACTCGTGATGACTTCCAACTGCTCCGGTGTCAGCGCCTGGTCGTTCCGGAAATCCCCAAAGCCTTTCACCGCGCCCCACGGAGGCATGCGGCGCGCCAGCACCTCTTCCTTGATGGCCACCGCCCACGGGCGCGTGTCCGAGTACGTCATCAGCGAAAAGGCAATCCCTTCGGGATGGTGGCACCGGTTGCACCGGTCGTACAGGATGCGGGAAATCTCGCGATCGAACGTGATCGGCGTGGTGATGATGTCGTGAGCTTCTACCACGGTCACGCAGGTGCCGGCCACCAGAACGCCGAGCAGCACTCGTTTCATCAGGGCCTCACCTGCATCATATCAACTCTGTCTATCGCGCCGCCGTCGTCGTCGGTTTCAGCTCGATGCGGTAGGCCTGGTACGTTTCCTTCCCGAGATTTTCTACCGAGTGCAGCGGTTGGCTATGCGGATCGTAAGTCACCTGCAGTTCCTTGAGTTCCGCCCGCGGCGTCTTCGTCCCGTCTTTTAACAGTCGCTGCGAGGGCGGCAGGTGGAAGTACACCACCACTGCCGGCCACGTATGCGTGTGCCACGGCTCTTTTTCCCCAGGCGGCACGCGCACGCTCAACACCCGCACGTACTCGTTCTCCAGCGCCACCGTCATATTCGGATCATGAATCTTCACCGCGTCCGTATCCGGCAACTCCGTCAGCGGCGCGGGCCGGCAATCGGCGTTCTTCAGCTCGATCAGAAGATTGTGCCGGTCACGCTCGCTACGATCGAAGCCCTTGCTGGGGCCTCCCTGCGACCAGCGGATCGTAACGGCTTTCCACGGTTCGTTCTTCGCCGAAGTCTGTTCGAAGAATACGCTGGGCCAGAAATGCGTGTGCGGCACTTCGCGGCTATTTAGCGGAACCGTCGCTTCGAGGACACGCACGGCGTCGTTCTCCAGGATCACCTTATGATTCTGCGGCGCTGCCGTGACCGCGTCCGTCGCATCTGGCTTGATGTTACGGCACCCCTCCGCCCGCAGCCCTGCGGGAAGCAGCACCGTGCCGGCGATCACCAGGCACGCTGCACGAACTCTCCATCTGCGTTCATCGGTGTCCATCGGCGGTCCCCTCTTAATTCAAGAAATACGTACGGTACAGCGTGTCCCGCTGCTTGGGAACGAATCCCGCGTCGCGGATCAGACGCCGCAATTCTTCCTCGCTGGCGCGGTTGTGCGTCCCCGCCGCCGAGACCACGTTCTCCTCGATCATGATGCTTCCCACATCGTTGCCGCCGAAACGCAAACCCAGCTGGCAGGTCTTCAGCCCCGGCGTCACCCACGACGATTGGATGTGCTCGATGTTGTGCAGATAGATCCGCGAGATCGCCAGCATCTGCAGATACTCCACCGCCGTCGCTTCTTCCTTCACGAACCGCCCGAGCGACGTGTGCTCGCGCTGGAACGGCCACGGGATAAATGCCGTGAAGCCACCCGTCTCCTCCTGCAGGTTCCGCACAATGTCCAGGTGATTCATTCGTTGCTCGAATGTCTCGCCGCAACCGAACATCATCGTCGCTGTGGTCCGCATTCCCAACTGGTGCGCCGTCCGGTGCACATCCACCCACTCCTGGGTCCGGCATTTCAGACGCGCGATCCGGTGCCGCACATCGTCATCCAGGATCTCCGCGCCGCCGCCCGGAATCGAGTCCAGACCCGCATCCCGCAGCCGCGCGATGGTGTCCCGCAGGCTGAGCCCGCTCACTTCCGCGATGTTGGTGACCTCCGGAGCCGACAGGCAATGCAAGTGGATCGGAAAGCGCTGCTTAATCCCCCGGAACAGGTCTTCGTACCATCCAATCTTCAAATCCGGATGCAACCCGCCCTGCATGAGCACTCCCGTGCCACCCAGGTCGATCGTCTCCTGAATTTTTTGATAAATAACTTCATTGGGAAGGATGTACCCTTCCGCGTGCCCCAGCGGCCGATAGAAGGCACAAAAGCTGCAATATTCCGTGCAGAAATTCGTGTAGTTGATATTGCGATCGATGATATAAGTGACGATGCCTTCCGGGTGCCAGTTGCGCCGCACCGCGTCGGCCTCCATACCCAGGCCCAGCAAATCGTCGGACTGGAACATGTCCAGGGCTTCTTCGCGCGTGATCATTGCTAACAAGATATCAGAGGGGAAACGCGCGTGGGCCCGGGGTTACTCGCCCGCTAGGCGGCGCCCATCGCCACGGCTTGCACTTGCAGCTCTCTGGCGAACAGGTATACGTCGAACAGCGGCGTCGGATCGCCTTTTCCCCAGCGGTTTACGTGCCACTTTGCCCGCAGGTATCGCACGTGGGGATTATTCGAAAGATCCAGCACCAGTTGATACGTGCCGCAATAAAATTTCTGCGGAAAAATGATGAGGGCCTTGGTTCCCCATTCATCTCCATCCGTGGAGCCCCAGATCGACAGATCCAGGCTTTCCTGCTCGATGATTCGCGTGATGCCCAGCGTGAGCATCAGCTCACCACCCTGGTTGGCGCCTAAGGCCATGACCGGCCCCGCACCAGCTTCACGTATCGTCGTTTCGGGCAATAAGAATTCAGGAAGCATTCGATCACCCGGCAGCCCGTAGTTACTTCTGGAATGGTACTCTCCTGGGCTGTGTCCTCTCCAATGTCTCATATTTCGGGGAAAAACAAAAGGGAATTGGCGAGGCTTCGGCCTGAAAACCTCATTCGTTCGAAGCCGCTACATTAGTTCTGTCGAACAAACCTCTTACAAACCGTTTTCAGGGATGTTACTGTGGAAGCCCGCTGAATGTGATAATCCACACTATGGCAAAAGTTCAACTGCCGAACAAAAGAGTATTAACCCTCGAAATCGCCAAACAGATCCTCACCGCCGCTCAAGCCGACGCGCGCAGAAACGGCTGGACGATGGTGGTCTGCATCGTCGACGACGGCGCGCACGTCATCTGCCTCGAGCGCATGGATGGGACACAGATCGCCAGTGTCACGGTCGCGCAGGACAAGGCCTCGACCGCCGTGCGCTTTAAACGGCCCACCAAGGCTCTGGAAGACGCCGTCGCCGGCGGCCGATTGGTTGTGATGAAGCTAGGCGGCGCGACGCCCGTCGAAGGCGGTCTCCCCATCGTAGTGGACGGAGAGGTAATCGGCGGAATTGGAGTCAGCGGTGGCACCAGCCCGCAAGACGGCATCGTCGCCGCCGCCGGCCTCCGCGTCCTCGACTAGCGTACCGCAGGTCTCCGACTTGCCAATTCACCCTCTACCGCACATACAGCCGCCGGTACACATCCGCGTTCCGCAGCACCGCTTGCACGTAATCGCGCGTCTCCGTGAATGGAATCGATTCCACAAACTCGGCCGGCTCCCGGTACGTCCTCCACATCAGCCACGCCGCCAGGCGGTTCGGACCGGCATTATAAGAAGCCAGCGTTTGCTCCAGGCTGCCGCCGTTTTCGTCCAGCATCGATTGGAAAATAGTCGCGCCGATCTTCAGATTCGTAGCCGGCTGGAACAGCACGCGCTTGGTGAATCGCGCAACTCCGGCCTGGCGCGCGTAGCGCCGTCCCGTCGCCGGCTCCACCTGCGTCAGTCCGTACGCATTTTTGCGCGAGAGCGCCTCCGGGTTAAATTCGGATTCCTGCCGGATGAGTCCCGCCAGCAGATAAGGATCGAGCCCGCGCGCCCGGGCGCTCGTTACGAGTGCGTCGCGATAGGGCAGCGGAAACAGCAACTCCCAAAATTGTCGCGGCGCGCCGCTCAGCGGCAGATTCAGATAGTCGCTCGCCAGCGACTTCATGACCCGCAAGCCCTGATACGACGCGTCCGCCGCGTTCGCCATCTCCACCGCGAGCACTACCGGCTGTTCGCCGTTCCGCGCCCCGAATCGCAGTTCGCTGTCTGCCAGATCGTTTAACCCGGCATTCCGCAGCAGCTTTGAGCGGTTGATCCGTGCATTCGCCGCTGTCGTTACGGGCTCGAGGGAAACTGGCTTGGCTTCGGGCAACGCAAGCGTCGCCAGAAACTGTTCGGCACTGGTCGCCGACTGCGGCTCGCGCAGTTCCGGCGAGACCACCCGCCGCCGGGCCAGCATGCCGTAATAGGTGTTCGTAAACGCCTTGTCGAGTCTCTCGTAAAACGCGCGCGCGCTCGCTATGTCGCCTTCCGCCTCCGCGGTCCGGGCTAGAAAATACAAGGCCGCACCCGCCGTCGCATGTTTCGGATATCTGCGCAGATGTTCGCGCAGCAACCCTGCTGCATCGCTCTGACCCGCCAGATACGCTTGAAACGTGACCTTCCAATGCGCCGTCGCCGCCGCCGGATCCGACGGAAATTCCTCATAGACGGTCTTGTATAGAGGAATAAAATCTTCGGGCCGGTTATCGAGCAAAAACCGGTTACCCGCCGAAACCAGCGCCTTCAACCGCCAGGGTGATTGGCGATAAGCCTCCCCAAGCCGCTTGACGGCAGCCAGCATTCCGTCAGCGTCTCCGAGCTTGCGCGCGCATTCGGTCTGGTAATAGACTCGCTCGGCATCGGCCTCTGACACGGAGAGGTCAAGTCCTCGCAGATACGTGCACGCCGGGGCCGCATTGCCGCCCAGATAATCGGCTTCGCCCGCGCGCACTCGCGCCAGATCGCGCTCCATGCCCGTCGACTGCCCGGCCAACATTTGGTATTCGCGCCGCGCGTCCCGGTATTCTCGCGCGTCCAGGTAGCGGTCGGCGCGCCGTAGCATCTGCCGCGGAAGTGGCTGAGGATACCCGGCGCCCATCGTCTGCTTAAGCATCTCCAGCGCCGCCGCCGCACGCCCCGCGGCGTCGCCCGAAATGTATTCGTAATAGACCCGCTGATAAAAATCCGCGGCCCGCATCAGATCGCCCGCCGCCAAATACGAATCCGCCAGCGTCAAATCTCCGACCGGCTGCAGCAGCTCCGAGTAGTGATCTCGGAGCACCCGCACGGCCTGCGCCGCATCCGTGGATTGGAGCGCTCGCGCTTCCAGAATCC
The DNA here is from genome assembly GCA_036406715.1 of Bryobacteraceae bacterium. Taxonomy (GTDB): domain Bacteria; phylum Acidobacteriota; class Terriglobia; order Bryobacterales; family Bryobacteraceae; genus PSRJ01. Next base: position 15,694 of record DASXAK010000041.1, on the reverse strand, counting down.
ATGCCTTGCCTGCGAGTGGCGATGCCGCGTCCGCTCGATGTGCCGCCGCCAGATCGCCGCCCACCCCCGCGAAATCTCCCGATTCCACCCGTGCCGCGGCGAGATAGTATCCAACGTAATCCGCAATCTGCGGCAGCTTGGAAGGAAGCGGCTTCAGATTTGTGATAGCGGACGCATAATTCTTCTGTTCGTAGTCCACTACCCCGAGCGCCAGCCGCGCCAGGCTGCCGGCCTGCTCTTGCGCATGCGCGGTGGCATAGCTTTCGATCGCGGCCCGGCGTGCCGGCGATGGCGATTCGCGGTACGGACGGACCAGCGCCGCCAGCCCCGAAGGCGGCGATGTCACGGCAGGCGCCCCGATGGCCGCTTCCATCGCCGCCATGGCGGCAATGCTAAACCATCGGACCAGGGTAGTCTTTCCCGAGAGCATCCGGATCATCCTGAGCAAGAGTCTTCACCAGCTCGAGATGGAGGTAATCCACCATGCTCGGGCAGGGCACAAAAAAGGATCGGCGGAATGAGGCGCGCGCTGTATCGATCCGCTCGCGGAGCGCTTCGTATAGGTCATGCTGGGCGCGGCCTGACTGCACCGCATCGGTTTCATACAACCGCATCTCGGCTACCTGCACGCGCGCGAAACGCTGGGCCCGCAAATGAAGCTGCTGTTCCTCCGATGAGAGCTTGTCCCACGCCGAAGTAGCCTCCGTTCGGTTGGGCGCGGCGATGTTCACCAGATCGGCCGGGGCCGGCATCGCCGTCCAAACCGCCGCCGCCAATTGTGCCAGAAGTTCCAGGGCCGGCCCCTCCACCCCGCCCCACGCGTAAAGCAACCCCATCGTGTGTGCGCGAACTACCAGTGGATAGATAGAGGCGCGCCCATCCTCGGCATGTCCGGCAAAGACCGTCAATTCGGTCGAAACCTCTACCGGCGCCGTCACGGCGGTCACCGGATCTCCGCTCTCCGCCGCTTCCGCCAAGGCCGCCGCCGACGCCAGCGGAATCTCCAGACCGCGGAACGCCCGGGCGCGGTCTTCCGGCACGCCTCGCATGCGCTCACCGCGCGCCATCCCGTTCGCAACGAGAAAAACCGCCGCCCCTTCGGCAAACGGCGCCGTCGCGTCAAGCAGCGTCGACGTCAGGTCAGCCACATCCACCGCCTGCCGGATCCGCCGCGCCCCCTGGTTCAATTGATCGGCGAACTCCTGGCGCGCCCGGTCGCGCGCTTCCACCGACGCCTTCTGCACCGTCGGCCCAAGCCGTTGCTCGATTTGTGCACCCAGATGCGCGTCAAAAAGTCCATCCAATTCAACCAGCAATTGGGAAAGGCGCTCTTCAAGGATGTCGCGCAGGGACGGAGTCGGAGCGCTGGAAGCCATCTCTGTAGTTATTTTAACAAGCGGCGGCCTCCAACATCGCTAGAATTCGCTTTATGGAATCACTCTCCGGAAAAATCGCCCTCGTGACCGGTGGCACCCGCGGCATTGGGCGCGCCATCGTCGAACGCCTGCTTCACGAGGGCGCCTCCGTTGCGTTCTGCGGACGCACCAAAGAATCCGTCGAGCGGGCCTGCGGCGAGCTGCGCGGCAGCGGCAAAATCTTTGGCCATCCCGCCGACCTCAGCCGCCCCGACCAGGTCCGGGCGCTTTTCGAAGCCCTGGACACCGCCCTCGGTGGCCTCGACATCCTTGTCAACAACGCCGGGCTCGGCGTTTTCCGCAAGGTCGGCGAGATGACTCTCGAGGACTGGCACCGCAATATCGATCTCAATTTGAACGGCGCCTTCTACTGCGCTCACGAAGCACTGGCCCGATTCCGCCAGCGTGGCGGCGGTTTCATTGTCAACATCTCCAGCCTGGCCGGGAAGAACGCATTCAGCGGCGGCGCCGGCTACAACGCCTCGAAATTCGGGCTCAACGGATTCAGCGAGGCCTTGATGCTCGATCACCGCCACGACAATGTCCGGGTCAGCACCATCATGCCCGGCAGCGTCGATACGAAGTTCTCCGGAGGCCCTTCCGACCGCTCCGGCGATACCACTTGGATGATCGCCCCCGAAGATGTCGCCGAAGCCGTAGCCCTGGTATTGCGCATACCCGCCCGCACCATGATCAGCAGCCTGGAGATGCGCCCATCCCGCCCAAAGAAGTAAAAGCCGTGGGGCAGGTCTCCGGCCTGCCCCGCAAACGGCAGGTCAGAGACCTGCCCCACGCCGAAGAAGTAGCGCGTCTTGATACAATCCGGCTGCTAGTGCAACCTCCTGCCGAGAAGCAAGATTCGAACCTGATGCGCGCGATGTTCGGTACCATCGCACCGCGCTACGATTTCGTCACCCGCGCCTTTTCCTACGGCATGGACGGCCGCTGGAAGCAGGCCGGTGTCCGGCGGGCGCGTCTGCCGCAAGAACCGCTGGTGCTCGACCTCGCGTCCGGAACCGGTGATTTCTGCGCGCTCGTGCGCCGCCACCGGCCGGGCGCGAAGACGATCGCCGTCGACCTCACGGAACGCATGCTGCAACTCGCCCGCCGCCGCGGCATCCCGGGCGTCGTGTGCGCCGATGCGACCCGCCTTCCTTTCCCCGATGGCTTCTTCGACTGCGTCTTCATCGGCTACGGGCTGCGCAATTTCCCGAACCTCTCCACCGCGCTGCGTGAGATCGAACGGGTCACGCGCCCGGGCGGGCTTCTGGTCAGCCTCGACTTTTTCCTTCCGGGCAACCGCCTGCTCCGCCGCCTCTATCTGGCTTACCTTTATGCCCAGGGCGCGTTCTGGGGTGCCCTTCTTCACGGCCGTCCGCGCGTCTACACCTACATCCCCGACTCGCTGCGCAGCTTCGTTTCCATCGAGGACTTTTCTTCGATGCTCCGCCGCAACGGCTACAGCGCTGTCGAGGCCCGCAGCTTCATCCTCGGCGGGATCGGCCTGCACTGGGCGGAGAAAGCCAAAGCCATGCGATGACCAGCCGCCTGCGCGCGTCCGATTATCGCTTCATCGCCATCTGCTTGGCGCTGCTGGCGGCCAGCACGTGGTTCTCCGTCCGGTATTTTTATCTGGCTTTCCCCGAAGCGTCCATCGATTTCCGGGTCGGCCGCGCCGAGGCCCAAACCATCGCGGAGCGTTTTCTGTCCGGCTACCAATACCGCGTCACCGGCTACCGTACCGCCGCCAGCTTCGATTTCGACGACAACGCCAAAACCTTTCTCGAGCGCGAGGTCGGCCTCCAGCGCGCCAACCAGATCATGGGTACGCGCGTGCGGCTGTGGCGCTGGTCCTACCGCTGGTTCCGCCCGCAGCAAAAAGAGGAGTACCGCGTCGACATCACCCCGCGCGGCGAACTCGCCGGCTTCGACCACCAGCTTGCTGAAGATGCGCCGCGGCCGGCCGTTTCTGACGACCAGGCCCGCGCGGTGGCCGAACAGTTTCTCCGCGACGGCCTCCAGCGCGATCCCGCGGCTCTCGATTTCGTCGAAGTCTCCACCATCACGCGCCCCGCGCGCGCCGATCGCGTCTTCACCTGGAAAGAGCGCGATTTCGATTTGAATGGTGCCACTATCCGGCTCGAAGTGCGCCTCCTCGGAAATGAAACCGGCGGCTATCGCGAATACTTGAAAATCCCCGAGCAGTGGACGCGCGACTACGAACGCCTGCGCTCGAAGAACGAAGTGGCGCAGTTCATCGACACCGTCGTTGTGCTCGCGCTGGCTGTCGGTATGGTCATCGTGATTGTGCTCCGCATTCGTCGCCACGATATCCGCTGGCGGCGGGCGGCATGGGTCGGCGTTGTCGGGATGGTTCTTTCCGCATGCGCTTCGGCCAACCAGTTCCCGCTCCAGGAATTCAACTATCCCACCACCGATTCCTACTTCAGCTTCGTCGCTCGCCAGGCGCTCCAGGCTCTCCTCACCGCGCTTGGAGCCGGCGGCCTCCTGTTTCTGCTGACCGCCGCCGCCGAGCCCCTCTATCGCGAGTTCTTTCCCAACAAGCTCTCGCTCGGCCATCTGTTCCGTTTGCGCGGCGTGCGGACGAAGTCTTTTCTGCTGGGTTCGATCCTCGGCCTGTCCCTCTGCGGCATTTTCATCGCCTACCAGACGGCGTTCTATATCGTCGCCTACCGCTTCGGCGCCTGGTCGCCGGCAGACGTCCCGTACACTGATCTGCTCAATACGCGGTTCCCGTGGGCTTATGTCCTGTTCGGCGGATTTCTCCCGGCCGTCTCCGAAGAGTTCCTGTTCCGCATGTTCGCGATTCCGTTCCTGCGGAAACTCCTCCGTTTTCTTCCCGCGGCCGTGGCGCTCGCCGGATTCATCTGGGGATTCGGCCATGCCGGCTACCCTCAGCAGCCCTTCTACATCCGCGGCGTCGAAGTCGGAATCGGCGGCGTAGTCTTGGGGCTGATCATGCTCCGCTGGGGCATCCTGCCCACCTTGGTCTGGCACTACTCCGTCGACGCCATGTACACGGCGATGCTGCTGCTGCGGTCGTCGAGCGTGTATTTCCGGCTCTCCGGAGCTGCCAGCGCCGGAATCATGGTCCTGCCGGTGCTCTTCGCTCTCGTCGCATATTGGCGCCGTGGTGGATTCGAGCCCGAAGCCCGGCTCACGAATGCCGAGGACCCCACTGTCGCTGAGGAGCCGCCCGCCCCGGAACCGCGGCCCGCCGCCGGAGCCATCTTATACCGCCCGCTCACTGCCCGTCTCCGGGTCTTCGCCCTAGGCGTCTGCGTCTTGGGATTTCTCACCCTGCTGATTCCCGTGCCCCGCTTCGGCGACTCGCCGAATTTCCGCATCGACGCCACTCAGGCCGCCTCCGCCGCCGGCGGGTTCGCCCGCACGCAAGCCATCGCCCCCGACACGTTCCGCCGCGTCACTTATCCTGACGTCCATTGGGGCGGCGATGACAGCCTCGCAGGCAAGTATTTTCTCGAGCACGGCAATGTCGCGCAGGCGTCCTCGCTATTTGAGGGGAACCGGCCGCTCCGCCACTGGGTCACCCGCTACTTCCGCTCGCTCGACCGCGAAGAACTCCTGGTCTCCGTGCATCCGGAAACAGCGAAGGTTCTCGGCTTCGTCCACGCCATTCCCGAAGAGCAGCCGGGCGCCGATGTCTCCTCCGACGTCGCTTTGGGTGCCGCTGGCCGGTTCGCGCAGGTTCAGGGTATCAACTTGGGAGCGATGGACTTGAAGGAGAGCACCTCCGAGAAGAAGAAGGCCCGCCGGGACTACCGGCTCGTGTGGGAAGCCCGGCCCGGCGACTCGCGTAACATCCAGGATGCCCACTACCGTGTCGAGATCGGCGTGGCCGGCGACCAGGTGGCCTCCTGGCGCTCGTATTGGAAACTTCCGGAGACTTTCGCCCGGGCACGGTCGCAACAAAATTTCTTGTCTATTGCCTTGCTGACTCTGCGTCTGGCCACGATTGCTTCCGCTTTCGTATTCGGCGTCTGGTCCCTCATCGGAACCATTCGCGCAGGGCTCATCCGATGGGGAACGGTTACCCGGATCGCGGCCCCGGCAACCCTGCTCACCGCCGTCGGCCCCTTGCTCGCGCTGCCGCTGCTCCTCAAGGATTACAACACGGCAATTCCGCTCTCCACCTACGAAGCCGTTGCTTACGTTACGGTGGCGGTTTCGGTGGTGCTGGGGTTTGTGGTGCTGGCCGCCGCCGTGGCCTTCATCGCCTCGTCCTATCCGGAAGTCCCCACCGCACTGACTGCCCCGAACCGGCGGACACTTGGTCTCGACGCAGTCATCACGGTGCTCGCCGCGGCGGGCCTGGCGTTCGCCCTCAGCCAGGCCGAGGACTGGCTGATGAGCCACTTCGCACGTCAGGCGCTCTACTCGATCGGCGTTTCCAATCTCGTCGCGAGTGCCGCACCCGCCGTCGCGGCCGCCGCCGGCGCAGTCCGCACTGTCCTGCTCTCGGCCGCGGCCCTGACACTGCTCGCCCTCGCGGTCAGCCGCGTCGGCAATCGTTGGTTGCTGCTGCTTTTGGGATTGGTTGCGTTGACCGTAAACCTGCCGTCGTCGGTGCGAACGCCTGGAGAGTTCGCACTTTCCTACGGCGTGGCTTTGCTCTGGGGAGGCGGCGCGCTCCTGTTCTGCTTCGTCTTTGCCCGCGCGAACTACCTCGCGTACGCGCTCGCCTTGTGGATCCTCGTGCTGCGTCCTGCCGCCGCTGAGTTACTCGCCGCCGGCAATGGACGTTTGCAAGCCCACGGCTTCGCCGTCATCGCCCTCATGCTGGCCGGCGCCGTCTGGGCCTTGTGGCCTCGTCTCCTGGAGCGCCCGGCTACCGCGTCCCCGTAAACCGGACTTCGACGCGCGTCTCCGATTCCACCGGCGCACCGTTCAACATCGTGGGCTTATACGTCCACTGCCGGACGGCGTCCACGGCCGATTTTTGCAGTAACGGCGGCCCGGAAACCGCGGAAGCGGATTTCACTCTGCCGTCAACTCCCACCACTGCGGAAACCACCACCACACCCTGTACGTGAGCCTGTTTGGCCACGAGCGGATAATCCGGCGCTTTGCTGGAAATCAATTGCGCCTGCTGAAGCTGGCCACCCGACTTCGGGCTGGCGGCAGTGGGGGCCGAGGGCCGCGGTAATGCTGTCGGGAGTGCCGGAGCCGTATTCAAACCCGGAACCGCCACTGGGATTGCCGGCGGTGCGGCGACGGCCGTCAGGCCCGGCGCTTCGGGTAAGTCGGCTGGAGTCGCCGGCCGTAACCGTTGCGACAGCGATTCAGCATGGAACTGTTTGAGCTTCGGAACCGATTTGGTTTGCGCGTCCGCCACCAGCGTCGGCGGTTCGACCGCCGGAGTCGCGGGCGCCGGCTGCGCTTTTTCCTTCTCGCTGGCCGTCGTGCTGCTCTCGGTCCGCGGTGGCGCGGCGGACGCTTTCTGCGGCGCCGGCGGGTTATCCGGCATCGGCGAAGGACGCGTCTTCAGGATCCGCACCGATTCGCTCGAAGTCTGGTCCGAATTCGACCCGATGATCGACAACTGGAAGCTGACGTCCGAACCGGTCGGCGAATAAACGATGCTGCCGTTCTTCAACTGGTTCAGGTCGAGATTCACATTCTCGTGCTGGTCGCCATCCGTGATCGCCAAGGAGCCGCGCGCGGCGTTCTTAATGGCGTCGGAATCGCGGTTCCAGCTGAGCACCAGCTCGCTCGCCGAGCGCTCCACCCGCAGCGACAAGGCTGCCGATGCCTGAGCCGCGCTCACCGGAACCCGCTTGCCTTTATGCAACAAACCGGGATAAAACAGCGCGCCGCTCGCGGCCAGCAGCGCGATTGCCGCTGCGCCGCTAATCCAGATCATTTTGTGGCTGCGGCTCGGCCTCTCGAGCGGAGGAAGCACCAGGTCCGCCAGATCCGTCGTTTCCCGCTTCTCGGGTTCGGGCGGTGCCTGCTTGGAATAAGACGGCGCGGGCGATTTGGCATACGGGCTCGCCGGTGGTTCGTTCTTCGCGGCAGCTGGTTCGGCATACGGCGATTTCTCGGAGAACCGCGGCGTCGGCGCTGGTTCCGCGGGACGCTCCGCGGACGGCGAAATCTCACGCCGTGACGCGATCGGAACGATCTGCGCGCGAACCGCCGGCTTTGAAGGCGCGGGAGGCTCGGCCGAAACGGCCGGCTCGGGAGCCGGCTTTTCCGGCGCCGGCTTCGTCTCAATCTGCGGCATCCGCTCCAGCTCCGAGCGCCGGAACGGGAATTCCAGATAACTTGCGTCGCCGTGCAGCAGGCCGCTTTCCCGAATAAAGAATCCGCCGGTGCTCGGCTTGCTCGCATACGGCCGGATCAGCAATGCCACCTGCTGGGGATCGCGGAAATGCGTGTTGAAGAAACCGATGTCCTCGCCATCCAACCCCAGGCCCTTGCGGGTATGGCTTCGGAAGAATCCCACCACGCGCAATCCGCCCGAGCTATTGCGCTGCTCGACCGCGCGCGATAGGCGCTCGGTATCCGCTTCGGCGAGTTGATAGAGCGGGCCGCGCACGTAATCGCAAGCCACCAGCTCGTACGAGTCGATCGAAACGCGCGCCGGATTGCCGCTCTGCACCGTGCCAAGCAACAGACCGCCCAGTTCCGAACCCTTCGAGCTCAGCGAGCGAAAGAACTCCACCACTTCCCGCTCCAGGCGGTCAACCGTGTCCAGGCTGATCCGCACACTCACCGGCTTGCTCGGAACTTCCCAGATATAGTACGGTCCCGCGGGTGGGGCCGGGGCTGTCGGTGATGAAGGCACGCGGTCAGCGCGCGCAGTGGATTCGTTCATGGGTTCCTCCGTCGGCCGAAAATCAAGCCGACATCCGTTGTAAATTGTACCCGAAATACTCTCCCGATTAATGTTTACTTTAGATACGTTTTTCGAGGATTATCTGAGTGTTTCAAACTTGATTAAAGTCCAGCTTTTCGTTAGTGATAGCCCCGATATGAACCTTGGTTAGCAGCCGAATAATGCTGCCATTTATTCTTCCCAGTATGCACCCGACGATATTATAATTGTGCGCAAGCATGAGCGCTAAGACTTGCCAGCTCTGCGGGAAACCACTCGGCCGGAAGGCGGATGGCGAGTTTTGTTCGCCCGAGCACCGCAACCAGTCCCGGCTCCGCCGCGGAATGGACCGGCTGGAGGAGGCTAACAAGGTAGCCAGCCTCATGCGTCGTCGGGAAAATCCCCGCCCCATTCCCGCCGACCGATTGATGGTACTCGGAGCCGCCGATCCCCTGCCTTCGACTGCCTCTGCTCCCTTTCCGGTGCGCCACGTCGAACCGCAGTTCAGTCCGATCAAGCCGGCCTTGTTTCAAGTTCGCATCGCCGTCCGCGAGCAGAAATTCGCGAATCCGATATCGGACCTGTCGCGCCGCTCCAGCGCGGCGGCCAGTGGCCTGACCACGCCGGCCTCACTGTCGTTTGCGCCGCGCAAACTCTCGGCCGATGTAAAGAAGACGTGGAAGCCCGAACTGGAACTCTCCCGGGCCGCCATGGTGTCGATGCGCTGCGACGTTCCCGCTCCCAAGGAAAAGACCAGGGAATGCGGCGCGGCGTTGCGCGTTTCGCGGCGGGCCTTCCCTCCGGCGCGCCAAACCGAGCCGGTTTCGGCCGGCGCGGATTCCCTCGAAAAGTTGCGTAAGGTGCACTCGCTTACGGTGCTTCCGGCCGAGCCGGCCGCCGCCCAACCTGCGAGTTATGAAAGGCGCGAGTTTGCCAAGCGCGATTTGGTGCAACGGGCGCCACGCCGCAAGCCGCCCGCCACTTGCGGATTACCGGGCACGCAATTACGGCCCGGCGCACCTCCGGAAGTCAAAGACGTCGAGGCCGCGTTGCGAGCTTGCGATATTGAGCGCCGCGAAGGGGTTGTGCGGATTCCGCGGCTCGCGGTTGATTTGCCGGCCCGGGTTGCACAATTCGGTGCTCCGCCGGTTGCCATGACGAAGAGCCTCAACGGCCCCGCGCTCGCCGCCCCCAGTTGTTCTATCCCGCGAGGGGCTTCGATCCCCGTGCAGGTTCCGGCCATCAGCGGCGCACTTCGCGCCGGGATGTTCGCCTCCGCAAATCCGCTCGTATTTCTTGTCTCTTCCAATGGCGCGCCCGAGTCCCGCCCGGCCGAGGTTCGTTTCGTGCCCGCCGAATCGCCCTTCGACCACGCGCCGCCCATGGAACTGCAGGGCAGCGTTCAGCCTGGTGGAGATTCCGCACGGCCCGACGCCATCGAAGAGCATTTCGATTCCGGCCTCGATCAGTGGGTCGGCGACCTGGTGGAGTGGAAGCTCGACGCCGCCGGCGCGCGCCCTGCGGGGCTGGCCTTGTTGCGTCCGACCATCAGTCTGGGCGATTACGAGTTCGAGTTCTTTACGCGCATCGAAAACCGCGCCGTCACCTTCGCCTTTCGCGCGGCGAACGTCAGCAATTTTTTCAAGGTGACGATTGCAATGGTGGAGTCCGGCCGCTATGAACTGAGGCGCAGCGCCGTGATCGGCGGCATCGAAGAGCCCGCCGCCGCTTCGCCGCTTCCCGGCGTTCTCCGCCCCGGCGCTGCTTTCACAGTCAAGACCCGCGCCTGGCAAAACGATTTCACGATCTGGCTGGATGGCGAGTTGGCCGCCAAATGGACCGACGGCCGCCTCCCCATCGGTGGCATCGGATTTATGGCCCCCCGGGATGACCGGGCGCGGGTCTATTGGGTGAGGCTATCGCAGCTTGACGGCCCAAATCCACAGGCGGCCGCCCACCGCCCGGTACGGAGCATTCAATGAGCACCCCCGCAATGCTGGAAACCAACGTTAAGAACGCCAACGGACACCTGGCGCGCGCCGTCACTCTGCATTTGGCCGGAAAGCGCGAAGAGGCTCTCAAGCAGTTGCAGGGCGCCATCTCGGGAGGTCATGCCTCGGCCGAGGTCTACCGCGCCATGGGCCACATCCAGTTCGAACTCGGCGATTTCGCCCAGGCCGAAAGCAGCTATCGCGCCCTGTTGAAGATGAAGCCGCAGTACGCGATGGGCTGGTTCAACCTCGCTGTCTGCCTCGAGCGCATGGGCAACTGGGAGCAGGCTCTCGAAGCGTTTCAGAAAACTACTTCGCTTGAGCCGAAGAATGCCGATGCCCACCTCGGCATGGGTATCGCGCATCTGCGCGTCGAGGACCCCAAGTCGGCTCTGTTCTCGTTTGACAAGTGCCTCGAGATCTCCGCGGACCACGAGGATGCCCTGTTCGGTAAGGCGGCCGCCATGCAGTCGCTCGGCCACGCCGAAGAAGCCTCGCAGATCTACCAGAAGCTCCTCGAAAAGAACCCGGAGTCCGAAGAGGGTCTCTCGAACCTGATCCTGATCGGCATGGCGAAAGAAGATTTCGACATGGTGCGGGAGTACTCCGAACGGCTGCTCGAGATGCGGCCCGAATCCACCGTGGCCTTGGAAGGCCTGGCCGCCTGGTCGGCCGCCGCCCGCGAGCACGCGCTCACCGCCAAGTTCTGCACGCTGCTGGTCTCGGCGGTGCCGGGCCATTTTGAAGGATGGTTCAATCTCGGGCTGGCTCATCACAACGCCAGCCGATGGGAACAGGCTGCCGAAGCCTACCAGGAAGCCTTGAAGCTGAAACCGCAGTCCGCCGAAACCCACACCAACCTCGGCATCGTTAATGAGCAACTGGGCGACACCGCCGGCGCCAAGCGCGCTTACGAACAGGCCATCAAGGCCGGCGGCGAAACCGTCCCCGCGCTCTGGAACATGGCGCTGATGCTCGAACGTTCCGGCCAGCTTGAAGACGCCGAGAAGTGCTACAAGCAGGTGCTCGACCGCTCTCCGAAAGAAGAGGAGCCGCGCTTCCGCCTGGGTTATCTCCGTTTGCAGCGCCAGGATTACAAGGGCGCAATCGAAGCTTTTGAAGGCTGCCTGAAGTACCGTCAGCAGTGGCCCGAGGCGCAAGCCAACCTGGCCCTGGCCTACGCCAGCCTGGGCGAGCGCGAAACCGCCGCCCGCTTCTACGAGAAGATGCTGGATGCCGATCAGAAATCGCTCGATGCCCTGCGCGGGCTCGCCGCGATGTCGATCCAGGCCTCCGATTTCGATACCGCGCTCGAATATCACATCCGCCTGATCGATCTCGGCGAGAAATCGCCCGAAGTTCTGTACAACGCCGGCTTGATGTACGAAAAGGCCGGCCAGCCCGATAAGGCCACCAAGCTTTATCGCGATGCGATTTCGCAAAAGCCCGACATGCCGGAAGCGCTGCTGAACCTCGGCCGCATTCTGGAATCGAGCGGCAAGAGCGACGAAGCCCGCGCCTGCTGGAGCAAAGCCCTCGAATCCGAGCCGGCTCTCGCGCAAGGCTACTTCGGTCCGGCGATCGATTAGGACCTGCACAAGTGGCCGATGTGGAGCCCCCGAGATTTGGAAGTTCTTGATAACGAGCGACTTGGCGAAACGCGCGTGGCTACACTGTAGCCACTTTTGCGGACTGGCATACTCCGATTTCAATATCGGTGAGGAGTATCGAACGCTAGATCCCCGTTGCCGATGCCGCAGTGCCCAACTGAATCCGGCATACAAATATTTGTGCAGACAGATCGCCGACACTTGGGTCCCGGCGTATCCACGATCCAAGAAGTCGCCCAGCGCGCGTCGCGAAAGCGTGGGACTGGTGCGAGGCTATTTTACGAGTTCACGCGTACTTAGTGTCCCCTAAAACGGCCACACACCGTTGAACAAAAAGTCGGCCTCGTGTTCCACACGGTGCGTACTCTGCCAGAGGCCGTTAGAACGGCCAAATATTGTTGAACAGGAAGTCAGACTCCGCGAAAATCCAGCGAGCCCAAGCCGTATATGCCGCCACGTTTCCGGCGACCAGAAGCGCATCCCTCGCGGCTAGGGTCCTCGCGAATTCTTCCGCGACCCAGAGCGCCTGCGCGCTCGCTGGCGCAGCGACGGTCGCGGCCCCGGCTCCGGCTGCGGCTCCGCCGCCCACACTGGCTGCCCCGGTTTCGGCGGCGGCGATGGGAACTGTATCTGCGACCGCAAGCGCGGGGGCTGCCTCTGCGGCGATCCCATTCGCCACAGCCGTATCTGCGAGAGCGACCCCCGGAACTGTATCGGCGGTCCCTATAGCCAGGTCCGCTGAGATCTCAAGCGTTACCGCCTCTTCGTTGAGATCTGCCTCATTCCCTGAAGGATCGCGGCGGTTCACTGGGTCGTCACTGGTGTAAAGATACTTGTGCAAACTCAGTGGATCGCGGTCATTCCCTTCCAAAGCGTCCATGGTCCAAAAGCGTCCGCGTCGCTCGTCGTAGTACCGCGCGCGGTTGTAATAGATTCCCAAGGCCGGATCGAACTGCTCGCCGGCAAACAGGAAGTTATTCGCGGTCGTGCCGGTTCGATGGATCAGGTTTCCAAACGCGTCGTAATCGTAGGTATCCGTAATTGCACCGGATGAGTCCGTAAGACCGCGCACCGATTCGCGGCCATCATACACGTAATAGCTCGTCGCGATAATGTTGGAACCGGATATGACCTGTGTCTGGCTTATCCTCTGTAGGCCGTACACAAAGGTCCGGCTGCTCCCATCGGAGCTGGTCTCGGCGATCACCTGAGGGAAGCCAGTGGGGTTCTTGTCGTCGACCAGGTATTTCGTCGTCACGCCGCCGGCGGTTTCAGACACCCGGTTGCCGTCGCCGTCATAAACGATCGAGACGGAACCATGTTGAATCAGTCGGTTTCTAAAGTCGTAGACATTGGCAATCCCGCCGGACGACACTGTGTTGCCGCCGTCATCGTAAGTTTCGTCACTCAAGCGGTCATCCGTGTCGTAGCCGAAAGATCCCGATGAAACTCCAGCAAGCGTTGAAGCGATTTGCGTGCGGTTTCCAGCAGGATCGTAGGTATAACCGATAGTTCCACTGGGTCCAATCGGCGCACCGGCGATCGTCTCACCCGTCAGGCGGTACGCGGCATCGTACGTATAGTTCACCACCCGCCCGCCGAGCTCGGCTACGGACACCCGGTGGCCGGCCGGCTCCGAGGAGTAGGAGTAGGATTCTCCAGAGACGCCGTTCGCGGTTACGGCTAGGGCCGTTAGCCGGTTTAGAGAGTCGTAGCTGTACGCGTGCGCCACTCCGTTGGGATAACTCATGCTCTGCAAATTCCCGACAGGATCGTAGCCGTAGGATGTCGTTCCTGTGGTTGGTTCGGACACCGAGGCCAGCCGGTTCAGCGCATCGTACCCGTAGCTGACTCTGACAGAGCCTGCCTCCAACGAAGTGAGATCTCCGGCGCTATCGTACCTGTATGTGATGTCTCCTTCGGGTGACTGCTTCGATATGAGCCGGCCCAAGGGATCGTACCCGTATGTCGTCGTTCCGGTCACGTCGGTCATTGAAGCCCTGCGGCCGAGGCTCGTGTAGGTATACCTCACGGGAAGTGAATTGAAGCTCGGATCCGGAATCATCGATAGCATTCTACCCGCGGAGTCGTATTGATACGTCGTGGTCTTACGATTGAAATCGGTGTGCGAGATAACTTCGCCCGCCGCATCGTAAGCGAAGGTCTCGCTTTGGCTGCCAGGTAGCGCATGACTCGTTTTACGGCTTCGCTGATCGTATTGGAACCGAGTGACATGACCATTCGCGTCGGTAATCGATGTCCGGTTGCCCAACTCGTCGTAACTGTATGTTGTCGTGTTGCCCAGCGCGTCGGTAACGGACGTCAGGCGCGCCAAGCTATCGTACGCATACTGTGTGGTCCGGCCGGCGGCATCCGTGCGGGCGGTGATGCTGCCACGGGCATCATACGTTAGCGTATCAAGTGACCCGCCGGCATGAGTAACCTGTGTCACACGACCCATGGCGTCGCGTTGGAAAGCCAAGACGTGTCCGGCCGCATCCTTCGCGGAGATCGGGAACCCATCGGCGTCGAAGGTCAACTGCGTGACTCCACCCGAGGGGTCAGTGCGGGTCGCTTGCCTCCCGGCATCGTCGTATCCGTAGCGCGTCACGTTGCCGCGCGCATCCGTCGTCGATGTGCTTTGCCCTGCGGCATCGTACGCCGACCTCGTCACGCCTCCCAGGGCATCGGCGGTTGTGAGTAGACGGTGCAGTGTATCGTAGGTATATGTCGTAGTTGCGCCGGACCGGTCGGTGAAGGTTGCTTTATTGCCAACGCTATCGTATGTGGTTGTTTCCCGGGTCCCGTCCGGATAGGTCGTGCTCACCGGGCGGCGGTCCGCATCGTACTCGTACCTGGTTTCACGGCCCAGTTCATCAATCGTACTTGACTGCTGCCCCAGGGCGTTGAAGAGCGTCTGCGCCGCCGAGCCGTCAGGGAAAGTCGTCTGCACCATTCGGTTCTGCGCATCGTAGCTGGACCTGGTCGTCAGAGCTTGCTGGCCGTTCGCCGTAGTGCGTACAACGGTTTGAGAAACACGATTCCCATTGGCGTCATAAGCGTAACTGACGGATGCGCCCAGCGGTCCAGTCACATTCACGAGATTTGCCAGGCTGTAGCTGTATGTTGTGACGTTGCCGAGTGGGTCGGTGATCGTCGCGAGTTGCCCGGTGTTGATGTAGCTGCGAGTTGTGGTGTTGCCGCGAGCATCCGTGAGCGTGAGAAGATTGCCGCGGGAGTCATAGGTTCGCGTGGTGGTCCTTCCGATCGGATCGGTGTTAGTCAACACCTCATTCAGCTCGTTGTACGTAAACCGGGTGGTGTGTCCGAGCGGATCTGTCACCGATAGGCGGTTGTTGTTGGCGTCGTAAGTGTAGGAAGTCGTATGTCCAAGCTCGTTCGTCTCCGTCAGGACATTATCGTTGGCGTCGAACGTTTTCGACGTGACATTGCCGAGGGCGTCGGTTTGCCGGGTGATGTTTCCGTGATCATCGTAGACAAAGGTAGTCGTATTTCCTAGAAAATCGTTGAACGTCTCGATGTGTCCCCCCAGGTCATGCGCGAAATCCTGCACGTGACCCAAGGCGTCAATCTGCTGGATCAGCCGATTGGAATCGTCGTACACGTTCCGGATCGGCTGCGCTCCCGTGGGATCTGTAAACGAGATTAGATTGTGATTCGCATCGTAAGAGAACTTAGAGGTGTTTTGACGCGGGTCGACCACCGCGCTGAGGTCGTCGCCTCCGTATTGGTATTGGATGAGATTGAGATTTGGATCCCGGATGCTGACGATGCGGTTTTGCGTGTCACGCGCGA
>DASXAK010000040.1:0-9332 GCA_036406715.1 Bryobacteraceae bacterium | reverse complement strand
CGGAGTGCAGAGCGGCGGCGCATCCGTCGTCTTCGCCAGGACGATGATCGTTTGTCCGTCACCCGAGACACCGCTGGAGGCCCAGGTGATGGAAGGAGAGAATCTTCCGAGCGGCACCGGCATGGACCGGCAAGCCAGGAGATTGGCGCCGAGCGTCTGGGTGCGCGCGGTGGCGGGGTCGAGCAGGAGAAACTCACCCGAGGTGACCAGCAGGGCCTGCGTGCCGGCGCCGAACGCCAAGGCGAGCACGGGGTGCGGAAGCGCGACATACAACTGGGTTCCGCGATTCAGATCGAACACGGTGAAGCCGGGCTGGCCGGGGCTATCGGGAAAGCTCTGATAGTGGCCGACGACCAAGTAGCGGCCGTCGGGCGAGAGCGCCAGGGCGCTGGGCGGTTCAGCGAGCGGCGGCAGCGGGTTGGCAAACGACAGATCGGCGGTGCGGAGCACCTGGATACGGCCCGCGCTGAAATCGGCGAGGTAGAGGACACCGCGGCGTTCATCGAGCGCGATATCCGAGACGGTGCCGCGCACCGGAACCGCGGTTCCGAAGGTCGCCGCGTGGCCAAGAGCTGCGCAGCAGAGCAAACCGATGAGCCTGCCCATCAATGGAGCTTATCGGCGGTTTGCGAGAAAAGCTGAGGGTTGGGATCAGGGGCCGGGGGTCAGGGGCGGAAAGTCACGGGTCCGCTGACGACTCCGGCTGTCGCGGGGCGGACGCTGACAACGCCGGATGGGGAGACCAGGAGAAGATACAGCGGCAGGTCGCGGTCGCGGAAGACGTACTCGCCGTTTTGCATCTTCCAGGAATCGCCATAATCGGCGGTGACGAAGGGATTGGGCTGAAGGGTCCGGACCCGAAACTGCGCGGTGGACGGCTCGTAGTTCGCGTAGCTGTAGCATCGGCCGAGGCAGGCGCGGTCGATCGTGTGGGCGAGCGGATTGGCGCGGAGGCCGGGATCGAGAATAGGGGCGACGACGCGCTGGCCGGCGGGCATTTCGGCCACGGCGCGATCGACGCGATCTTCTAGTTGATTCAGACGGCGCTCATCGCGGAACAGGAACAAGAAAAAGACGAGCGTTATGAGAGCCAGTCCATACTGCGGAACGACACGCAGGCGAGTCCGGCCGAGGAGGGCACAGACGCAGACGGCCAGAGCCAGCGACATGCGGTCGCCGATGTAGGCCAGGGCGTGATTATATCCGGGGAACAGGATCGTGCCGGGAAGAATGAGAATCCCGGCTGAGGTCAGCGCGCACCAGTGAAACGGAACGGAGCGTATCAGGGAATGTGCGCCTCTGGTTCGCAACCGATCGCCGAACGCCGCGAGCCATACGAAGAGCAAGGCACCGAGCAGCAGCGCGTACTTGAAATCGAAGACGAAGACCTGGTCGGCGCCGATGGCGGAAAACAACTGAGTAAACGACCAGCGATACAGAAAGAGCCGCGTGATGGCCACGCGCGCGATCAAGAGCGCGACCATTGCAACTGCGAGCAGGGCGGCCCGGCCGCGGCCGCGCAGATGTCGGGCCATGGCGGAATAGGCGATCAGGCCGAAGCTCCAGCCAACGGGCAGGGCGTGCGCAACCCAGCCGAGTGCGAAGAGAGCCAGCGCGGAGACAAGGCGGAACCAGGTGATCCGCGACAAAGCGGCCAAGGCCCAGAAGCAGAATCCCAACGAGAGATAAAAATTCAAAAACCCCATGTGGAAGACCCAGCCGTAGGCCAACATGGCGAGGCATGGCAGCCAACGCCACGCGGGGCGCCGGGAAATCGCCGAGACAAAGGCGAAAGCTCCCCACACGAAGATCAGGACCGCTAAGGAGACGGACAAACGCTGCGCCCACTCCGCGCCCAGTGCGTGGAGCAGAGCGCTGAGCATCCAATCGAACACGACATTAGTGGTCTGACGGGCCACGGCCAAGCCGGGCAGTTGACCGCGTTCGATTAGTTCGACCAGCCAGGCGTTGTAGATGTGGCTGGAAAGATCGCCGGCCTGAATGCGCGACTGCCAAAAGCAGGGGAACAAGAGGGCGACGGAGGCGAGGGGATACCAAATCAGGCGAGAGCGTTTGCGGGTAGGGCGTGGGCGAGCAAGGCCGGCGGCAACAAGATTGCCGGCGCCGCTGGTTACGACAGACGAGCCCATTGGAATTCGGGGATTAATACAAATGGTGTGGCGGCCGAAGCGACCTTCTCACCAATTTGGCGAATGTCGGCGGAGAGAAGGCTGGCGTCGCCGGAGCGGGTGGGCCGCAGATAAGCGATCTTGAGCGGATCGATCCCCATGAGGCGGCAGCAGGTGGCGTCGACAGCGCGCACGTCGCGGCCGGCCACCAGGAGGCCGGCGTGTTTGGGGGTGCCCTGGATGGGGCCGTTGCCTTCCATGCCGACGATGCCGTCGACCAAGGCAAACTGGCGCGGGAAGGCGGCGTGCAGATCGATGATGGATTCAGTGATACCGGCCCAGTGCAAGGCATTCTTCGGCCAGCCGTAGACGCCGCCTGGCACGACCCCGAACAGATTCTTCATGGAGAGCGTAGCGCCGACCCAATGATGAGTCTTCATTTTCGGAATGGAGACCAGCAGGTCCGCGCCGAGAGCGGTATTCGGAAGATAGAGTTTCTCGAGGCGGGAAACCCGGCGTGCCTGGCGGACGCGGGTGACAGCGTCGAGGTTGAGGTCGACAAACACATCCTCGAAGCGGGGCACGATTTGGAAATAGCCGGCGGCATCAGCGAGGTCGAGGGTGTTGCGGCGGTGACCGGGACCTTCGCCAATCCGAACGTTGGCGGCACCCAGGGCGCGGAACGCTTCATAGACGGCATGGACAAGCAACGGATGAGTGTTGATGAAGCTTTCGGGCTCGAACTCCACGAGGTTGGGTTTGAGCAGCACGGAGCGGCCGCGGACGTCCAGCCGGTGTTCGGCGATGACCCGGCGCACAGTGTCATAGAGCCGCTGGTCGTAGGCCGGCGCGCGCACGATGGAGACCGGGTCTGACTTTACGATGGGCGGCCGGGCGCAGCCGGATAAGGCGAGGATGCCGGCGGAGCCGGTGAAGAAGGCACGCCTGGTGAAATTGCGCGGCATGGGGCTACTGTTCTGAGCCCAAGCCGGCCTTTGGGCGGCTGGATCCGGGCCGGCAGGCTGACAGCCTGCCCCACTTAACAGCCTATGAGAGGATGCCATCTCGGCCCTCGATGGTGGCTTGGACAATCTGATTGAGCGCAAGGTCGGGCACAGTGCGGCAGGGTAAATTCATTGAAGGCGCCGGCACGGGGAGACGATGGTGTGCGAGGAGGCCGAGACGCAGCCAGTTCCACGCGTCGGCTGAGCGGCAGCCGGATAGCGAGCGCTGCGCCATGGCAACGGAGAGATCGATCTGCGGAGCGCGCACGCCACGCAGGGCGGTCAGAGCGAGCCCGGTGATCTCAGGATAGGGATTCGTGGGGTAGCCGAGCGGTTTGCTCGATCCGTGGTTCCAACCGCCGCCGGCGCACATCCGCTGCAACAGGAATCGGTGTCCCTCGTCGAGGCGCTGCTGGAGGTCGATGCGAGCGGCACGCCGGAATTCTTTTTGGAGCGCGAGCAGAGCGATGGAGGTAGGTCCGACCCAGGCGGAGGTTCCGGGCAGCCACGGCCACCCGGGGGGTTCTTGAGGCGCGAGCGGGAGGGTGCCGAGCATCCATTGGCGGAGGCGAAAGAGGAAGCGCGATTCTTCCCCCGTCGAGCCGATGGTCCACTGGAGGGCGCGGGAATGCGCGGAGTCTCCCAGGTGTTCGGGTGGGATGAGAGCGACCAGAGCGGTGACCCAGGTGCTTTCATCGACGCTAAGCTGGGGAGGCCAGCCTCCGTCGGGGCGCTGAGCCGCGCGCAGCCACTGGAGCCCGCGGCGGACGGATTCGACCGCGCCGGCATCGAGCAACGCGAGCAGAGCGTAGGCCGTGGGCTCGGTCCACGACACACCACGGGTATACGGCCAGCCGCCATCCGGATTCTGGCGAGCCGTCAGATCACTAGCGGACAACACGGCGCTTCCGGCGGCGCGAGAGCAACACAACCAGCGTCACTCCGGCGCCAAGCCAGATCGCTCCTTGAAGAGCGAGTTCCATAATTCGCGATCCAATTCCTACCGATGCTGCGAAGTGCGGCGGCCGCGGCGACGGCGCATGAAGAGGAACAGCAGCCCGCCGGCGGACAACCAAATCAAACTCTGGATGATGGTGTTATTCATTTGTCAGTTCTCCCAGTGGATTAATGGACTTGCTTCATCATCGGGAACAAATACTTGAAAATCTGCAAAAGGCCGGGACCCGCGGCGACGATCAGCATCGAGGGCAGAATAAAAAAGAAGATCGGAAAGACCAGCTTGACGCCGACCTTTCCCGCGCGCTCCTCGGCCTGCTGACGGCGCTGGGTGCGCATGAAGTCCGAGTGGTTGCGCAGGGACTCGCCCATGCTGGTGCCGAAGCGGTCGTTCTGAATCAGGATGGCCATGAGCTTGCGAACTTCGGGCTCGCCGGTGCGTTCGGCGAAATTGCGCAGCGCTTCCGAGCGGCGCTTGCCGGCGCGCATTTCGAGGGTGACGAGGGACATTTCTTCGCTGAGCTCGGGATGGCTGAGCTGCAGCTCACGGGCAACGTGCTGAATGGCCTGGTCAAGGCCCAAGCCCGCTTCGACGGAGACGACCATCAGGTCAAGCGCATCGGGGAGCGAGAGGCGGATGATTTCCTGACGTTTGGCGATCTTCTTTTCGAGAAAGAACTTGGGAAGGATCCAACCCGCAGCGCAGCCCGATACGATTACCGCTACCTTCATGACGGGATTGTCGCCAGGCAGGCGTGCTTCCATGGCGAGGCTGAGGACGAGCATCAGGGCCGTGGAAAAGATGCGCAGGCCAAAGAAGACGGCCACGGCGTTTTCGGAGCGGAATCCAGCCCGAATCAGCTCGCCGCGCAAGGTGGTGATGTCGGCTTCGGAAGAAGGAACGCGCGAACCGATCTGGCGGAGGACCGTGACGATGGTGCTGGCTTCGGGTTCGGCACTGGTCTCGACGACGCGATCTTGCGCCACGCCGACGTTTGGCGAGCCGAGCTGCTTCAGGAATTTGCCTGGCTTATAGACGACGCGATAGCAGACCCAGGTCAGGCCGACCATCATCATCGAGAACGCGCAGAGCGCTAGTAACAGCGGATGATCCATATCACACCTTGATGTTGATGATCTTCTTAATGAAGAAATTGCCCAGGATCTGGGCGACGATGGCGCCGCCAATGAGCCATTTGCCGTCGGAGTCTTCGGCCATTCCCTGGAGATACCCAGGCGCAACCACCAGCAATCCCAGCATGGTGGCTACGGGCAGCACGGTGAGAATGGTGGCGGTGAGCCGCCCGTGCGCGCTGGCCGCTTTGACTTGTCCTTTCAAACGGAACCGCTCGCGGATGACGTAAGAGAGCCGGGTCAGAATTTCGCTCAAGTTGCCGCCGGTCTGCCGCTGCAACAGCACCGAGGAGGTAAAGAAACGAGCGTCGAGCAAGGGCACTCGTTCGGTGAAGTTGCGGAGGGCCAGGTCGAGCGGAGCACCGAGGTTCTGCTCATTGAAGAGGGCGCGGAACTCCTGGCCCAAGGGGTCAGCCAGTTCTTCGCCCAGCATTTCGAGACTGATCGTAAAGGCATGGCCGGCGCGCATGGAGCGCGAGAGGAAGTCGAGGGCATCGGGAAACTGCTCCTCAAAGCGATCGAGCCGCTTCTTCCGCTTATGCCGGACAAACATGTACGGGGCGGCCGCGCCAACCACTCCGAGCACGATGGCGGTGGTCGGTCCGTTCAACAGAATCGGCAACAAGGAACCCAGGCCCAAACCGGGTATGGCCGCGAGCCCCATCGCGATCAGCAAGCGCGCCGCAGACCAGTTCAGACCGGCTTGCTGAAGCTGCGCCTGCGCGTGCCGGGAGAACTGGAACGAGTGCAGCAGCGCCTTGAAGCCCGTGGGCCGCTCCGGGTCGAGCTCCTTGAGCAACGTGGCGACGGAAACGGCGGACTCACCGGATGCCGTCTCCAGCAGATCGGCCATCTGCTTCTTACGGCGCGCGTCGACGAACTTGGTGCCGACGCTGACCGCCAGCATCACAAGCGCGAAGACGATGATAAAGCTGACGACAACGCCGATCTGCATTTAGTTGATCTCCACAACGGTTTGGAACAACTGCGGGGCGAGGGTAACGCCAGAAGCCCGCAGGCGTTCGTAAAACTTGGGCCGGATTCCGGTGGCGCGGAACCGCCCGAGAACTTTTCCGTTCTCGGTGATACCCGTCTTTTCGAACAGGAAAATGTCCTGCAGAGTGATGATGTCCTGCTCCATACCAACCACTTCGGTGATATGAGTGATGCGGCGGGTACCATCGCTGAAGCGGGAGACCTGGATGAACAGGTTGACCGCAGAAGCAATCTGCTGGCGGATGGAGCGGACGCCCATATTGGAATTGGCCATGCCGACCATGACTTCGAGGCGGCCCAGACCGTCGCGCGGATTGTTGGCGTGAATCGTGGTGAGCGATCCGTCGTGGCCCGTGTTCATGGCCTGCAACATGTCCAACGCCTCTTCCGAACGAACCTCGCCGACGATGATGCGGTCGGGCCGCATACGGAGGGCGTTGATAACCAGGTTGCGAATATGGATGGCGCCGGTGCCTTCCACGTTGGCCGGGCGGGTTTCCATGCGGGCGACGTGCGTCTGCTGCAGGCGAAGTTCGGCGGCGTCTTCGATAGTGACAATGCGCTCATCTTCCGGGATGTAGGAAGAGAGGGCGTTTAAGAGCGTAGTTTTACCGGCGCCGGTTCCGCCGCAGATCAGGACGTTGAGGCGGCATTTGACGCAGGCTTTCAGCAGCTCGAGCATGCCGTCGGTCATGGCCAGCTTGGCGACCAGATCTTCGCCTTTGAGAGCATGGCGGCCGAAGCGGCGGATCGAGAGGAGCGGCCCGTCGACGGCGACCGGCGGAATGGCGGCGTTGACGCGCGAACCATCGGGCAGGCGGGCATCGACCAGCGGCGATGATTCATCGACGCGGCGCCCGACGCGGGACACCACTTTTTCGATGATGCGAAGCAGGTGCGCATCATCCTTGAATTCAACCGGGGTGCGATAGAGTTTGCCGCCGCGTTCGACGTACACCAGACGCGGCGTGGTCACCAGGATGTCGGATACGGTCGGATCCTGCAGCAAGGGCTCGAGAGGACCGAGGCCGAATACCTCATCGAGAATTTCCTCGATGACGCGATCCTTTTCCACGAGGCTGAGCGGCGTCTTCTCTTCTTCGACCAGCTTGGCGACGGCGGCGCGGATTTCCGCGCGGACTCGCTCGCCCGCCATCGACGAGAGGGCTTCGAGGTTGATCCGGTCGAGGAGCTTGCGGTGGAGCGTGAACTTCAACTCCTGGTACTCCGGAGTGTAGCCCTCGCGGTTGAAGAGGCGGTTGACCCAGCCAGTTTCGCGGTTGTCGCCGCTTCGCGTTATCGTGTCTAATCCAGCAGCCATAGTTTCGTCACCCGAATAATCCAAAGCGTTTCGATTTGGTTGCTTCTTCTTCCAGGCCGCCGAGCTTCACAGCCAGCCTGGCGATATTTTTTCCAAGCTCGGAGTTGCGCGTGAGCATACGCCCCTCGGCGTACGCTTCGTAGAGTTCCGGATAATCGTTCGGAACCATGCTGTAAATGGGCACGCCCAGCATCTTTTCCAGTTCTCCGGGCGTGATGTCGAGCCGTTTCGGCGAACGGTTCAGGATGAGTTTCAGGCGATGCTTGCCATATCCGCCGTCGAGCAGAGTCTGGATGATCTGCTTGGACTGGTGGAGGGCCGGAACCTCGAGTGTGGTCACGAGACAGGCTTCGTCGATTTCCTCGAGGGCGGCCATGGCCGTGCGGCTCAGACTACGGCCGAGATCCACCAACGTCCAGTCATAGTGTGGGCGGGCGAAGCCGAGCACGTGCCGGATCTGCTCATCCTTCAACTGCTGCTTGGTTCCCATTGCCAGGGGAGACGCGACGATCTCCACGCCCGGAATTCCGTTCGAGACGAGAGCTTTCCAATAGTGAATGTCGAGACGGTGAAGGTTGTTGACCGCGTCGACGATCGAATAAACGGACTTGGTTTTGGTAATGAATCCGATCAGGCCGGCGTCGAGATCCAGATCCATCAGCAGCACTTTCTGGTTCTGGCGGCCGAGCTCAGCCGCGACATGGCAGACCAGCGTGGTGGCGCCGCAGCCGCCTTTAGCTGAAAGGAAGCCATAGCTCTTGCCGTTCCCCTTGGTGGCACCGGGGCGGCGGGTGCGATCGAGAGCGCGTTTTTCCAGGGCCTTGCGGAGCGGATCCTGCAGCGGCGGATAGAGGAACTCGTTGATGCCCGCGCGGAGCGAGGCGAGGATGGTATCGGCGTCGGCGGTGACGTGCAACGCAATGATCATGGGATCGCCGACGGCATTGCGAATCTGCGCGACCAGGCCCTCGAGCGGATCCTTCCAGGTACTGATGTCGATCAGCACCACGTCGGGACGCATCCGCTCGAGGCGGTCGATGAAGGAGCTTAGGTCATTGATGTCCTGATGCTCGACGATGACGCGGAATGGCAAACCCGCGAGACAGGCTTGCGCCTGCTCCAACAACTCGCGGTGTTCAATGGCCAATCCAATCGTGAGCGGGTACATGGCAGTTCCGAGGTTTACTTGCCTCCGGAGTTGGGCGCAGCAGGCGGGTTCAGCCCCGGGTTGACCTGCGGCGGCGCCGTGGGGACGGGCACCGGCACGAACTGAATCGGCATGTTGGGGGCCTGGCCGGCCTGTCCTTGCTTCTGTTGCTCGACCAAAGTCTCGATCGGAACCGAATCGGCCGGCGGCTGCACCGGCACCGGGCCGGTGGCCGACAGACCGGGATGCCGTATTCCGATCTTGCTGTTGGGCGCCAGGAACTTAGTCGGGTAATTCAATTCGGGAACCGGCTGGCCGGCCGGGATGGGCCGCACGATCTCGGGCGTGATCATCACCAGCAGTTCGCTGTTGCTCTTGTTCATGGTCTTTGATTGGAAAAGCTTTCCGAACAGGGGGATGTCTCCCAGGCCAGGAACTTTGTTCAGGCTTTCGGTGGTGCGGTTATCGAGCAGGCCGCCGATGACGAAAGTCTGGCCGGACTCGAGCTCCACTTCCGTATTGACGCGGCGCGTAGCCAGGGCGGGAATCGTAAACCCGCTAATCGAAACCGCGTGACTGTAATCGAGCGAGCTGACTTCGGGCATGACCTGGAGCCGGATCGTGCCCCGAGGAGTCACGTTGGG
>DASXAK010000039.1:0-14032 GCA_036406715.1 Bryobacteraceae bacterium | reverse complement strand
GGACCTGTTCCCGGATGTGTGCCATGTAAATTCTCCTGCTAACTTTCGAAGGGATTCAAACCTAACGCATCGGGGCCGCCGCCCCTTCTGCGCACCGTCAGGAGGGCGGCAAGGCTAATCGGAACCGAACAGACCGGGCCGGGAACCGGCGGGTGTGTACCCCATACCTTTATCTTATCGCCGAGTCAACGCGCTGATTCCAGCCTGGATGTAATTTTTCCCCGGACTCCGCCATCCGAAACCGATGGATAAGAACTTACAAGTTGGCAGCTCCCTTGCTGAATCCGATGCACTGGAGGCTAGGTAAGCTCATGCGGAAGTGGACGTGGATCGTGCCGGCGTTGTTACTCGCCAGTTGTTCGAAGACCAATCAGCCGAGCCCCCAAGCAGACGCTCCCGGACAAGCGGCACAAGTCGCGTCACAAGGGGACGCGGATGCGGATCGCGCCCCGCAGACGACAGCTGCTGAAATCGTGATCCCACGCGGCACCGAGTTGCACATCCGGATTGACGAAAGCGTCGACACCAAGCGCAACCGGGCGGGAGACGAGTTCCGCGCCAGCCTGGCCCAGCCAGTGATGGTTGAAGGAAAAACATTGGTTCCGAAAGGCACGAGGTTCGTCGGGCACGTCACCGAATCGCAGGCCTCGGGACGGATGGAAGGCCGCGCGGTTCTCACGTTGACGCTCGATTCGTTCGAGTTGTCCGGCAAGAAGTATTCGGTACACACGGGCAGCATCGACCGCGTCAGCGCGGCTCACAAGAAACGGAATCTGACCTTGATTGGCGGCGGCGCCGGTCTCGGAGCCCTGATCGGCGGCCTGGCCGGCGGCGGCAAAGGCGCGTTGATCGGCGCGGGCGCCGGAGCGGGCGCGGGCACGGCCGGTGCGGCCATCACCGGAAAAAAAGAAGTGGCGATCGCCGCTGAAACGCTGCTGACCTTCCCGCTGAAATCGCCGGTCAAGCTGTAACGAGGACCGGGCGAGACGACACTGCTTGTTCCGAGCCTGGGTTGAAGGCTGGCCAAGGCTCGGCTGTCTCACCGGTACGGCGGACGGCGCGCAGCAGATCCAAGGCTTCGGGTCTCGCGAACTGCTCGCCGATGTAGGCAGCGACGAACCGGCCGCCGCGGATCTCGCCTCGCAATTCGAGACGGCGGTACACCACCAGCAGGTCACGCCAAGAGGGAGCGAGCGGCTCGCGATGCGCGATATCGCGGAACACGACCCCCCAGCGGAGCAGGAGCTGGCGGGCAAACGACTCGGCGTAGTTATCGGGCGCCACCTCGGTATGGCGCAGCAAGGCCCAGCGGCCCGGAGCATGACGGGGACGCGCGGTGCGGCCGCGGCCCTCCCCACGCCGGCGTTTCGGATCAAGCAGCGCGCGGAGATTTTCAAACCCATCCGCAGTCACCAGGCCGGCAGCCACGAGTTCCCACAGCGCATCTTCCA
The DNA here is from genome assembly GCA_036406715.1 of Bryobacteraceae bacterium. GTDB lineage: Bacteria > Acidobacteriota > Terriglobia > Bryobacterales > Bryobacteraceae > PSRJ01. The sequence continues at coordinate 12,581 of DASXAK010000039.1, read as the reverse complement.
CTTCGCTTGCCAGGCGGCCGGTGGCACGCGTGAGGTCAGCGAAGAAGGAGGCCCCGCGGGTTTCGAGAACCGCGAGCGTCTCGCGCGCAGGATGAGATAACGATTCTCTGGGCGCTGCCTGCGGTGTGGCCAGCAGCCAATACGCTTCCTCGCGCAGGAAAATGGCTAGCGGCGCGACCCGCGTGGGGCGCACACGGCGCGATTCATCGCCTTCACGCTCGAAAGCGGGATGCGGCGAAAGGCGTCCCCAGCTTACTTCGCCGGACAGGCAGAGCTGATCGAGGTACTCAGGTTTGTATTGCGCGACGCGGCGGGGCAGGACTTCGGTCTCCCAGGACGCAGCCGCGAATTCGCTCCCCTGAAGCTGCTTGATGATCTGCAACGCGCCGTCCAGCCCGTGAAGCTGGTGGCCGGGCGCGAGGTGCTGCCAGCGATTGAGAAAAGCGAAAAATTCGCTGGTCGTGACGGGCTCGATCTCTCGGCGCAGCCGACCGATGGTGAGCCGGTGAATGCGGGCCAGCAGGCGGCGGTGGCACCACTCGATTTCGGCTTTGCCTGGTTCAGAGCCTCCGGCGAAGCGGCCGCGCAGGATCTGGCCTTCGGCTTCGAGTTGGGCGAGCGCCTGATCGACCAGATCGCGAGGCATGGCGAGATTCCGGGCCAGGTCGGAGGCGCGGAGGGGGCCGGAGCATTCGAACCAGCCGCGGAGGATTTCGGCGGCACAGGCTTCCTGGGTTTCGGGAATCGCGCGGGCAGTGGGCGGTGCGGCGATCGGCGGGTTCATTGCTGCGTCCGGGTAAACCCGTTGCACCAGGTTGAGGCGTTCGGCGGGAACCCAGAATTCGCGGCCGTCAATGGTAAAGGTGGTCGCGCGACGGGAGGCGGCGAGCGATGGGAAGAACTCGGCAGGCCGGAGACCTGCCCCACTGGTCTCACAAGGCAGCAGGCTCAGGTTGCATAAGGCTTCGTGCAGCTCGTCGGGATCGCGCATCGGCGGCCAGGCTTCGGCCGCTACTTGCGCGATGGCCTCGGGATCGAGAGTTCCAGCGCCTTCGGCCAGATCGGTGCGCAGGGTGCTGCGCAGTTGGACCTGGCGGGCGCGGCGTTCTTCGAGCGGAGCGTCATCGAGATACGCGTACGGGTTGGCATTCAGAATTTCGTGCGAGAACGGGGAAGGCTCGGCGGTATCGATGGCGGCGGTCTGAATGCGGCCTTCGCGCAGCGCCAGAAGCATGGCGCGGAGGCCGTGCAGATCCATGGCTTCGTAGAGGCAATTGTCGATGGTCTCTTTGACGAGCGGGTGATCGGGGATGCGGATCTCGCCTTCGAGATTCTCGGCGCACGCAGCCTGGTCGGGAAACACGGCGGCCATGAGGTCATCGGCACGCATGCGCTGGATGGGCGGCGGCACTTTCCGGCCGCCTATGTATCGAGGGATGGCCAGCGCACGCCCGGCATTCCATTTCCAGCGCGCGCCGAACATGGGCGCAGCGAGAAGCGCCTGAACCAGAACTTCCTCGACGGTGTCGGGATGGAGAAACTCGAAGACGATCTCGAGCGGGAACGAGTGCTGCTCGCCGAGCGAAATCACGATGCCGTTATCGGTAGCGGCCGCCTGAAGCTCGAAATTGAAGGAACGGCAGAAGCGCTTGCGAAGCGAGAGGCCCCAGGCGCGATTGATGCGCGCGCCGAACGGGGCGTGGAGAACCAACTGCATGCCGCCACCTTCATCGAAGAAGCGCTCGGCGACGATATTCTCGTTCGTCGGGACAGTGCCGAGGGCAGCGGCGCCGGCCTGCACGTATGCGATGGACTGCTCGGCGCCGAGACGGTCGAGGCCGCATTGCTGCTGGAGCCAGTCCACGCCGGGCCGGGCAGTGATGTCCGCCCGGAGCTGGGCCACCGCATGGGAGAGCTCGAGCGTTCGGCCCGGAGCTTCTCCGGTCCAGAACGGAATGGTGGGCGCTGCCCCATGCGCATCTTCGACGCGGACGCGGCCGGCTTCCACGCGGCGAATCCGCCACGAGGTGGTGCCGAGCAGGAAGACATCGCCCATCATGCTCTCGACGGCGAAATCTTCATCGACCGAGCCCACCGTGGTGCCTTCCGGTTCGGCCACGACAAGGTACTGTGCAGTATCCGGGATGGCGCCACCGGAGGTGATGGCGGTGAGGCGGGCATTACGGCGGCCGTGCAGGCGCCGGTTGACGGCATCGCGGTGGATGTAGGCGGCGGCGCGGCCACGGGCGGTAGCGATGCCTTCGGCCAGAGTCTCCAAAACTGCGTCGAATTCGGCGCGCGGCAGATCGCGATACGGCCAGGCGCGGCGCATGAGCGCAAAGAGGTCGTCCTCGGCCCAGTCTTCAGCGGCGCAGCAGGCGACCATCTGCTGGGCCAGGATGTCGAGTGGATTTCGGGGAATCTCCAGCCGATCGAGTTCGCCGGCGTGAATGGCGCGCACCAGGGCCGCACATTCGATCAGCTCGTCGCGAGTGGTGGCGAACAGGCGGCCTTTGGGCAGCGCACCGACCCAGTGGCCGGCCCGGCCGACGCGTTGCAGAGCCACGGCGATTGAGCGCGGCGAGCCAATCTGGCAGACCAGGTCGACCGTGCCGATGTCGATGCCGAGTTCGAGCGACGCCGTGGCGACGACCGCCTTGAGCTCTCCGCTCTTCAGACGGTTCTCGGCTTCGAGGCGAAGCGCGCGAGAGAGGCTGCCATGATGGGGCAGCACGGCTTTTTCCCCGAGGCGCTCCGAAAGGTTGTGAGCCACGCGCTCGGAAAGGCGGCGCGTGTTGACGAACACGAGCGTGGTGCGGTTCTTGCGGATCAGATGGGCGACGCGGTCATAGATCTCGCCCCACATCTCATTGCTGGCAACGGGCCCGAGCTCGTCGCGCGGCACTTCGACCGCGAGCTCCATTTCGCGGCGATGGCCTACGTGAATCACCCGCGCCCTGTCGCTCAAAAAGGCGGCGACTTCTTCGAGAGGTTTGACCGTCGCCGAAAGACCGATGCGCTGGGGCTTGGCCAGGCCGTGCTGTTCGACCAGGTGGTCGAGGCGCGCGAGCGTGAGAGCCAGGTGCGAGCCCCGCTTGTCATCGGCGACGGCGTGAATTTCGTCGACAATCAGCGTCCGGACCTGCGCGAGCATTTCGCGCGGCTTGGCGGCGGTGAGGAGAATGAACAGCGATTCCGGCGTCGTGACCAGGATGTGCGGCCGCTCGCGGATCATCTGCTGGCGGTCCCACTGCGGCGTGTCGCCGGTGCGGAGCGCGGTTCGGATGGGCGCCAGCTCGACACCGCGCCGCGCGGCTAACTCCCGGATTTCGGAGAGCGGGATGTCGAGGTTCTTGTGGACGTCGTTGCTGAGCGCTTTGAGCGGCGAGACGTAGACGACTTGCGTCTGATCGGGCAGGGGACCGAGGCGGGCGCGGCGGATCAGATCGTCGATGCAAAGCAAAAACGCGGCCAGCGTTTTGCCGGAACCGGTGGGCGCCGAGATGAGGACATCATGCCCGTCCCGGATCGCCGGCCAGCCGCGTAGTTGCGGCTCAGTGGGCTGGCCAAAGCGCGCGGTGAACCATTCAGAAACGAGCGGGTCAAAACCGGTGAGCACTGCTACTATTCTAGGACGCGCTCGAGTTCCACTGCTCGGGAGAGGCTCTCGACATAGGAGATCACTTCCCGATAGCCGAGTTCAGAGCGGATGCGCGCGGTGTCGTAGACGAGGTGGTGCGTGAAGTCGTACGGCAGACGGTCGGATTCGGGCAGATCGGAGGCCGGCACGGTGACGAAGCGCCCATGCCAGCCGGCCGCGCGCGCAAAATCGGCCAGCCGCCCGGCCATCGTGGGTGTCTGCAACTCGCCAACGTTATAGGTGCGGCCTTCGGCGGCCGGATGAGTGACGGCCAGGACGACGGCTTCGGCGACATCCTCGGCGAAACCGTGGGTCCAGCGCCACTCGGACCAGCCTTGTTGAATTCGCAGTTCGGCGTCGCCGCGAAGCATCGGCTGGAGCCAGCGCTCGAACCGGCGGTACGGACCCGGTCCGACGACAGCCGGAAAGCGGAGGATGGTCGCAGGCAGGTCGGGGCGGCTCAGCACTGTGCGCTCCACCAGGATCTTGTCGTACCTCGCCATCCAGTGATCCTCGTCCGGCGCTATGCTGCGATAGGGATAGCGCGATTCGCGCAACGGCGCATCTTCAGTGAGCGGGATCGGATCGGGCGGGCCAGGCTCTTGGCGTAGCAGGCGGCCGTAGGCGCGATAGACGTCACCACTCGAGATCACGACGGAACGTCGAGCGCGGCCGCAGAAGGTCTCGACGAACGCCTGCGCGTCCGCTTCGGTCATGAGCCACATGTGCACGACGACGTCGGGAGCGAGATGAAGCAACTCGCCGGGCGGATGGGCGAAGTCTCCGTGGACGTGCCGGACACCGGCGGGAAATTCCGTCTCGTGTTCTCCCCGATGAAACACCGCGACGTCGTGACCGAGCGCGTGAAGCCGCCGCACGGCATGCGGTCCCGTGAGCCCTGTACCGCCGAGAACCAGAACGCGCATGTCCTTATCATAAGAAGATGGTGGCGATCGAGACGCCGCGCCTGACGCTGCGCCGCTGGAAAGAGTCGGACCAGGAGCCGTTCTTCCGCATCAATTCCGATCCACGCGTGATGGAGTTTTTCCCCGCGTGCCTGACGCGCCAAGAAAGCGACGCGCTGATCGGTCGCGCGGACGGCCACTTCGAACGCCATGGATTTGGGCCGTTCGCGGCCGAATCGCGGAGCACTGGCGAACTGGCGGGATTTGTGGGCTTGTACATTCCCGAGTTTGAAGCGCACTTTACGCCATGCGTTGAAATCGGCTGGCGCCTCGGCCCGGCGTATTGGAACCAGGGACTGGCAACCGAAGGGGCGGAAGCCGTGCTGCGGTTTGCCTTCGGCGAACTGGGCCTGCGCGAAATAGTCTCGTTCACTGTGCCGGCGAATCTCCGTTCGCGGCGGGTGATGGAGAAGCTCGGAATGATTTACGACTGTGAATTCGACCATCCGCGATTGCCGGAGGGGCATCGTCTGCGTCGACACGTGCTGTATCGGAAGGCAGCAGCGGATGGGGGCAGCGCAGAGTCTAGTACGAGACTCCGTTGATGGACTTGACGAGGACCTGGGAGCGCCAAGGGGAAAGCAGCGGCCTCGGATCGAGCTCCGCGCGATCTTCGCCGATTTGTAGTTGAACGGGTGCAGTTACCAGAACGGGAACCTGGTGCCGCAGTGCTGGCTGACCATTCCAGCGGACGGTGACCATTCGACTGGGCGGATCGTAATCCCACCGAATGCGGTTCCAGCCGCCGGACACCAGCGGTACATCAGCAGTCACCAGGGGAGCGCCGATCACCGCCACGGCCGAGGTGAGCTTGAGCACGCCATTGCCGGACAACTCTGCAGTGAGGTGGTAATGAGAGCCGAGGCGGCCGGCGGAAACCAGCGGTACGGCTGCGGACGCGGGGCCTGCCGGAATCTCGAACAACGCCTCAACGGTGACGTTGGGGTTGTACAGCGGCCGCAATCGGGGTATGGGACTGAACCAGCTCGCGTATTTCACGTACCGGCCGGGGTGCCGCTGGACGAAAGTGTCGTACGGTCCTTGGAGGCCCAACGCCAGATTGGCCAGGATGCTGTAGAAGACTGCTGCGATCGCCAACACCAGAGTCGCGCGGGCGAGAATCCGGGCCGCAGGACGGCGGTACTCGATGCCAAACCACGCGGCCAGCACGAACAAACTGGCCAGGACAAAGTAGGGAAGCCAGTCCAGATGGAAGCGATGGCTCGCGAGGCCGAGAGCCGCGGTGAGCAGGAGAGAAGCGCTCGCGGAGGACGTGACCGCGAAAAGGACGCCACGGAGATCGCTGGCCACTCGCCGCCGCAGCAGCCACGGGGACGCAACGAGCAGTACAGCCAGCGGCCAGATGACGAATAGCCCGACCGTGGGTTCCGCGAAAAAATGCCGGAGGGGATGGTAATTGGGATCGTTGAACGGCATTCGCTGCGCCAGTCGGTAAAACGGAAACACGCTCTCAACAGCAGGCGAACTGGCGAGCAAGTAAAAGAGACCCGGCACAACATTTTCGAGCGCGACGGCCGGACGGAAGTAGCTCGGCGGCGCAATCTGCCAGGTGGTTCCGAACTCGAACGGATTGTCGAACCGCGCGTAGTTGTACAGCCCCAGTAACAGCGCACACGCCGCCATCGGCAGGGCGAAGGCCCACCACTCGCGGCTTGCGAGCGCGGCGCGAAATCCGCCACGGCGAGACAGATGCCAGATCAGGAAAGCGGCGGCAGCCAGCGGGGCGAAGACCAGGTCGGGCCGGGAGCCGGGAGCCAGGCCGAGGAAGACGCTCGCGAGAGCTAACCAGGTGAAGCCGACACTCGAGCCGAGCGCAAACCTCGTGAGACACCAGAATCCGGCACTGAGGCAAAAATAGCCGCCGGCGATGGCGATTTCGTACATCTCGACCCGCTGGAGAAGGTATGGCGCGGACTGGCAGACTGCCATCGCGAAAAGCAGGAGGGCGAAGAGCGCGAGCGGAGGCCGGAGATACGCCGCGGCCAGCCATCGCATCAACGTCGCGCATCCGAAAATATATGCCAGCCAACACAGCAACCAAGCGGCGAAGGGTTCCGGCAGATTGCGGCGGACCAGAAGGCGGTAGGGCGTAAAGAGCAGCCAGGCCGGCGTCACACCGTGATAGAGATAATAGCGCCGCTGGTACAACGACAGATCCTGAACGCCGTAGCGTTCGCGCACCTCCGGATCGAACGGGTTGGGGGACGCCAACAATTCCGGAGATGGTTCGATCGGCAAGTAGAGATGCCCGTTGGCGAATGAAGCGGCAAGCATGGCGTAGAATCCAGGTTGAGCGCCGCGCCAGTCGAAAGGGCCGTTCGATGCCCGCGCGCACCAGAGATAAATCGCACCGGCGGCGAGCACGGCGAACGCGAAGACGGCGCGGTAGGCCGCGGGCCAGATGAGAGCGCCTCGAATGACGGCGTCGGGGCGCGCGTGATTAGTGGCCGCTGGCAAAGTGGCTCGTAGCAATCGGCAGGCTGGAAGCCTGCCCCACGTCGTGTTGGCGAAATTGTCCAACGATCCTCGCCACCCACAGCGGGAGCAGAAGGATTGAGATCTCGGTCGCGACGTGGAACATAAATAAATGTCGCAGGGTTTCCGCATTGTCGGCCAGCGAGGCAGTGGCGCACTCGACGGCCGCGATGGCCTGTACGATCAGCATGAGGCCGGCCAGTGCCCGGTCGGCCGGGGACTGGAAGAAGAGCCACAGAGCGCCGGCGACCGTGACCAGCATCAGGAGGATCACATGCCAGGGCGCATGCCGGAAGAGAAAAGAGCGGAAATCGCTCCATAAGGTGAAATGAGCGGACTGCGAATCCAGGGGAAAGCCATCCTCTGGCGACAGGTTGGCCCAGGGGCGGATGTGGACGGCCGCGTCCGAGAGATCTTCATAAATGAAGCGCGCGGGCACCGATGGATGGCGGAAATAATAGCGCAGCAGGGTGGAGTAGTTGCAGCGCGCATGGAACTGGCGCACCCATTCCGGGTTGCCCATCGGCGCTTGCGGCTGGTAAGCGTAGGTGTGGAGGAGCGGCAATTCGGTTTTTCCTAGACCCAGTTCCTGCAAGGCGCGCAAGGGATCGGGGGCTGCCGGCGCGAGGCGCCAAAAAACGACCGTATACACGGGCACAGCGCGGTACTCATCGGTATTGCGTCCCAGCACGACGGTTGCGCCGATGGCCAGCACGACGGAGCCGGCGATCCAGATGACGCGCGCGAGGCGGTCACGGGTCCAGAACGCGTAGGCGGCGAAGAGGGGAATAAATAAGAAAGCCGGAAGCGCGTGCTGGGATTTCGATACGGCGAACAGAATCGCGCCCGCGGCCATCGCCACCGCGAAGACGCGGCTATTCGGATGGCGGGCGACGTGCAACCCCGCGCCCACGCTGAGGACGAGGAAGATCATGCCGGGCGTGTCCATGTAGAACGAATTCAGATATTGGGCGTACGCCACGTCGGTCCAGACGAGGATGAGGAACAGGCCTACGAAGAGCCGCCAGAGTCCCGGAGGTAGAGCATAGATCCAGATTCCGATCGCCAGCAGGAAGAAGACGCAGCCGACGGCGCCCAACCAGCGAATATCGAAGCGAGGCCCAGGATGAAACAAGCGCTGCAGTCCGCGGGCGAGCTTGATCAGGAAGTACTCGGAGGAGACGAATTCGGCGGTGTGAAAATCGCGATTGTATACGAAACGATCGGCGCGAAGGTAGTGATAGACAAACTCGCCGTACTGCTTGTGAGTCTCCCACGAGCCGACTTCGGGTCCGAGGCCGAACGCGCCGGCCATCTTGGGGAAGTCGCCGCCGTTATTGGAAAGGCCGACTGCGGGCCGAACCAGAACCTGGAGGATGAGACAGAGGGCGCAGAGCGCGAGGAGCGCGGGTCCGGCGCCCCGGCGGATCAAGCTCATTGGTCCAAAGTATAGCGTGCGGCTGACGCGCGGTTCAAACATCGGGCCTATGGATTTGCCCATAACAAAATTGACTGCCGAATTTCTTTCTGCTTCAATTGGCGAAGCGAGCCAGCCCGTTTGAACAAGCCGATCTCCAAGGCGACGCACGTCGCAAATCACGAGAGGGTTGCAACCGGTATCGCTCTCGCGTGCTGCCTGTTCTCTTTCGTTCTCGGCCTCATCATTCTTAGGTACCCCGGGGTTGAGTATGACGAGGCACTGTTTGCGGATTCGATTTTCCCTCCGTACGATCTCGAAGCGACCATATCGATTTTTCACCACAACATTGCCACAATGCTCATGCCCTATTTGGGGACCGTGAAGAGTTTCCTTTATCGGGCCTGGTTTCACGTTTGGCGGCCGTCTGCGGTTTCGATCCGGCTCCCGGCTCTGGTCATAGGAATCGTTTCTGTCTGGCTTTTTTTTCTTCTGGCACGGCGTACCGCCGGCCGTACTGCCGCGGTGGTGACGACAGTTCTGCTGGCGACCGATGTCAGCTTCCTGCTCACGAACTGCTTCGACTGGGGACCAGTCGCCCTGCAGCACTTGTTCCTGATTTCGGGCGTACTGCTGCTGGTTCATTTCCATCAAGAAGGCCGCGGCTGGGCGCTCTATGCGGGCTTCTTCCTTTTTGGACTGGGCATGTGGGACAAGGCGCTGTTTGTGTGGATGCTCGGCGGGCTGGCGGTTGCGGCGGCGCTGGTTTTCCCCCGGGAACTTTTCCGGGCCGTAACGTTGCGGCGGGTCGCCCTCAGTGCTCTCTGCTTCGTGGTAGGCGCCCTTCCGCTGGTTATATACAATCTCAGGCATTACGGACAGACCGCGCGAGAGACGATTTCGATATCTGCAGCCGGCTTTGATCAAAAAACGCTGCAATTTTGGATGACTGTCAACGGGAGCGTGATGCTGCGCATGGCCGGCGAGGCCGGACAGCCCCAGGAGCCGCAAACGGCGGTAGAACGCCTTGCAACGTCCGTGCAGACGCTCGCCGGGGATCAGGTGAACAACTTTAATGATTACGGCTTGGTGGCGGCTCTGGCCCTGCTGCCGCTGGTCTGGCGCACCCCGGCGCGGCGGCCCCTCCTGTTTTCCCTCATTTTTATGGCGGTGGTTTGGGCACAGATGGCGTTTACCGCGAACGCCGGGACCTCGGTGCACCATGTCGTGTTGATGTGGCCGTTCCCATTGTTCTTTATCGCCGTCGCGTTTAGCGAATCATTCAAGCGGCTCGGACGGTTGGGGAAACCTCTGCTCGCCCTCGTGGTGGGGCTGATGGCTGCTCAAAATCTGCTGATCTACAACACCTGTCTCAACCGGTTCATCCGCCACGGGGCGGTTCGCGTCTGGACGGATGCGATCTATCCGTTGGCCGACCGGTTGAACCAGCATCAGTCCGACGAGATTGACGTAGTGGATTGGGGAATCCTGAACTCAGTGCGGGTGCTTGACCGCGGGCGCCTCCAACTCGTCGAGCTTGGGTTTATCCTCAACCAGCCGGAGTTTGGCGACCGAGAGAAGAAGTATCTGTCGGACTTGATCTCGCTCCCGCACCATCTCTTTGTCAACCACATGCGGGGACAAGAGTCGTTTGTGGGAGTGGGCGACCGGCTCACGAAATTTGCACTCGAGCGCGGCTACCAACGGGTGCTGCTCGAGACCATCGCAGACCGCAATCAGCGGCCGGTTTTCCAAATCTACCGCTTCCAGAGCGACGCCAAGGCGCCGTAAAGGGAGTGACGGGAACGAGGCTGAAAATTCGCTGTACTAAACTGATCAGGTGGTAGCTCCTTCCGCACAAGCGGAGATGGGCGCGCGCGCGAGTTTTCGCTGGCGCAAGCCTGTCTGCGCCGTTTTTGTGCTGTCTTATTTCGTCTACTTTAACTGGGTCTTCCTCAGGACTCCGTTCGCGCCCGATGACATGATGAACATGGGACGCCTCTGGAGGACTCCCCCTTTTCAACTGCTGCTCTCAAATATCGCGCTCTGGCGCGCCGGAGGCCGGCCGATGGCCGGACTTTTTTACCTGCCCATCTATCACGTGTGGGGACTGAATCCCCTGCCCTATCACGCGGTCATGCTGCTCATTCTGCTGGCCAACGTGTATCTCACTTACAGGTTCGCCATCGCGCTTGGCGCCACCGAGCTGGCTTCCGGCTTGGCGGCGCTGCTTCTCTGCTTCCACTACGGGATGAGGCTCCTCTATTTCGACACCGCATTCATTTACGACGTACTGTGTTTCTTCTTCTACGTGGCCGCATTCATCTGGTACGCGCAAATCCGCGGCCGCGGGCGGCTGCTGCGCGGATGGGAAACCGCGGTGTTCCTTGTCCTGTTTGTGTGTGCGCTCGGTTCCAAGCAAATGGCGGTGACTCTGCCGCCAATGCTGCTGGTGTACGAGTTGATCTGGAATTTCCCCAAGCAGCGCGGCTGGAAAGGCCTTCGGGAATGGCTATTCGGCCCCGGACGGATGGTGTTCTACTCCGGCCTCCTCACCCTGGTTTACGTTTGGGGAAATACACACGGGCCGGATGCGGTGACCAACGTCCCCGCCTACAAGCCGGTCTTCACGCTTGCCCGCGCTCTCGATTTTCAGCAACGGCAGTTCGGGACGTATTTCTTCGTGTGGCGGCACACCGGCTGGCGCGCGATCTTCGTCGTCTGGGCTGTCATGGCGTACCTGGCGTTCCGGCGGCGCAACCCGATTTTGATTTTCTGCCTGGCGTTGGGACTGATTGGTCCGATCCCCATCGAATTTCTCGAATGGCGCGATGGTCCCAATCTCGCGATCCCGTACGCCGGTTGGGCCATCTTTGCCTCGATCGTGTTCGTGGATCTCGCCCGAGGGATCTCGGGAATTCTCGCTGCCGAGCCTTTGCTTCGGCGCGTCGGGCGGCCGGCGGTGTTTACCGTGCTGATCGTGTTGGGAATTTACCTGTGGGCCCGCGAAAATGCCCGGTTGAAGCACCTATACGTCGATCCCGGTTTGAAGGACTACGCCCCTGTGACCGCCGGCGTGATCCAGCAGTTCCACGCGTTGAATCCGCAAGTCAGACCGAACACCAGAGTGCTCTTCCTGAACGATCCGTTTGAGGACTGGGATGTTGTGTTCATCGCTGATCTGTGGTTCAAAGACCGTAGCCTCACCATCCGCGCGCAACGCCTCACGCCATTTCCCGCCGACGAGGTCGCGCGCATGGAAAACGTGTTTGAATTTCAAAATGGGAAGCTGGTCCGGATTCGGTAGCGGACTCTGCTCACGCGGGCTGGTTTGTTATCATGCCGCTGAAGGAGACGCTGGTTGAAACCCTCTGATCTGGCATCGCTTTCAGACGCTTCTTCCCCGGGGATCAGGGCCAGCGACCGGCCATCGCGGCGGAGGGGCACGCCGGACTGGGGCCTGGTGGGTGTGACGTTGGTGGCGGCCGCGCCCATCCTCTATCTGGCCGCGACGCAATACGTCGAGTATGACGGCTTCTGGCACGTCTTCATCGCGCGACAGGATCAGTGGCGGAATTTCTGGTTCCAGTGGCAGAACAGTAACAGTCACCCGCCTTTGTACTTTCTGATTTTGCGGTTTGTGGCGGCGATAGGGCAGTCGGCACTCTGGTACCGCGCGATTTCAGTGATCAGCGGCGTCGCGTCCGTGTATCTCGTAGGCATGATCGCGGGAAAACTCTCGCGTTGGCAGTTCACGCACCTAGTGACTGCGCTCGCGTTCGGGCTGGCCATCCCGATGATCGAGGTGTCCATCGCCGTCCGCTCTTACATGCTCGGCGTCTTCTTTGTCCTTTTTTCGTTCTACTATTTTCTCGACCTGCTTTCAGAGAATAACCAGGCCACTGTAAAACCCAGGGTCTTGTTTGCCCTCTATGCGATACTCGCGGTCGGCTCGGCATACTTTGCGATTTTCTACGTGGCTGCGTGCGCGGGTGTATTGGGAATTGTCTGCCTGGCTCGGACGCCGACAGCGTGGAAGACGTGGCTCAGTCACGCTCTTACC
>DASXAK010000038.1:0-9961 GCA_036406715.1 Bryobacteraceae bacterium | reverse complement strand
TTTTTTGTGCGGCGGATCGTCCGTTCAAAATCGATCTTTCGCGACGTTGAGATGGAATGAGGCTGGAGGGGCTGCATCGCCGAAACGCGTCTTGAAACGCCCTGGTCGCGCAACAGACGCAGATCTTCTCCACTGAGCCCCCGTTGCCGCGCCAGTTTCTCCACTCCATACAGCTCCGCGATCATCAGCAACAGCGTCCGCATGCGCGAGGGATCGTGATCCAGAGCCTGATACACATGCCGGCGCGCGTGTGCCCAACAGCAGACTTCCACCATCCGGCTTTCCTGGTCTGGGGCGGATTTCAGAAAAAACGAATCGTAAGCCACTTACGCATCGGCCTGCAAGTATCCGCGATAGCTCTGAGGAAACGCCTCCGGTCCAGCTCGCTCCCGAGTGGCCGTATAGTCATAAATCACCGTAGGTGAAGCAGGCATCCTCAATCACCTTCATCTGCGCCGGAAGATATTCGTAGGGCTCGCTGACCTCTTCGCCGATCTTGCGCAGATCCTGATTGCAATCGGCGCAGCGTTTTTCTTGTTCCGGTAGATCGTGTTCGATGCGTTCGCGCTTCAGATGCCGGGCAACGGCTTTCGTTCCCGGGAGGTACTCGAATCCGAGGGCGGGGCGCCCGCGCGGCCATTTTCAAATGAGAACGTGGGGAATGAGTGTAACAATCGCGCGGGCGAATGCAGCCGGGATGGTTTACCGTATTACATTAGGGTTTTCTGATGCCGGGCAAAGCCATTCGGACCGTTTGCGTGTATTGCTCGTCGAGCGAGCGGGTGGACGGGGTGTATCTGGAGGCGGCGGCGCGGCTCGGCCGGCACCTGGCGTCGGAGGGGTTTGGGATTGTCTACGGCGGCAGCACGCTCGGATCGATGGGGCGGATGGCCGGCGCGGCGATCGATGCCGGCCGCCACGTCACCGGCGTGATGCCGCGATTCATGGACGAACTGGAGTGGGGCCATCGCGCACTGCCGGAGTTCCGGGTGGTCGACAATATGCACGAACGCAAGCGGCTCATGCTGGAGCTGTCGGATGCCGTCGTGGCGCTTCCCGGCGGTTGCGGCACGCTGGAAGAGCTGTTTGAAGCCATCGCCTGGAAGCGCCTCGGGCTATACTTCGGCGCCGTGGTGCTGGTGAACGTGAACCGGTTTTTCGACCCGTGCCTGGAGCTGCTCTCGCGTTGCGTGGCGGAGCGGTTCATGGATCCGCGGCATGCCGCGATGTGGACGTCGGTAGTGGAACCCGAAGAGGTCGCGGCAGCGTTGCGCGGGGCCACCGAGTGGTCGGCTGAGGCACGCAAATTCGCCGCGTTGTTATAGGAGAAATCAATGAATCGCATTCGTATCGGTCTATTAATTGCCGGTTGCGCATTTTGCAGCTCGAGCGCACTGGCGCAGGGCACATTCGCCCACATTGCGGTAGGCGGGGGATGGCACATGACCATCACGTTGTTGAACCTGCTGCCGTCCGCAACCACAGCCCAGGTAACGTTCTTTTCCGATTCGGGAGCGGCGCTGGTGGTCGGCGCCGCCGGCCAGACGGCGAATTCACAATACTCGCTCAATATACCCGCGACCGGATCCGCGGCACTCGTGTTCCCTGATGCAGGCCCGAATGTGACCGGGTGGGCTAAAGTAACGGCTTCGAACGGCGGGGTGCTTCGCGGCCAGGTCGATTTCGTGTATCATCCGGCGGCCGGCACCAATTGGGAGGGAGTGGTCCCGCTCACTCCGGATCTGGCATCGACGGGCAACTGCATCCTTCCGCTGCCCCTGCCCACCGCGGGCACCATCTCGTTTCCGTTCGACCAGACTGCGCAGGCAGCGGTGGGGCTGGCTCTTTCCAATGTCACCACTTCGCAACAACAGATTGCGGTCGCATTTTACGATCAGAACAATACCGTGATCCTGAACGATACGATTACGCTCGGTCCCCTGAACCACACGGCGTTTATGCTGCCCGACAAGTATGCGACGCTGGCGAACCGCGCGGGCATCGTGCGAATCACGGGGACTACTCAGGTTGTCTCCGCGCTGGCCCTGCAAGCCAGCCCGAACGGAGGTTTTACCACACTGCTTCCGATCTATCAGTGATCGGGCAGGTCGGAGACCCCGGTTGCGGGCCGTTCCGGCTGCCCCACAGTAGAATCGGAGTATGCGGGATGCGGCGCTGCTCGAACATATCGCGAAGCTGCCGCACGCCCGGGCCAATTTCAAACAATTGGTGCGCGAGTTGGGCGCGAAGGGCGCCGGCCGCGAGGATCTCGAAAACGGGCTGGCGCGCCTGACGGCGCGCGGCGACCTGATCGAGCTGCGCTCGGGCCATTTTGCCGCCACGGCACGCAGCCGCGAGTTCGCGGTAGGCCGTCTGCACATGCACAAAGACGGCTACGGGTTTCTCATCGCGGAACGGCCGGTGGAGGGTATCGCGGGTGACATCTTCATCCCGCCGGAATCGGCGGAGAAGGCGATGCACGGCGATCGCGTGGTGGTGGGGATCGCGCGGATCGAGCCGGGTGGCCGCGCCGACGGCGAGATCGTCAAGATTCTGAAGCGCGCGCAGCCCACGGTGGTGGGCGAGTTCCGGATCGGCCGGCGCGGACAGTACGTGGTTCCGCACGATGAGCGCATTCGCCAATGGATCGAAATCCCCGAAGGACTCGAGGCGCCGCCGGCCGGGCCTGTGGTTCACCGCATCGGTGTCACGGCGCCCGAGGTCGCGTCAGCCGGGGACCTGAACGGGATGATCGTGAATGTGGAGCTGCTGGAGTATCCGGAGCGGGGGTCGGGTCCGGTCGGCCGCGTCGTCGAGATCCTCGGGCGGCCGGACGATTTCGGCGTGGACGTCGAAATCATCATCCGCAAGCACCACCTGCCGCACCAGTTTCCGCCCGAGGTGATCGAGCAGGCGGAGGCGATTCCGAATGTGATTTCCGCGCAGGAAGCGGAAGGGCGGCGGGATTTCCGGTCGCTCGAGATTGTCACGATCGACGGCGAAACGGCGCGCGATTTCGACGACGCCGTCTGGGTCGACCGGCTGCCCAACGGCAACTACGCGCTGCAGGTGCATATCGCCGATGTCAGCTATTATGTGCGGCCGGGGACGCCAATCGATACCGAAGCGCGATTGCGGGGGACGAGCGTCTACTTCCCCGACCGCGCGGTGCCGATGCTGCCGTTCGAGCTTTCGACCAACATCTGCTCGCTGAATCCGCGGGTGGACCGGCTGGTACTTTCGGCGCTGATGGAGATCGACCACCAGGGCGAGCCGGTGGCACAGGAGTTCACCGCCGGCGTCATTCGCAGCGTCGAGCGCATGACCTATACCGACGTCCACCTGCTGCTCGAAGGCGACGCGGGGTTGCGCGAGCGGTACCGGCCGCTGGTGGCGCGCTTCGATCTCATGCGTGAGCTGGCGCTGGTACTCAACCGCAAACGGGTGCGCCGCGGGTCGATCGATTTCGATCTTCCCGAGCCGCTCATTGAGTTTGACGAATGGGGCGCGATGACGGGGGTCACGCGCGCGCCTCGAAATATCGCGCATCGTCTCATCGAAGAATTCATGCTGGCGGCGAACGAAGCGGTGGCCTCGCACCTGGAAAACGCCGGCATCGCCTCCGTTTACCGGATCCACGAAAAGCCCGATCCGAAGCGCGTGATGGAATTCGAGGAAGTGGCGGCGCATTTCGGCTATTCGCTGGGTGTGGGGGCGATTCCAGTGAAGAAGTTCGGCATCACCGACCGGCACCGCGACGGCGGCAAACGCCGCCGCGAGCTGGTGATGGCCGATTCGAGCGTCAGCATCTCGTCGCGACAGTATCAGCGGCTGGTCAGCAAAATCGAAGGCAAGCCGGAAGAGCGGATTCTGAGTTATCTGATGCTGCGGTCGCTCAAGCAGGCGCGCTATAGCATCGATAACGTCGGGCACTTTGCGCTGGCGGCGGGCTCGTACACGCATTTCACGTCGCCCATCCGGCGGTATCCCGACTTGACGGTGCACTGGCTGCTGCGCGCTGTTCTCGCCGGCCAAGCGACGCCGGCAGAAGGCGAGCTTGCCTCGGTTGCCGAAGAGTGTTCGCAATCGGAGCGGCGGGCGGCGGATGCCGAACGCGAGCTGGTGGAATGGAAAAAGGTGAAGTTCATGGCGGAGCGCGTCGGCGAGGATTTCGACGCGCTGATCATCAGCACCTCCAAGTATGGCTTCTTCGTGGAACTGGCCGAGTTGTTTGTCGAAGGGCTGGTGCCGATTGACAGCCTTCCGGGCGACCAGTACGCGTTTCAAGAGAATGTCCGTAAGATCGTGGGCAAACGGACGCGCCGGGAATTTTCAATTGGCGACCGGGTGCGCGTGGTGCTCGATCGCGTGGACGACAATGAACGCAAGCTGCAATTCTCGCTGCTGGAAGAGGAGCCCAAGGCGGCGCGGGGGCGGCGGGGCGGCTCGACGGCAGGGCGGCGCGCCTCGCGATCGCGGCATTAACGCGCGGCAGGCCGGAGACGGCCCGCGCATTAACTAACAGCAACTAACTAACTTTATCAGGCGAGTTACTGCGGACGGCGGCGGGTTGTTAACCAACCAATAACGTTTGGTGGGCTTTTCCACCTTGCCGGGTTGCCCCACAATTGGGTGGCGACCCTATAGATCCTGGAGAGCACCAGGCCCAAGACAGTTACCGGAGGATTGACGATCATGTTGCAGAAGCTGAACCTCGTTGTGCTCGCCGTTGCTTCGTTGGCCGGAGTCTGTGCGGCGGAAAGCACAACTCCCGTGCCGCCCCACGCCGTGGCCCCGTTTCTGTTTGCCACGCCGCAAGCTTTGTTCTTTCATCAGACCGGTACGACGCCGCCGGAGAGCCAGACCGTGGCCGTTTCGGTTCGCAGCGGAACTCTGGGCGCGCTAAGCGTCACGCCTTCGGGCGGGGCGTGGCTTTCGGCGAGTGCGACCGGGAACAAGGTGACGGTTTCGGTGAATACGACGGGCCTGGGCAGCGGTCTGTACAACGGCTCGCTGAGCCTCAGCGCAACGGGTTTCACGAGCGCCTCGGTGAAAGTATTTCTGGCGATCGTGGGTTCGGAGGTGGTCGCTTATCCCGATACCATCCATCTGCATACGGTAGCGGGCGGGCAGGGGAATGCCATGCCGCGCGAAGTCGAGGTCTTCTCGCGGAACGGCTCTTCGTTCAACTGGACGGCGGCGTCCGATCAAAGCTGGCTCTTGATTACGCCGACTTCGGGAACGGGTAAGTCGACGATTCAGGTTTCCATCGATCCTACCAAGATCACGGCTGCCGGCAGTTTGAAGGGCCACATCACGGTTACGGACACGACGAACTCGACGACAGCGACGGTGACGGTCAGTCTGGATGTGGATGGCCCCAAGCCGCCGGATTTTGAAATGGGACCGTTTCTGCACCAGCCGGGTGTTTTGCATTTCGTGGCGGAAAGCAATGCCTCGACTCCGGCCCCCGAGATTTTTTACGGACGCAATGTCGGCGGCGGTGGATCGCTCAGCTTCACTTTGACCGGTAAGGTGAATTCTCCGAGCGGCGGCAACTGGCTGTCGTTCACGCCCGCAACGAACACCACACCGGGAAAGACGACCGTGACGGTGAATCCCACGGGGCTGGCGCCGGGCGACTATAGCGCGACGATCACGGGAACCGCACAAGAGCCGGCCGGCGTGACGGGCGGCGACCTGACTTCCAGCGTGAACGTGTACTTGAAGGTGCTGGGGAATCCGTCGGTGCGCGTAGACCACCGGTTCCTGCGATTCACCGCCTCGACCAAGCAGGCTCCGCCGGTGCCTTCGCCGGCATCTGAGACGCTGAAGTTTGTCACCAAGTCGGCAAGCGGATATCCGTTCACCGCGAAGACGACCACGAGCAAGGGAGGCAACTGGCTCCTGGTTTCGCCGGCCAGCGGGACCGCCACCAATGGCGGAACGATTACCGTCTCGGTCGACGCGGCAGCGATCGCCAGCCTGGCCCCCGGATACTACACCGGGCAAGTGCAGTTGAGTTACTCCGGCGGAGCGCCTGATGCGGAGGAAACCGTCGGCGTCAGCCTGCGGATCTTTGGCACGACGGATCTTCCACGGCTGAGTGTGCATCCGGGCGGCATGGTGTTTATCGCCAAGGCCGGCGGTTCGAATCCCGCGCCGAAATCCGTAGACGTGCGCGCGATCAGCGCGGCGGCAGCCGGGCTGAACTACACGGTGGCTTCGGCGGTGACCACGCCTTCCGGCGGCACCTGGCTGAGCGCCGGGTCGACCGGCGGCACCGCCACTTCGACTGCGACGGCAGTTCCGATCAACGTCAACATCACGGGTTTGGCAGCCGGGCTGTATTCCGGAACCGTGACGTTCACGCCGGATCCGAGCAGCAATGCGCCGAGCCAGATCGTAAACGTGAAGTTGCTCGTGATCAGCGCGGCCAAGACCACAGGCCCGGCGGCCGGGGTTTCGCCGCTCGGTTCCACGCTGCGCGGCTCGTTCAACGGGATGCTGGCCGCGGGCTCACTCGTGTCGGTGACCACGTATCCTGCCGATGGATTCAGCACATCGACGGATGGCGCTTTGAACCTCAGCGTCATGGTGTTGGATGCCGACGGCACTCCGGTGCCTGGCGCGACGGTCGTGCTGGCCAGTTCGAATGGCGAGCCGAACGTGACCTTGGAAGACCTCGGGGACGGCGCCTATTCCGGACTCTTCGAACCGGAATCGAGCGGGCCGGTGACCCTCAGCCTGGCCGCTCAGGTTACCGATAACAGCGGCAATCTGTTCGAAACCGCGACCTCGGTGTCGGGCGATGTCGTGGCGGCTGCGGATGCCTCGACGCCCGTGTATACGAGCGGGGCGATCAGCGCGGCGAGTTATGCGCCCCAACCGACGCCGCTCACGCCGGGCAGCCTGATTTCGCTGTTCGGATACAACCTTGCGGGGGCAGGCGGAGCCGCGACGACTCTGCCGCTGCCGACCAGCCTGAATGGCGTATCGGTCACGATCGGCGGGATACCTGCCCCGCTGATTGCGTCGGCGCCGGCGAGCGCGCCCGGCGGAACCGATCAGATCAATCTGCAAGTGCCTGTGGAACTGGCCGGCCGGTCCACGGCGGATATCGTTGTTACGAATAATGGGGTCAGCGGTGCGCCCGAGACCGTGGCATTGGGGACGGCTCCTGCGTTCTTCACGTTGAATGCGGCGGGGACGGGCGATGGCATCTTCGTGCACTCCGATGGCATCACGGTGATCACGCCGGGCAGCCCGGCGCGCGGGGGCGAAACGGTCGTCCTCTATGCGACCGGTCTGGGCGATGTTCAGGCTCCGGTTGCCTCCGGCTTGGCGTTTACGGGTCCGAATCGCGTCACCGGAAGTGTGACCGTGACGATCGGCGGCCAACCGGCAAGTGTCCTGTACGCGGGCGGCCTTCCCGGTTTCGCGGGAGTCTACCAACTCAACGTAATGGTGCCGGCGAATCTGCCACCGGGGGAAAACGCAGTGACGGTTGTCGTGGACGGGACGCCGTCAACGGGCGAGGCGACCGTGGCGGTGCAGTAGGGTTAGCCGCACGCCGATTATCACGGATTGAAGATGCACTCTGCATCACAAGTTGATGCAGAGTGCATTTGCATGATATGATATGGTCATGCGCACCACCATCGACCTGCCGGAGCCGCTGCTCAAAAACGCCAAGCGGCGGGCCGCGGAACGCGGTGTCACCCTCAGCATGATCGTGGAAGACGCGCTGCGCAACCACTTCGCTTCGAAGCCGCCGGCGACCATGCCACCTTTCCGACTGTATACGGTTCGGGGAAAACTGGTGAGGCCGGACCTGGATTTGGACCGCACATCCGCATTACTGGTTGAGGATGACGCGTCCAGCTACATTCCCGAGAAGAAGTGACCGGGCATGGTGATGCCCGACGTCAATATTCTGGTTTACGCGCATCGTGAAGAAGCCAGGGCACACGAGCGATACGCCCACTGGCTCATCGAGATCGCAAGCGGACCGGAACCGTTCGCGCTCGCGGAACCAGTGTTGCAGGGGTTTCTGCGCATCGTCACAACCGCGCGGATTTTTGACCCTCCGTCGACCCTGCGCGAAGCCTTTCAGTTTATTGATGCACTGGTTGCCCGCCCCAGCTGCGTGGTGATTCGGCCCGGGCCGGAGCACTGGAGTATTTTCAGACGTTTGTGTGAGGAGACCGATGTGCGGGGCAAACTGGTGGCCGACGCCGCACATGCCGCGCTGGCCATTGAAACTGGCTGTGAATGGATCACGCCGGACACCGATTTCGCCCGTTTCGCCCCGCTGCTGCGCTGGCGTCACTTGTGAGCATGGGCGAATGCGAGAACCTTGACGAGGGCCTCGACCAGCGGGGGGACCTCGCCGCGGAGCGCTCGCCGCTCCGATTGAAACAGAGTCGCGACAAAGAAGGGATGGCTGGATAGCTCGACGACGCGCACGTCGCCGGCGAGATCGTGCGCCGTGGGGCAGAGGCCGTTGGCGAACAAGACCGACTGATAGCGCGGGTTGAGGCCGTAGCTGCAGTGATAACCCTCGGTGATGCGCGAAGTTCCGTATGCCCGATAGACCAGCCCGCCGGGTTCCAGCATAATGTCAGCGGACTGCTCCACCAGCGGGCATGTTAACGGAATCACGACCTGACACGAGGAATCGGGATGGGTCTCCGCGTGTCCGGCTTCGGCCAAACCACACACGTTTCTCGCGTATTCGAGGAGGGCGTGCTGGAAGCCCCCGCAGGTTCCGAGGAACGGGCGGCCCGACTCGCGGGCATACCGGATGGCTTTTAGCGCGCCTTCCATGCTGGCGTAAGGGCTCGCCGGGACGCACCAGAAGGCGTCGAAATTCTGAAGCTGCGTCTCGGGATCGAGGATGGATTCGGTCGGAACCCAGACGGATTCGACTGAGACGCCGGTTTTCCCGGCGGCGAGTTGTAAGGCGATCGGGATCGCCTGGTGCGCGACTGCCGCGGGCTTGTACTCGCCGATCAATGCGATGGTTTTCGGCCGCATAGATCGAGTATAGAGGTGAGAGCCGTACTGGGGCATATAACCCAAAGACTCATGGCTCTAAAATTAACTAATTGAAAACAAGAGGGCTTGCTTTGGAAGGCCGGGTGCATCTCGTCAGGCTTCTCAAAGACACGCCTATGTTTCGATTCGATCAACTGATCCGCCGCGACATGATCGTCCGTGACGTGAAACTACGTCATCCGGAAACCATCCCTATATTTGAGGGGCTTCGGTTTCATCCTGTTTGTGACGATTGCGACATCGGAACAGTGGCACGGAAGAATGGCCTGAACATCCCGGACGTATTGAACGCGCTGAACAACGCGGCGTTCGGACCGCAGGCGGAAACGGAGGATCATGCAAATCACTAAACCGCCCCGTAACCAGGTCCGACAAAGGGCGCAAGCGCTGGACGTTTTCTTTTCGCCGAAGAGCGTCGCAGTGGTAGGAGCCACAGAGAATCCCGGCAGCGTAGGACGCACGATTCTGTGGAACCTGATGACGAGCCCGTTCGGCGGCACGGTGTTTCCGGTGAATCCGAAGCGGTCGAGTGTGCTCGGCGTGAAGGCGTATCCCTCACTCGGGGAGATCCCCGAGCCGGTGGATCTGGCGGTGATTGTGACGCCGCCGCCTTCGGTACCGGGAATCATCCGGGAATGCGGCGAAGCCGGTGTTCGCGGGGCCGTGGTCATTTCGGCGGGATTCAAGGAAGTGGGCGCGGAAGGCGCTGCGCTCGAGCAGAGAGTTCTGGAAGAGGCGCGGGCAGCCAAGATTCGCGTCATTGGGCCGAATTGCCTGGGGGTGATGAGCCCGCTGTCCGGATTGAATGCGACGTTCGCGACGACCATCGCGCGGCCGGGCTCGGTGGCGTTCGTCAGCCAGAGCGGCGCTTTGTGCACGGCGGTGCTGGACTGGAGCCTCA
>DASXAK010000037.1:0-44103 GCA_036406715.1 Bryobacteraceae bacterium | reverse complement strand
CCGCCCCGCTGGTTGATGATGAGCGACGTCTGCAAACACTGCACCGAAGCCCCGTGCTACGATGCCTGCCCAACCGGCGCCATCATCTACAACGAATTCGGTAACGTCTACGTGCAGCAGGACATCTGCAACGGCTGCGCCTATTGCGTGGCGGCCTGCCCGTTCGGTGTGCTCGACCGCAATGCCGACGACGGCGGCGCCCACAAGTGCACCCTCTGCTACGACCGGCAGAAAGACGGCATGACACCGGCGTGCGCCAAGGCATGCCCCACCGAGTCCATTCAGTTCGGCCCTATCGAAACGCTCCGCCGTAAAGCACAGGATCGCGTGTCCCAACTGCACGCCCGCGGCGAAACCGACGCGTACATTTACGGGGATGGCAGTTTCGAGGAGTACAGCGACCTCCAGTCCATCTTTCTGCTGAAAGATCATCCCAACGTGTATAACCTGCCAGAGTCACCGCGCCGCCCGGTCGCGCACCTGAAACAAAACTATCTGGTGAGCTTCGCGGCGGCCCTCGGTGTGGCTGTGGCCTCCGCATTCCTGTTTGGGAAAAAGTCATGATTGAAACTGCGATGACGGAGGCGGTAGTAGTTCCCGCCGCTGTTCCCTCGGCCGCGCCGCAGCGCGGATACTACGATCTCCCGTTTCTGAAGCGGCCGCTGTGGGGCTGGGAGATTGCGCTCTATTTCTTCCTCGGCGGCATCAGCGCCGGAGCCTTTGTGCTATCCGCTGCCGCGGATTTAACCGGCCGAAAGCACCACGCCAAATTTGTTCGCAACGCGCGGTATGTGTCTTTGGTAACGCTGGCGCCCTGCCCTCTCCTGCTGATTGCGGACCTCGGCCGGCCCGCGAAGTTTGCGCACATGCTACGTGTCTTCAAACCGCAGTCGCCGATGAACACCGGGGCCTGGGCCTTATTCGCATACGGACCGCTGGCGGGTGCGGCCGCGCTGCTTCCGTCGCGCGCTGCTTCGGTGGCCGCGCTGCCGTTCGCATTTACAATGCTCGCCTATCCCGGCGTTTTGCTTTCGACCACGAGCACTCCCATCTGGGCGAACACCCGTTTGTTGGGTGCGTTGCTGGGTATGAGTTCCTTTTCGGCCGCCTGTGACACCCTGGCACTGGCGGCTGCCGCGGACCCGGAGGTCGGCCGTTCCAGTCGCGCGGCCCTGGGTGCCGCCGGCCATATCTCTCGCACGGCTGAGGCCGGCTTGCTGGCCGCCTATGCGTTCGACGCGGGCCGAACCATAGCGCCGATTACCAGGGGCCATTACTCCCGCGCATTCTGGGCGGGCGTGGTTGGCGCCGGCATGATCGTCCCCACGTTGCTCCGGATTGGCGCGCGCAAAACCGAAAGCCGCACCAAAAGCCTGTTTTCGTCTCTGTTCTCGCTCGCCGGCGGTCTGGCGCTGAAGTGGATCGTCGTCCATTCCGGGCGCGAATCTGCGTCCGACCCCGCCGCGAACCGTTCCATCAGCCGGCCCGCCGCGTAGCGCTCCGCAGAGCCTTCGCCAATCCTTCGGATGAGAAACCATACGGGCGGGGCAGCGTTTTGAAGATCGCGTGGCCGTCTTGTCCGATCAGGTAGAGGCGATCCGGCCAGCCTGTTTAGGCGGTTATTAATGTCGTCCGGCAAGGCGGGTATGCGAATGCCCAGGTTGCGAACGCACGCGGACGCCGTCTCAGTCCGCTCCCCTTCGGTGTGGGCTGAGGGGAACAGCACGCCGTCGCGCACATTGGCGGCCATCTCCCAAAGATCCGTTGGATGCGCCTCCTGTAGACGATGTAAAAGGCCACCCGATCGCGATACTGATCGAACAACCGGTTGAGCGCGGGAACCTCCCGGCGAAAGGGCGGTCACGTATAGCTGCCGAATCAAGCGCGACTCGCGCGCGGCGCCAATGATATACTTTGTTCCGATCTCAAGATTTCCTGACCCGCGCTAGGTTACGGCCGGGCTACAAACTTCAGAGGAGAAAATATGCGAATCAGGTTAGTGAGCTCGCTCACAGGTATGACGCTGTTGCTTGCCGGCGCCGCGCTGGCGCAGCCCGGCGGCGGGAAGAAAGGTCCTCCCCCACCGGCCTTGCGTATGACCAGCTCGTCTTTTTCGGACGGCAGCGTGATTCCCGACAAGTACACGCAGCAGGCGGGGCCGGACGCAGTGTCGCCGGCGCTCGAATGGTCTGATGTGCCGCCCGGAACACAAAGTTTCGCGCTGTTGTTCCATGACCCGGACGTCGCGATTGCGAAGAAACTGGAAGATGTCACGCACTGGATTGCCTGGAACATCCCCGGCACCGCGACGAAACTGCCGGAAGGCGTCAAGCCGGACGCCACTGGGTCGGACGGAATGGTCCAGGGCAAGAACCGAGGCGGCCGGGTCGGCTACATGGGCCCAGGGGCGCCGCAGACTGCTCCCGAACACCACTATACGTTCGAGCTGTTCGCGCTGGATACGAAGCTCGACCTTGGTCCGGACGCCTCGCGTGAAGACGTCATGAAGGCGATTGACGGCCACATCCTCGGCAAAGCCGTGTATGAAGGCCGCTTCCACCGCCACTAGTTCGTGGGGCAGGTCTCCGGCCTGCCCAAGGAGGTCTTTCCGGATGTCGCGCGCAATCTGTATTCTCTCGATGCTGCTGCTTTCGCTGGCGCCGGTTCAACGAGTAGCCGCTCAGCCCAACACCGGCAAGCAGCTCTACGTTGTCACCTATGTCGACGTGTTTCCGAACTTCGCGGCGGAAACCGCCAAACAGTTGCAGCAATTCGCAGACGACAGCCGGAAAGACCCCGGTTGCGTGCGCTTCGAAGTCATGCGCGACGTCGAGCGCACCAACCATTTCAGCGTCGTGGAAGTGTGGCAGGACCGTAAGACCTATGAAGCGCATTTAGGCCTCGCGCACACCAAGACCTTCCGCGAGAAAATCCAACCCGGGCTGGGCAGCCCGTTCGATGAGCGGCTCTATTACCTGCTGCAGTAAGAGGGGGCGCCATGTCCCGACGTGATCATCTGTTATCCCGCCGCGGTTTGATGGCCGGCGCGGGGCTTGCCGCTTCGGCACTGGCTCAGAAAGGCACAAAGTCCGTCTGGAGCGCCGAATACACCGCGCGGAAGGGCTCTGTGTCGCTCGCCATGTACCGGAAGCGGATGGCGGCGCCCAAACCGGGCGAAGCGCCGCTTCCCGTGCTGTTCCTGGTACACGGCTCCTCGATCTCTTCGCGGCCGAGCTTCGACCTCACCATTCCCGGGCACGGCGAGTACTCCGTGATGAATACCTTCGCAGGCTACGGCTTCGACGTCTGGACCATGGACCACGAGAACTATGGCCGCTCCAGCCAAACCGACGGCAAATCCGATATCGCGAGCGGCGTCGAAGATCTCAAAGCCGCAGTGGACCTGGTCGTCCGCGAAACCGGGCAGCCGAAGGTTCACGTTTTTGGCGAATCCTCGGGCGCGCTTCGCGCCGGGGCCTACGCCATGGCGCATCCGGACCGCGTCGACCGCCTGGTCTTCGGCGCCTTCACGTATAAGGGCGACAACTCGCCCACCCTGAAGGAACGCGCCAAGCAGCTCGATTATTACCGCACCCACAACCGGCGTCTGCGCGATCGCTCGATGATCCGCAGCATCTTCACGCGCGACAAGGCCGGCACCAGCGATCCGGCGCTGGGCGAATACCTGGCTGACCTGGAACTGAAGTTCGGCGACCAGGTTCCCACGGGCACTTACCTCGACATGACGGCCAACCTGCCGCTCGTCGATCCCGCCAAGGTGCTGGCGCCCGTGCTGCTGATTCGCGGCGAGTATGACGGTATCGCCACGGTCGATGATCTGACTGACTTTTTCAAGCAGTTGCCGAACGGTGATCGTCAGTTCGTGATTTTGCCGGGGATGGCGCACTCGGTCGTGCTCGGGTTGAACCGAAAGCTGTTCTGGCACGCGATGCGCGCGTTCCTTACCATGCCTCCCTTGGAGAAAACATGAGAAGCCTGTTTTGCGTTTTGGCGGCATCTGCCGCGCTGCTGGCCCAGAGTACGAAAGTTTCCGGACCGCTTCCCGTCACGCCCGAATCGCATCCCTTTCTCGCCGAAGACCATAACCTCCAGCCGCTGAATCTCTCTCAGGTCGGTTACGTCGAGGAGGAGTTCCTGATCAGCGGCAACGCCAATGTCTATGACTGGGCGGCTGACGGCTCGGTGAACGTGAAGACTCCCAACGCACCGTACACTACACGCATCCTCGTCCGGAGGCCCGCCGATGCCGCGCGCTTCAATGGAACGGTTGTCGTTGAACTGCCGAACACCGCGCGCCGCTTCGATTGGACCATGCTGTGGGGTTACGTCCACAATTACGTCACCGACAGTGGTGCTGCCTGGGTCGGGATCACTATGCCGACCGCCATTCAGGGGCTAAAGAAATTCAACCCCACGCGTTATGCCGCAGTATCGTTCGCCAACCCCGCGCCCAATGAGGCATGCGCGGCCGGCGGTCCCAACGCTCCCGCCGACGTCGAAGACGGGCTGAAGTGGGACGCGATCAGTCAGCTCGGCGCAGCGTTAAAGAACGGTGGCGTGCCCAGCCTTCGCGCGCAGCGCGTTTATCTGACCACGCAAGGCGCCGATCTGATGACGTACATCGAGGCGATTCAGCCGCGCGCGAAAGTCTATGACGGGTTCGTCCTGAAAAGCCCGGGCGCCCCGGGCCGCATCAGCCGCTGCTCGGCGGCTCCCGCAAAAGGCGATCCGCGCGAGGACATAAAGAACGCCGGTGTGCCGGTGATCGGCGTCCTAGCCCAAGGCGAGGTGGTGGCCGCGCAGCCGTATCTTCGTCCTGACAGCGACGAGCCGGCTGACCGATTCCGTATTTACGAAATCGCCGGGGCGGCCCACATTGACGCCGCGCCGTATATCGCACTCCCGACCGTCGCCGATCAGAACGCAGCCGGCCAGGCTCAGGGCACACCGCAATGGCCGTTTAACGCGCGCTGCGAGCCCGAAATTCCGTTGCAACAGCTTCAATTGCAAAGCTACGTCCTGAACGGCGCCTTCGCTAATCTCGATGCCTGGGTCCGTAACGGTACGGCCCCGCCGCATGCTGAGCGCATCACGCTGAAGGACGGCAAAGTGGCGCTCGATGAATACGGAAACGGACTCGGCGGCGTCCGCAGCCCGTATGTCGACGTCCCGACCGCGACCTACTTTACGACCGCTGCTGGCCCCGGCACCTGCCGCGAGCTCGGGTATGACGTGAAATTCGATTGGGCCCGCCTCGACGGCATGTACAGCAGTTACAAAAAGTACGCGGCCAAGGTGGCGCAGTCGATCGACCGGATGGCGAAAGACCGCTACATCACCGAATCCGACGCCAAGCGGCTGCGCGCCGAGCTGACCGGCCGCTAACCGAACCCCGCATGCGGTCGCCGGAAAGCTAAAGTCCAGACGGGCGGTGACGGCCGGCGGCGGGCGGAAAATCTCGCATCTTCCGAATGGCGGACAACGCGGGGATTGATCCGTTGGTGTGCCGCTCGTTACACTTCATATGTGAAGGCAATGATCACGGAGTGGGCACAGTGGCAAGGTGAGGTTGTCGACGGAGAATTCCACCTTGATCGCTACCTGGGAGGTAGCGCACACAGCGGCGTCTTTCAGACGGAATTCCACGGGCAGAAGGCCGCCATCAAGATTCTCTCCGACGAGCCGCGGCACCAGTGGGGCGCGGAACTGTCGCATCCGAACCTGATCCGGATCTTTCGCACCGGACGATGGCAGGTTGACGACCGGCCGATGCACTATATCGTGATGGAGGCGGCGGATGAAGTTTTGTCGCAGGTGATCGCGGACCGCCCGCTCACGTCCGAGGAAGCGCGGGAGATGCTGAGCCCGGTACTGAACGCGCTGAGTTTTCTTCACGGCCGCGGTTTGGTGCATGGCCGCATAAAACCCGGCAACATCATGTCGGCCGGCGAGCAGTTGAAGATCTCGAGCGACGGACTGCGCCAGGCCGGCGAGGCTCCGAACCTGATCGCGAGGGGCACTTATGATGCCCCGGAAATGGGCGACCGGCAAGTTTCGGCGGCGCTCGACGTGTGGGCGCTGGGCCTGACGCTTGTGGAAGTGCTGACGCAGCGGTTCCCGGAATCGGATCAGCCAGGCGGACCGATGCTGCCGGAGCCATTTGGCGAAATCGTGAAGCATTGTCTGGAGCGCGATCCACAGAGTCGCTGGACGGTCGCCGAGATTTCGGCGCGGTTATCGGGAGGCGCGGCGCCGGCGCCGGTCTTACTGCCGCCAAGACCCGAACCGGCCGAGCCGGCGCCGGTTTCGAACCGTCGTCCCCTGGGCATCGCCGCTGCGGCAGTCGTTGCCGTGCTTGCCGTGGTGGGCGGTTCGCGGTTGTTTCGATCGAGCCCGCCGCAGAATCCGCCGGCGGCGGTTGCATCGCGAGAGGCGGCGCCCCCGGCACCGCCGGCGCCCGTCACCGCGGGACCCGCGGAC
Source organism: Bryobacteraceae bacterium (assembly GCA_036406715.1). Lineage (GTDB taxonomy): Bacteria > Acidobacteriota > Terriglobia > Bryobacterales > Bryobacteraceae > PSRJ01. The sequence continues at coordinate 37,602 of DASXAK010000037.1, read as the reverse complement.
AGCGTTGCGGGAAAGGTCGCCAAACAAGTTGCTCCGCAGGTCACTAATAAGGCACGTGAGAGCGTGCAGGGGACGGTCAAGGTCGTGGTGAGGGTCCGTGTGAATTCCGCCGGAGCGGTCGCGTCGGCGAAACTCGAATCGCGGCACGTGAGCCGCTACTTCGAACGGGCGGCGCTGCAGGCGGCGCGACGATGGCGGTTTACGCCGCCGAAAGCCGACGGGCATGCGGTTTCGAGTTCGTGGCTGCTGGAGTTCGATTTCACCCAGTCCGGCACCGAAATGCACGCGCGGTCCGTTTCATAGCGATACCGGCCGAGGCGGCGCGGATCAAGCGATAAAATTGTTCCATGACGAAGATCGCGCTGGGCTGGGTGCTCTCCATAACGATGGCGGCCTCCGTGGGCTGGGCACAGCAGAGCCCGTCGGCCGAGGCGAGCGTGACGGTCGCCGGTAAGAGGATTACGATTGACTATGCGGCGCCGTCGGTGCGCGGCCGCAAGATCTTCGGCGACGGCGGACTGCTGTCACACGACCCGACCTATCCAGCCTGGCGCGCGGGCGCGAACTCGGCGACCGCATTTCACACCGACGCAAACCTCGATCTCGGCGGTCTTGCCGTTCCGAAAGGCGATTACACACTGTACTGCTGGGTAAAGAATCCGGATGCGTGGGAATTGATCATCAGCAAGGAAACCGGGCAGTGGGGCTTGTCCTACAACGCGGCACGCGACCTGGGACGCGTGAAGATGACGATGAGCAGGCCGCCGGCGCTGGTTGAGCGGCTGAAGTACACGCTGACGGCCGACGGCGCGAATAAAGCGAAGCTGGAGCTGGCGTGGGAGAATCACGTGGCTTCGGTGCCGATCGCCGTGAAGTAATCCAACCGTAACGGAATTGAAATCGTCGCGTGATAGACTCGCGGAAATGGACCGACTGGAGATCCGAAGCAATGATAGCCAGAGCGGAGCCCGCCTGCTTTCTCTGAGCGGCCCGTTGACCCTCAATACCTTATTTGAATTTCAGGACCTTGTACGAAAGGAGCACTCCAGGGGACTGATTCTCGTACTCGAAGGAGTGCCGTACATGGATTCGGCCGGCCTGGGAGCAGTCTTGGGGGCGTACGCGTCGTGCCAGCGGCATGGGCAAAAGTTTGCGCTGGCGAAGGTTTCGCAGCGCGTGCGGACGCTGATGCAAGTGGCCAAAGTGGACTCACTCGTGCCGTCTTACGAGACTTTGGAAGCGGCGGAGATGCACGTGGCCGCAAACGCGCAGGGCGCGTAATTCCTACTGCGCGGGCGGCTTGGCTTCCGCCGGCTGATCGGCGGCCGGGCCGGGCACAGGCAGCGGCTCTTTGCCGTCCAGCACGAAGGTCAGCAGCTTGGGGCGGACATTGTTGGTGCCGCCGAACGGGTTGGGTGCGGCTGTATCAGCAGCGCCCGCGGTTCCGGGTGCCGGAGCGCCGGCTCTCGCGCCGCCGCGGTTTTCAGCGGGCGGTGGGAACGGGGACACGACGCGGCCGGTGCCGCCCATGATCGAGACATACTGTTTTCCATCGAGTTGATACGTGATGGGCGGGCTCATGCCGCCCCGCAACCCGGTCTGGACGTCGAAAAGCTTTTCGCCTTTGTCCGCGCTATAAGCCACCAGGCGGCCGTCCGGGATCACCTGGAAAACAAGGTTGCCCGCCGTCGTCACCGTGCCGCCACCGATGCTGCCTCCCCCCGGAGCGCGCCACCGCTCTTTTTGAGTGATGGGATCCCACGCGATCAGTGCGCCACCGCGAGGGCCGTCGTTCGACGCGGGTCCGATGGCGGGCGGCGCCGGGCGCGTGGGAACCGTCTGCGCGGGCGCGGCGCTTTGCGCCCCCGGAGGTCCGAACGAGAACACGATGCCCATGTTCTGCGCGCCTTCTTTGTAGGTGAAATTGGGCTGGCTCTGGTAAGAGAAGTTGCTGCCGGTCGAAGTCGGAATGTACACCAGGCCGGTATTCGGGTTGTACGACATGGGCGACCAGTTGTGGGCGCCGCCCGGTCCCGGGGAGACTGTCACCTTGCTGGAATCGTTGTAGCGCGCTTCTTCGTTGACGATCGGGCGGCCGGATTTTTCATCCAGGCCTTTCGCCCACGTCACGCTGGCGAACGGCTGGCCGGAGATGAATTCGCCGGTGATCCGGTCGAGCACGTAGTAGAAGCCGTTCTTGTTGGCCTGCATCAGTACTTTCCGCTGGCGGCCGCGAATCGTCATATCCGCGAGGATCATCTGCTGAACGCTGTCGAAATCCCAGGAGTCATTCGGGACCATCTGGTAGTACCACTCCAGCTTCCCGGTATCGGGTTTGACCGCGAGGATCGAGCAGACATAGAGATTCTCTTTGCCGGCCTGTTTGCGGATGTCGTCGGGCCAAGGGCCGGCGTTGCCGGTGCCCACGTACAGCAGGTCGGCATCGGGATCGTAGGCCATGCCGTCCCAAACGGTGCCGCCTCCGCCCATCTTCCACCACTCGCCCTGCCAGGTTTGGGCGGCTTTGCGCATCGCCTCACTCTCGAACGGTTTCGACGGGTCCCCGGGGATGGTGTAGAACTTCCAGGCAAACTCACCGGTCTCGGCGTCGAATGCCGAGAAAAAGCCGCGCACGGGATACTCGGCGCCGCTGACGCCCACGATGACCTTACCTTTGGCGATGCGCGGCGCCATAGTCATGGTGTAGTTGTCCTGCGGGTAGGCCACCCGCGATTCCCACGCGACCTTGCCGGTTTCCGCGTCGATCCCTTCGAGACGGCCGTCGATGATCGGCGCGATCACCTTGCCGTCATAGAAGGCGAGGCCGCGATTCACAACGCCGCAGCAGATCTTGGAGCGCACGGCGGCCTGATTGACTTCGGGATCCCAGCGCCAGCGTTCCTTTCCGGTGCGCGCGTCGACGGCGAAGACAATGCTCCAGTTTGTGATCCCGTAGAGAGTTCCGTTCACCTCGAGCAGAGTGTCTTCCTGCGAGCCCCCGCCCGGCCCCGCTTCATACATCCAGGTCAGGCCCAGACGGCCAACGTTGCCGGCGTTGATCAGATTGAGCGGGCTATAGCGCGTTTCGCCGTAGTTCAGACCGTAGGTGACCCAGTCATCGGCCGTCTTGCCGGCATTGCGCAACGCGGCATCGTCGATCCGGCGGGGCTGGGCCATCAACATCGGTCCAAACAAGACGAGGGACAACGCGGTCAATCTTCGTGGGCACATCGTTTCAATACCTCTTCGCGGTAGGCGTACTTGGGATGGATTATAACAAACGGCGGTGATTCGGCCGCTTCGAACCGGCGGGTTCACGGCGTGCTATCGTCGGGTTACCGATGAAACGGAAGAAGGGCAAACTCCGGGTCACGGCCATCGCCGCGCTTTGTCTGGCGGCCGGCTTCGGCCATGCGCAGACAACCTGGGTGGGTTCATGGGCTGCATCGCAGCAACTCGCCGAACCTGGGAATTCTCTGTCGCAGCTGGAACTCGCGGATACTTCGCTACGGCAGGTCATCCATCTATCCATTGGCGGGCCGCAATTGCGGGTTCACCTTTCGAATCGATTTGGGACAGCGCCCTTGCGCCTTACGGCCGTTCATATTGCACGGCCTGCGGTGGCCAGTTCAGGAGCAATCGATCCGGCCACGGATGTCGCACTCCGCTTCTCCGGCCACAGCGACGTAACAGTGCCAGCCGGAGCGGAGTATTTGTCGGACCCAGTAGCCTATCCGGTGGCGGCGCTTTCGGACCTGGCTATCACGGTGCATTGGGTGTCGATTGCCGCGGAGCAGACCGGACATCCCGGTTCCCGCGCCACTTCCTTTCTGAGCCATGGCGATCAGGTTTCGGCCGCGGAATTCGGCGCAGCGCGAAAAGTGGAGCACTGGTATTTCTTCGCGGGTGTGGACGTGGCAGCGGCTCCGGACGCGAAGGCCGTTGTGGCGCTGGGTGATTCGATTACGGATGGCCACGGCGCCACCACCGACGCGAACAATCGCTGGACAGATGTGCTCGCCCGGCGGCTACAACAGGATGCGGCAACGCAAAGAGTGGCGGTGTTGAACCAGGGGATCGGCGGGAATCGGCTTCTGCTCGACGGTCTGGGGCCGAACGCCCTGGCGCGCTTCGATCACGATGTTCTGGCGCCTGCGGGCGTGCGTTCTCTAATCGTGCTCGAGGGCATCAACGATATCGGTATGTTCGGGCGCAGCGGCGAACACTCCCGCGCGGAACACGACGCGCTGGTGAGCGAGATTCTGGGATCGTATGCACAGATGATTGCGCGGGCGCATACGCACGGCATTCAGGTGATCGGCGCCACACTCCTGCCATTTGTGGGCTCCGACTATTACCATCCCGGACCGGAGATCGAAATGGATCGGAAGACGGTCAATGAATGGATCCGCACGCCGGGCCACTTCGATGCGGTAATCGACTTTGACAAGCTGACGCGCGACCCCGAACATCCCGACCGGCTGCGGCCGTCGCTCGACTCTGGCGATCATCTGCATCCGTCGCCGGCCGGCTATGAGGCGATGGGCGGCGCGATTCCCCTAACGCTATTCGGCAGCGGCTCGCCAGGTAAGTAGACGCCGGCCTTCCTTTGCGCCGCCGGACCGCCCTTGATAAGATCGGTGGGATTTCGATGAGGGATGCGATTAGGCTGGCGGCGGTAACCGTGCTGCTGGGCGCGGGACAAATGCTTGCGTTGGCGCAGGGCAAGCCGGATTTCAGCGGCATCTGGCAGGCGCTGAATACCGCAGCGTGGGACCTGCAGGACCATTCGGGGGCGCTAGGGCTGCCGCCAGGACAAGGCGTCGTCGACGGCAACGAGATTCCCTATCAGCCATGGGCCGCGGCCCGGAAGCAGGAGAATTTTGCTAAGCGGCGGACGGCCGATCCAGCCGAGGCGAGCTGTTTCCTTCCTGGAGTGCCGCGCGCGACGTACATGCCGTATCCGTTCGAGATCGTGCAGACGCCCAAGCTGATCGCGATCACTTATGAATTCGCCCACGCACTCCGTGAAATTCCGATGGATGGGAGCGCGCATTCCGATCTCACCGATACCTGGATGGGCGATTCGCGCGGGCGCTGGGACGGGAACACGCTGGTCGTCGACGTCACCAACTTCAACGATCAGACGTGGTTCGACCAGGCCGGCAACTTCCATAGCGACGCGTTGCATGTGGTGGAGCGCTACACGCTGGCCGACCGCGATCACATCTTGTACGAAGCCACGATCGAGGACCCGAAGGTGTTCACGCGCCCGTGGAAAATCAGCATGCCGCTGTACCGTCGGGTGGAGAAGAACGGCAAGCTCCTGGAGTATGAATGCGTGTTTTACCTCCAGGAGGAGAAATTCAAAAGGGCGCCGTTCAAGTGAGGTAAAGATGCGAGCGAGATTCATTTTGGGCCTCGTGATTGCCGCAGTGGCGGGCGCTCAGACGTACACGCCGCCTCGGACGCCCGACGGTCAGCCGGACATGCAGGGTATGTATTCGCGCAACGGTGTAGTCGGGCTTGAGGCCAATCCGCCGGAGAATCCAATCGATCCCAGCGACAAGAACCCGCTGTCAGTTTCAGCTCGGGGCGACGGGCTCGGACCGTATCCGAAGATTTTTCAGGAGGGCGGCTCGCGCATCCGGCAGGGGCGCCAGCAGCGGCGGACGGGCATTGTGGATCCTCCCGACAAGAAGCTGCCGTGGCAGCCGGGGGAGGACGCGAAGCGGCGCGATTTTCTGCTGCATATGAATCCGCCGGCGGACCTCCGGCACGTTGAGCTGAATGCGCGCTGCGCGCTCCCAGGGCTGTTTCAAGGCGAGGACGGCAACAACCCGTACCAGTTCTTGCAGCGCTCGGGTGAGGTGGCGATTCTATACGATTACAACCACACGACGCGCGTGGTTCACCTCGACGGGCGCCCGCACGTAGGGAAGAACATCCGGCTGTTCATGGGAGATTCGATCGGGCACTGGGAAGGAAATACGCTCGTGGTGGACACCACGAATTTCAACGGGCGGGTGGCATACTCGCGCGAGATTCCGTACCTCAGTGAGCAGTTGCACACGATGGAGCGGTTCACGATTGTCGATGCGAACACCATCGATTACGAAGTGACGATCGACGACCCGGTGCTGTTCACGAAGCCATGGAAAGTGGCCGGGTATTTCGCGCGGTCTCCGAAGGAGACCCAATCGCTGGAATTCGCGTGCGCCGAGGGTAGCCAAACGCTGGTCAACATTTTCGGAAAGCCGCCGGAGCGGTGAGGAGGGGAGGATGGCGACGAAATTCTTTCTCGCGGTTGTGGTGGTGACGCTCGCCGCGGCGGTGCCGCTGATCGCCCATCATGCCTTCGCGGCGGAGTTCGATGTCAATCAGCCGGTGAAGGTGCGGGGGACCATCACGAAGCTCGAATGGGTGAATCCGCACGCGTGGCTGTATGTGGACGTGAAAGGCGACGACGGCAAGGTCGTCAACTGGCACTTTGAACTGGGTCCGCCCAACGCGCTGGTGCGCTTGGGATGGAAGAAGGATTCGATTCCGGCCGGGCTGGAAGTGACGATCAGCGGGTTCCGCGCGAAAAGCGGAGAGGCCGTCGCAAACGGGCGCTCGATCATTCTTCCCGATGGGAAGGAGCTGTTTTCCGGCGGCTCAGGACCAGGCTCGGAAGGGGCCAGGCAGTAGCAGTGGGGCAGGTCTCCGACTTGCCCAGCCGCAGTATTACCGCGACAAGTGCCCTTCCAGCAGGTCCTTGTTGTTTTCCATGCACCAGTATTCCATCAGTTCCTCACCGGGCTTCATGCGCGCCAGCACTCGGGTGTTCTTAATCGGCTTGGTGTAGGTCTTCGGGTCTTCCCACGTAACCTCATAAGACAGGTGCTGCGGGTCGATGAAGTGGATGCGCTCGGTGACGTGAAGCTGATCGCTGGAGGGGTGCTCGGCGGTATCGATCCAGGTTTTGCCGTTGAAGCCGGTGGTATCGACGACCAGCGTGTCGCCTTCGTAGTGGCCGACCGAGTGGCCCATCCAGGTGGGGTCGAGATCCTTGGGGTGATCGGACCCATCCGTGTGGATCACATGGAAAATGTTATTGGATTCGAATAGCAGCGCGATCCGGGCCGGGGTCTGGACGATTTCGACCGGGTACTCGACTTGCCAGGCGCGCGTGTAGCCCCAGGGCAGGCAGCGGGCAGAGTAGTCAACGCGCTGCTCCTTGGTCTTCCACTGTTGGAGGCCCCACTCGGTGAACGGAAGTTCACCAGTTCCGACTTGCTTGCAGCCGGTCGCATTCGCCCCGCAAGTGTTGCTGTTACGGGTGACGTCGGCGACGCGCGGATGATCCCAAACACCGTTGAAATCAGGCTTGCCATTCGCAAGCCGTGGAATGTCGCTGGACTCCGCCGCGGCGGCGAGTGTGGCAGCCAGGAAGATCAAAGCACGGATCGGCATTCGGAACCTCCCCTCACGTGAGGCGTGTTTTTAGAGATACTCCGGGTACCGGGTGGGTGTCAAGCGAAGGCTGCCGAGACTTGATTCCGGACACTCGCCCATCGTCCCTACGCCTTCTGCTGGAACAAATCAAATGTCTCGAACTCGCCGTTCAAGAGCGTGTGCGTATCCTGGTAACCCAGCCACCTCGAGATCATGGTCCCGTAGACGCGGCGGAAATCCGTCGTGTAGATCAGGTTGTCGCCGGGGTCCAGCTTGGTAAGGCTCGGGATCTGGCCGTAGTGGCCGCCCTTCACCTTGCTGCCGGCGACGAACATGAGATTCGCCGTGCCGTGATCGGTGCCGAGGTTCACGTTTTCCGGGACTCGACGGCCGAATTCGGAGAAGACCATCACGATCACGTCATCGGCGCGGCCGATGCGCTGCAGGTCGCGCAGGAACGCGTAAACCGCGTCGGAGGCGTACGTGAGCAGGCGCTTGTGCGTGTCGTTCTGGAAAACGTGCGTGTCGAAGGCGTTGTTGCGGTACGAAGTGTAATAGAGGCGCGTCGGCATGCCGGCGGCGATCAGCGCGACGACTTTGGGCAGGTCGAGACCAACGATGCCGTAATCGATCGGGGAGCGGTATTTGGCCCACGCTTCGCGGACCAGGGCGGAGGCGTTTTGCGCGCTGCGCGCGGTGTCGAGCAGGAAACGGCGCGACGGGTTATCAACCTTACCGGCGTCAGGGAGAGTTGCGAGAACCGGGCGCTCCTCGTAAAACTCTTCCTGCGAGAACTTGTTCGGATCGTCGAATACGACGGGCACGTGCCGGTGGCTGCGCACGGCGAGCGACTGGCGCGCGCCGATGTTCACGATGTAATTCGACGGCGCAGCGGGGGCCATGGCGTCGGCAACACGGCCAACCCAGCCGTATTCTTCGCCACTGTTGGGCGCGGCGGTGTGCCAATATGCCATCGAGGTGAAGTGCGAAAACGACGGGTTCTCGTAGCCGCAGCCGTGAACAATGGCGAGCTTGCCGTCCTTAAATAGGCGTTCGAAACCGGCCATGCCGCCGCTAAAACCGAAGTGGTCGTCGATGGCGCGAAGTTCCTTTTTCGGAACGCCGAGATTGGGGCGGTGCTTGTAGTAGGCGTCGTCGCCGTACGGGACGAGCGTGTTGAGGCCGTCGTTGCCGCCGGAGAGTTCGAGCACGACGAGAATCTTGCCATCGGCGCGGCCTTGGTCAGAGAGCGCCGCGGCAGCTTGCGCGAATGCTTGCACCGGGAGGCTGGCGCCCGCCGTGACGCAGACGCCGCACATGCCGGCGCGCAGCAGATCGCGGCGGCTGGAACGGGAGAAGGAGAAACGGTTCGTCATAGGCACCTCACCCCAATTGGTACTCGGGCTGGCTCATGATCAAATGCAAGAGCAGCCGCAGCGACTGCTCCATGTAAGTTCGGGCCGTGGAAATGTCGGTAGTGCCCAGGTCCTTGTCGAGAAAAGCGATCAGCTTCTGGCGCGCCTCGCCGCCGGGCGGAACGCGCATGAAACGGTGAATGAAGTAGTCAACCACCTGCGTGGTGTTTTGCAGATCAGCGTTCAACACCATGCGCGAGAGGTTGATCTGCGCCGTATCGCGCGGAATCGCTTTGACCCGCTCGATCGCCATCTGCGAGCCGCGAAAGCTGCCGTAGCGCGTGTTGAACTCCTCGTCGCGATCCGCGTTCTTGTTGGATTCCGCGATGTCCCCGGTCTTCGCCTCGTCCTTCGTGGCGGTCGAGATGTCCATGCCCTGGCGGATGCGCTCGGAAACGCGGCGGATCTCGCCGCCGCCGGTGTAGCGATCGGGCGGCAGAAAACTGATATCCGGAAAGAGAACGTCGCGCGCGAAGTTGGCCCGTTCGAGAAGCAGGCCGGGTGTGATCCAGCTCTGTCCTTGAGCCCACCCGGCGACTGTCGGAGGCTGAAAGAGCTGCTGACCGAGCCCGCCAGTGACCAAATTGAAATCGGGCACTCCGGGGATGCTCTTTAGGCCAAGTCTTTTGTATGTCACGACTGCGAGTTCGACCGGGCTCTGAATGCGCGTACCGACCGACGCCGCGCTATAGAAATCCCGCGAGAGGAAGATCTTCTCCATCAAGGGAGCGATTTCGTACTTGTTCTGCCGCAGAACCGTGCCCAATTGTTTTTGTAGTTCGGGCGAAAGGTCCTGGCGGACGAAGTAGCGGTATATCTTGCCGGCGATGAAATCGGCAGTGGCGGGCTGTTGCATGATGATGTCGATCACTTCGACGCCGTCGAAGCGGCCGGTGTGGCCGAGGAAAGTCTTTTCGCCGTCATCGTGCTGGTCTTTGTTGACCACGAATTTCAGATCGACGTAGTTCCAGCCGGTGAAGGCGCGGGCGGCCTCGCGGATGTCTTTTTCCGTGTAGTGGCCGACTCCCATGGTGAACAGCTCCATGATTTCGCGGGCGAAGTTTTCATTGGATGCGCCCTTGACGTTGACTCCGGCATCAAGGAAAGAGAGCATCGCCGGGCCTTGCGCGACGGCCACCGTGAGATCGCGGAAATTGCCGAGGCCCTGGTTCTGGAAGAGCTGGAGCTGACCGAGCAGCTTTCGATAGTCGCGCACCTTGGCTTCGTTGGACGCGAAGTGGCCGTGCCAGAAGAGCGCCATCTTTTCTTGAAGGGGGCGCGGGCTGGCGAGCATGCGGTTGGCCCACCAGTAAGCCACGCGGTTGGTTTCAAGAACGCTGGCGCGCAGCCAGTAGAAGAACTCGTCGACGACCGGCTGCAGGCGGCGGTTGCCGCTCGGTTTCACCTTGATCCCGAGCGCTTCGCCCTTTTCCTTGGCGAGATCCGTCACCGCCGGGCGGCTGGGCGGAAACGGTTCGAGGCCCGGATCGTGGACGCCGGATTCGTCGAAGGGCGGCAGGTTGCCGGGGCTGACGCCTTCAAAGCGGACCAGGCGCGCGACGGCCTGCTTGGGCGTAAGCTTCGCCAACGCCTGGATCTCTTCGGGCGTTCCGCCGAACCCGGCGCGCTCAAGCAGGTGAGCGGCGAAGTCGTAGTTCCAATCCGCGGGCCCGATGGAAGTCAGGTCGTTTTGCCAGGCCGCGGGTCCGGCCTTTTGCGCGATAAGCGGGACCGCGGCTACCGCGAATAGGGCCCCAAGGAGCCGGGACGTTCGAAGCATGGACGAACTCCTCCGACGTGCTGAGGAGGATTTTCTCACAAACGATCGACCGCGGGGGCGGCCTCACTTCATGTGCGGAACGTCCCTCTCATTTTCGTTGCAGACGAACTCGATCAGTTCCGTATCGGGCATCAGGCGGTGATTTACCGTGACCGTCCACGGCTTGGTGTAAGCCTTCGGGTCGTCGACGGTGATTTCGATTTGCACGTTCCCGAAATTCGGCCGGCGAAAGCGTTCAGTCATCATTGCGGCTTCGGTGAGCGGGCTGCCTTCGACATCGAGCCAGACGTCGTCGCGGAAGCCGTTGGTCTGGACGACCAGCGTGTCGCCGTCCCACTTCGCTGTCGAATAGCCGTACCACCAGGGTTGGGGATTTCGGGGCAGCGGCCGGCCATCGGTGAAGATCTGTCGGATGCCGCCGTTGGCTTCGTAGAGAATGACGATGACCCCGGGAGCCTGGATGATCTTTCGCGGCTCGGGATGCGTGTGCAACTGCATCAGGCCGAGCGGAAGGCAGTGGGCATCGGGATTGTCTTTGTTGTTATCCGCGGCCCGGCGCTTACGGAGGTCCGCCGCCCAGGGTTGAAATGGCAAGCCATTGGGCAGAGTCGAGCCGATGTCGAAGAATTGATTCAGCCCGGGCGCCCGCAAGCCGATGCCGATGGTTCCAACGCCTCGGGGAGGCGGAGGGCCTTGCCGCGCGGCGGGGCTGTCGACAAACCGCCAGATGCCCGAAAAATCGGGGTGCCCGTCGGCGGCTTTTGGAGCCGGGCTTTCGAGATCCGGCCGCCGACTTTGGTACGGCGGCCACTGGGCGGAAGTTGTGCCCGGTACGGCCGCGAGCAGACCGGCGGCCACGACGGTCTGGAACCAGCCTTTGATGCAGCGAGCCATGGATCGCCGGATCACTATAGCACGCTCACGCCCTGTGATATAGTCACGGCGGAATGAGGCCGAAGTCACTGGGCTTGTCGATCGCGCTCCTCGCCGGCTTCGCGACAATCGTCGAGGGGCAGGGGAAGGTCGAGATCGACAATCCTTGGGTACGCGTCCTTCGAATCCAGGCAGGCCCCCATGAAAAAATCCCGATGCATGAGCATCCGGCGTCGGTTCTGGTGTGTCTGACCGATATTCATGAACGGGTGACGGAGCCCGGCGGACGGACCCAGGAAGTCACGCGGAAAGCGGACGACGTTGTCTATCGTGACCCCACGAATCATGCTGAAGAGAACCTTTCGGATCAGCCGTTGGAAGCGATCGTGGTCGAGCTAAAGCCGGACGCACCCAAGGCACAGTCCGCCCCAACGACCGCGCCGGACCCGGTCGAAGCCGATCCCACGCATCACCAGGTGCCCATCGACAACGATCGCGTGCGTGTCCTGCGCACCACCCTGGAACCGCACTTGCGAGGTCCGATGCATCGGCACCGTTCGTATGTGGTGGTCTATCTGACCGGGTTACACACAACCATGAAGCTCGCGGATGGGCGCACCGTGGACAATCCGCGCAAACCGGGCGAGGTCGCGTTCCGGAATGCGTATCAGCATCAGACCGAGAATATCGGCGACAAGACGGCTGTCGAGATTCAGATCGAGCTGAAGTGAGGGTTACGGTCCGACGCGCTCGAAGAGCACGACGTCGACATCTGCGAAGGGACCCAGACGCCGCCGGCGCCATGCTGCGAACTCCGGCCGCCGGGCGAACCAATCTCGCCAGAAATTCACTTGCGGTCCCCAGCCGTAAATCAAGAACCGTCGAGACGGGAGCAGCGCGCCGCGCGCCACCGTCGCCGCGAACAATTCCGCCTGGGGGGAGGTCTCGAACGGAAACAAGTACGGCTTGCCGTGGATCGGATAGACCGCAAGATGTGTGTACAGGAAGCCGGGCAGGGGGTAGTCTGGTTCCCACGCCGGCGGCCGGGCTTCCACGAATGGGCTCGGACAAACTACGGGAGCCGGGGCTTCGGCTTCAATCTCGTTGACCACAGACGCGGCGGCGCGCCAATCGGAGTTGTGGTGTCTGGGCCAGATTGTGCGCCATTGCCCGAGATACAAGAGCAGGCCGGCGCCGAGCACGGCGGCCAGGCGCGTCCATTGTCCGGCGGGAATGAAGCGCCCGGCGGCGGCGGTCGAAGCGAGCGCCGCTCCTGGAAGTGCCAGTTGCAGGTAGCGTGGGACGAACACGCCGTTTCCCGTAACCCAGGAGAAGAGGAAAAGGAAGACGGGCTGGACGAGCCACCAGGCGGCAATCAGGAGCAGCGTGGAAGCCGGCAGCGGTGCCCGGGCGACGCGCCAGCCGCGAGCGCGCCCGATCACCCATGCCGCACCCCCGCACAGGGCTAGGACGTGAAGTTCCAACGATCTCGCGAATTCCCCAGGCGAAGGCAGCGGCGTAACCACATGCGCCCGGGCATCGCGCAGCAGCGCTAGTGATTGCACGACCACCGGCACGATAAGTGCGCCAAATGCGGCAAAGATCAGGACGACGCGTCGCCACGTCACGCTGGTTTTACCTTCCGCTACTCGAGCCGCCGTATAGAAAGCAAACACCAGGCAACACGGCCAGAACAGTAGATGAATGTAGAGGACCAGCGCGCCGCTGGCGGCAAACAACAGCCCCGCGTGCCACTTGCCCGAGTCCAGCCATCGAATCAGGAGCAGCAGGGAAATTCCGAACACGAACATCCCCAACGCATACGGCCTCGCATTGGCGGCCTGATAATCGATGCCAGGCAGAGCCAGGCACGCGAAGACCGCGAACCAAGCCGCTTCCGGGCAGATCAGCCGAGCTGCGAGGCGCGCAAATATGCCCAGAAACGCGCCCATCGCAACAACGGAAATCACCCGGGTGGCGATTTCGGAATACCCGAACAGCGCGCCTTGCCAGCCGATCAGCGCGTAATACCAGGATTGCCAGGCCTGCGGCGCGGCGATCGCGAGAGACGGGTGATGAGAACCGTAGCGCGCCACGAACACCGTCGCGGTCTCGTCCACCCAGAAGCTCGAACCCAGAGGCATGCACCAGAGTCGGGCGACGCAGAGCGTAACGAGCAGAGGCAATAGCCAACGCCGGTCGCCGAAGCCCGGCATTTACTTCGCTTTCACCTCGGTTCCAGTCGTTGCGCTCACCAGAGCGCTATAACCCGAAGTTTTGGTTCCCCACAGGATGTACCATACGGGCGTCGGGAAACGCGAGGCATTTGCGAGCGTGAATGCCGCCTTTTTGTCAGGATGCTGTTTGAGCCACGAGGCTGCCTTGGCAGATCCGGTCTGATAAGCGGCATCAGAGTCGAACGAAAAATCCATGGCTTGAAACGGACGGCTGGCGGCCGTCGGCCCGCTCCATGCCTGGGCCGCAGATACGTCCACGCCCTTGTGAATCGTGGAGCCGGAGTTCACAACCGAATAGGTGAACGTCCGCGCCTCGTTGCGGGCTGGCGACACCAATATGGCGGTCCACATCCCGAATTTTCCGCCTTCGCTCGTCATGCCCGGCACCTCGTTGCTGGTCATCGTGAGAAGCATGAAATCAGGCGCCCAGCTGCGGGCAGCCTTATACATTTCGTAGAAAGCGGTTTTGGCCGTGACCGGACCGGCAGGGGCTTCCTGCTTGGGAGCCGGATTGGTTTTGGCTTCGGAGGTCTTGGGCGCTTCCGAGCAAGCTGCCAGGACCAGTACCGCGATGGCCGCGGAGAACGTTGCGACACGCTTCGCCATAAGTGACTACCCACTACATGGTAATCGCGTGCGCCCGTAGAAGAAAGCCGGGCTAACGCCGGGCCCGCCGCTTTGAAGACCGGCCGCCGGTCAAACTACCCGAATCACGGCTCAAAACTTTGCGGTTGCCGGTGCCGACGTGCTCTGCCCGTTTTGGAGTTGCACGCTCACCGTCGACAGTCCCGATTGGGCGCCCTGTTGCAAGGTGAACGGAACTGATACAAGAAACTGCCCGCCGAATTGCGTCGACGTGCTGCCGCTGTACCACTGGCTGGCTTGAGGCGCGAGATTCACCGACAGGTCCGATGTCTGCAACGCCTGGCCCGATACCGCCGTGAAATGGAAGCTCGCGCCGCCAAGATCGCGCGTGTTCGAGAATCCGGAAATCTGAACTTGAAAGCCGGAGCTGTTTGGAACCACCGTGGCGCTCTGGATTACCGGCGCCGCGCGTCCCACCACCACCGTCCGGCTGAAGTTCCCGTTCGACAGGCTCGATGTCACCGCCAGCGTGAGCGTCCCAGCCACTGTGCCGGTTTGAAATGCCATCGAGCTCGCCGAAAATACCGCTTTGGTCGTCCCGGCCGGTATGTTGAACTGTGCGGTCCGCCCGCCATTCGCGAACTGGATCGCCGGATCGTCGGTGGCGCCTGTCGCATCGGCTTTGAAGCTGAGCGTCACTTGCCCACTGACCGCCTGGCTGGCCGCGGAAGAAAGCACCAGGGTAAACGAAGGCTGCTGCCCGGAGAGCGCTGAATCGGGGACGCCGGTGAACGACAGCGTCGGAACGGCCGGCGCATTCCCGATCGTGATTTGCAACGCTTGGTCGGCAGCGGCCGTTGTCTGATCGGTGACCCGCACCGTGAAGGGAAATGTCCCCGCCTTGCTCGGCGTTCCGCTGATCGTGCCGCTCCCGGAATCGAGGGCAAGCCCATCGGGAAGTGCTCCACTCGTAACCGCCCAGTGATAGGCCGGTGTGCCGCCTGTCGCGGTCAACGTTTGCGAATACGCAGTTCCTACCGCGCCGCTGGGAATTGGCGACGTCGTGGTAACCGTCAGCTTTGGCGTATTGCTGGCAATCGTTATCGTGAATGCCTGGCTCGCCGTCGCATTGCTCGTATCCGCCACCTGCACGGTGAAATTGAAGGCGTTGGCCGAAGACGGCGTTCCCGTGATCGCGCCATTCGAACCCGTCAGCGAAAGCCCCGCAGGCAGGGAGCCGCTGGTCACGCTCCAGTTGTACGGCGGCGTGCCCCCCGTCGCCGCGATCGATTGCGAATAGGAAACCCCGACCGTCCCCGCCGGCAGTTGCGTAGTCGTAATCGTCAGCTTTGGTGTGTTGTTGATGATCGTCAGAGTGAATGCCTGGCTCGCCGTCGCATTGCTTTTGTCCTTCACCTGCACCGTGAAACCGAAGTTGTTGGCTGCAGACGGAGTGCCCGCCAGAGTTCCGGATGCGTTGAGTGAAAGGCCGGGAGGAAGCGAGCCGTTCGTCACCGAAAACGTGTACGGCGGTGTGCCGCCCGATGCTGCGATCGTTTGCGAATAAGAGGCGCCCACTGTCCCGCCCGGAAGCGCGGCGCCGGTGGTGATCGTAAGCGGAGGTGGCGGCGCCGCCGCAATCGATACCGCGAATGGCTTGCTGCCCGACATCCCGCTCCTGTCTGCCGCCTGTACGGTGAACGTGAAATTGCCGGCCGCCGTGGGAGTTCCGGCGACAGCACCGCTGCCCGGATCGAGCGAAACGCCTCCGGGCAGCGCCCCCGCGGTAACCGACCAGGTGTACGGTGCGCTGCCTCCTGAAGCGGTCAAACCCTGCGCGTACGGCGCCCCTACCTGACCTCCGGGCAAAGGTGACGCCGTCGTGATCGTCACGGGATCGTTCTTGATGTTTACGGTGTATCCTTGAGAACCCGTGTCCAACTTCGTATCCACCGCCATGACCGTGAAATTGAAACTTCCGGCCGCGCTGGGTGTCCCGCTGATCACTCCGTTCGTCGCACCTAAGGACAAGCCAGGTGGGAGCATGCCCGACGAGGTCCACACACACCCAGGCGAACACCCGCCCGCTTGTAAGCCTTGCGAATAGGGCGCCCCGACCGTTCCGTCAGGCAGTTTGTCCGGAGTGATATTTAGATCTTTACTTTTTGCGACCAGCGCTAGACCCGCTAACAGCGCCTGCGCAACGATCAGACTGCGTTTCACCAGAACTACAATGCCATTGATCTTTCACCGGCTCCAAGAGCGAACCAGTACGAAGCGCTATTGAAAGTGTGCGCAACGACACTCGTTTAGAGCGAAAACCACTCAATAACGGGTTGGACTTGACGACCCAAGCCGATCGACCCTGAGCTTAAATGGAACAAGGGCGGTACCTTTCGGCGCCGGGCGCTTCCCCAGAATGCAAATGGAGATGAACCCAATGCGCACGATTCTCTTTGTTGCCGCTGCCGCGCTCGTGACGTCTTTGAATGGCACAGCGCAACAGTCTTCCCACGCCGACGGGCTGGCCTGTTTCGAAAATCTGGCTGCGCCGGAATTTCCGCAAGCCGCGCTCCATCAACACGTGGATGGTTCTGTCTGGACCTGGACGCATGTGAACGCACAAGGCATCCCTGAGAAGATCGACACCCAGGTGGTCTCCGCCTGGGGCGACGGACCCAAGCTGCTCATACCCCCCGTGGAAAAAGCGATTCACGCAGCTAAGGTAAATCCGGCTTGCGCCGGTACAACCGTTTCAGTGGTTTTTCGTTACGAGCTTCACGGCGAGGCCATCGCGAGCCCGAAGGTAACTTCCCGCAACCAAGCGCCGAACATCATGTACATCGAAAGCCAGCCGGAAGGCGGCGCCGTCACTACGAGCAAAACCAGCGGGAAGACTTCCGGCCGATCCTGAGCGATTGGGGCAGGATCTCCTGCCCTCAATCCATCGCCAGTTGCGGCGGCATTTCGAACGCGGGTAGCTGGCGTCCGTCAACGTCCGTGAAGCCATATTCCCGCGCGAGCTGGCCTACCGTATAGACTTGCCCGGTGCGCTTTATCAGCTCTGCATCAGCCAACAGATGTACCACCGCGCGGCCAATGTATTCGGGCGATTCGGTTCCGCTCAAATCGAAAGGATGCGCTTCATGCGCCGCCATCACCCGCTCGGTTCGGACAAACCCGGGCGCCAGTGCAACGGCAGCCACTTGGTGCCGCTTCAGCTCCAGCGCCATGGCGTAAGCCATTCGCGCTGCCGCGTGCTTGGCCATGTCGTAATAGATCTGAAGCAGGTATTTGCCGCCCGCCCACGCAATCGTATTGACGATCAGCCCTCGCCCCCGCGCGATCAGCAATGGCGCCGCCATCCGGCTCGCGGCGAAATGCGGCCGAACTCCGCGCACGAACATGGCTTCCCAATCGTCCAGGCCGAGTTCCCAGAATGGCTTTGGGCGTATCCCTTCCGGATGCGCCTCGTACCCGCCCCAAACATTGTTCACCAGCAGGTCGAGCCCCTTCTGCTCGCCCCTGACACGCTCGAACACCGTGCTCACCTGGCTATCATCGGTGTGATCGCAAACCAGGATCACTCCACGCCCGCCGCGCTCGACGATTTCCGCCGCCACCCGTTCCAGGCGGGAGCGACTCCGTCCGGTCACATAGATGGTTGCCCGAGCCTCGCCCAACGCGAGCGCGATCCCACGGCCGATGCCTTGCGAACCCCCGGTGACCACCGCCACCCGGCCCGATAGATCCGGCAGCGCCATACGGCTACTTCCAGCACTCGAGCGCAACCGTATTCCGCCGAGCTTGGTCGATCGCCGCCGCGCGATCCGCTGCGCCCGCCGCGGGATTAGCCGTATAGGGTACGTTCGAGGCCTCCAAGAAGCCGGCGATCACCGAAGCCTTGATCGCCAGAGCAGTTCCGGGCGTGCCTGACGCCGCTTCCGAAATCACGCCCGCGAGAAGACCGCTCGTGTCCAGCACCGGGGAGCCCTGGCCGCCTGTCGCAGCCGTGACGCTCAATTGTAGATAACGGTTGTCGCCGTGACTGTCCGCGGTCGCACCCACTACCGCGGGTTCGGGGCCGAGTGTCCAGACCGGTTCCTGCGCGGCCACGCCGTCTCCGGCCCGCAATTGCGCGAATTCCGCCGCCCGGCCTCCGGAACGCAGAACCGCGAGGCCGTTCTGCCGGTCTACCGCCGCCGTTTCCAGTTTTCCGCCCTTTTGTACATGCACCTCGGCGCAGCCCTGAACGGCGTCGGCGGTAGTCAGAACATACCCGCCAGCATTGATGAAGACGCCGAATCCGCTGTCCGTATGTCCAGGCACCGGTTTCTCCACGACGCGAACGATGTCGATGTGGGTGAGCATCACCGGCATTTTCGGCTTGTCACGGCCGTCCCGCTTCACCCGCGCGATCTGGCCGACCAACTCTAACCCGCTCACCACCTGCCCGAAGATGGTGTACATCCCGTTTCCGCTTGAAAACGGTTTTTCCGTAATGAAGAATTGGCAGGCTCCTGTGTTCGGTTGCCCGATGTTCGCCATAGCGAGCCGGCCCGGCTTGTCGAACTTCAGTCCGCGCACGATCTCGTCCTTGAGCACGAATCCGCAGTTGTGCGCGCCGGTTCCGGTCGGGTCCCCGGTCTGAATCATGAAATCAGGAATCACCCGATGGAAGGTGATGTTGTCGTACAGGGGCCGCGTCGTGGCCTTGCGCGTCTCGGGGTCGAGCCAAGGCCTCGTCCCCCGCGCCAGCCCGACGAAATTGCGCACGGTGTTCGGCGTTTCTTTCTCGAACAGTTCGGCCGTGAGGGTTCCCATCGACGTGTGAATGACGGCGTAAAGGCCGGGCGGCAGGTTTGACGGCGCGCCCGTGGCTTGAGCCCACGTTTGAGCCGCGCAGAATGCCAATAGGGAAAGGTTCAGAGGCGTGCGCATGGCTCTTTAGAGTGTATATCTCCGAGCGGACGCCTATGCTATCATCGCTCCCAGAGAATTCGTCCTGGGGAGGCGCCACCGATGAAAACCGCGTTGTCTCTGCTGTTTGCCGGTCTATTGCTGGGGATGTCCGCCCCGGCGTTTGCGCACCATTCCTTTGCCGCCGAGTTTGACGCCTCGAAGCCCGTGAGTCTCAGAGGCGCGATCACCAAAGTCGAATGGCTGAACCCGCATGTTTGGCTCTATCTCGACGTGAAGGATGAAAATGGCGCCGTAGCACACTGGCAATGCGAAGGCGGAGCTCCCAACGGCCTGACCCGCCAGGGTTGGAGCAAGACGACGCTGAAGCCGGGCGACGAGATCCTCATCGAAGGCTTCCGCGCGAAAGACGCCACCAACACCTGCAACTCGCGTTCGGTGAAGCTGCCGGACGGGCGCACCGTCTTCGTCGGCAATGCCGAAGATGGCGGCCCCAACGCCAAGGGCGCCAAGCAATAAATCGAAATCGCGGCCTTACGCTGCAATCACATCACGCCGCGTTTTGCTAGGAAGCGCACATTGGAGAGCAAGGTGCGGGCATGTGGATATGCGGCCGGCGCATCTTTTCCTTCTGTTTTTGCTGACCGGAGTCCATTCGCTTTACAGCCAGCCCCCCGCGGTTGACCCGCACGAAGATCCGCGCGTCAATGGCAGCAAGCATACCGGCGACACGAAGCCGCCGCCGCGCGATCCTCATGCGGTCCCGGATCCGATTCCGGTCCGCCCTGCGGATCCGGACACATCTCGGCCCGACACTCCGGCGGCCGGAACAAAACCCGCAAACGATTCCGATATCATGCGCAAGATTCGAGCTTCCCTCCGGAAGGATCCCGCCACCCGCGAGTCGCTCACCGGCGTCAAAGTCATCGCTCACGCGGGCAGCGTCACATTGCAGGGAACCGTTCGCTCGGCCGAGATCCGCCACTCGATCGAGCAGAAAGCCACGGCTGTCGCGGGACCCGGGAAGGTGACTGACGAAATCGATGTGAAGGGCGCGCCTCCCCGGAACCCGCCCCGGTAACTCCTCGTTCGGCGTCCCGCGATATAAGATTGGTGAATGCCACAAGCCGGCGGTCCGCCGTTCCGGCCCGGGCGGAAGGTTGACATGAGAACTCTAGTTCACTCGCTTGCCTTCACCGCGACTGCGGTGTTCTTTCAATCGGCCGCGATCGCACAAACGCCGAAGCCCGTTCGCACGCAATCCGGCGTGGTACAGGGGACAATGGAAGGCGGCCTCGCCGTCTATAAAGGGATACCCTTCGCCGCGCCGCCGATTGGTGATTTGCGATGGCGGCCGCCGCAGCCACCCTCCGCGTGGGCCGAAATCCGGCCGGTAGACAAGTTCGCGCGTGCCTGCATGCAGGTCCCGATCGTCAACCGCGACCTCGGCATGGATCCTGTCGAGACCAACGAAGACTGCCTGTACCTTAACGTCTGGACGCCCGCGAAATCTCCCAATGACCGGCTGCCCGTGATGGTGTGGATCTATGGCGGAGGCTTCACCATCGGCGCTACTTCCATCTCCCAATACAATGGCGCGAATCTCGCCGGCAAAGGCGTCGTACTCGTGAGCATTGCGTATCGCCTCGGCGCGTTCGGCTTTCTGGCGCATCCGCAGCTCAGCGCCGAGCAGGGCGGCCATTCCGGCAATTATGGCCTCCTCGATCAGATCGCCGGGCTCCAATGGGTCAAGCGCAACATCGCTGCTTTCGGCGGCGACCCCGGCCGCGTCACCATTTTCGGCGAGTCCGCGGGCGGAATTGCCGTCAGCATGCTGGCGGCTTCGCCGCTCGCGAAGGGATTGTTCCAGGGCGCGATCTCGGAAAGCGGAGGCAATTTTGCTCCCGCCCAGCGCGACAACGAAGGCGGCGAGAACATGCACACGCTCGCCCGCGCCGAAAAAGACGGTGGCGCTTTCCTTTCGAAGATCGGCGCTGCTTCGATCGCCGACGCCCGCAAGAAGTCGGCCGAGGACATTCTGAAATCATCGGGACCCGCACTGGGCGCGAGCTGGTGGCCGATCTTCGACGGCTATGTGCTTCTGGGCGACCAGTACACGCTCTACGAAGCCGGGCGCTATAACGACACCCCCATCCTGATCGGCAGCAATTCCGATGAAGGCGCCCTGTTCGTTCCCTCTATGGCGGCGGCTGCGTACCAGAACACCATTCGATCCGGTTATGGCGAGTACGCTGACAAAATGCTCGCCGCCTATCCCGCGCATTCCGATGCCGAGGCTTTGCGCTCCGCCCGCGACACCTTCCGCGACAGCGCCTTCGCCTGGCCGACCTGGGCGTGGGCCCGGCTGCAATCGCGAACCGGCAAGGGCAAGGTCTACGTTTACTATTTCAGCCATCGGCCGCCCTATCCCGATGCTCCGCAGTTCAAGAATTGGGGCGCCGCGCATGCCGGTGAAATTTCTTTTGTCTTCGGCAACTTCTCCGAAACCATGCGTCCGAGCGCGGCCGATCGCGCCGTTTCGGACGAAATCTCTTCCTATTGGGTGAACTTCGCCCGCACGGGAGATCCCAATGGAAAAGGACTGCCTCAATGGCCCGCCTTCACCAGCACCACCGCGCAGGTGATGAACCTAAACGACCCCTCCAAAGCTGTGCCGGTTCCCAACCTCGAAAAACTCCAGGTGTGGGAAAGCTATTACGCCTGGCGTCGCACGCAAGCCGGCGCGAAGAAGTGAGCGGAATTTCAACGATATCTCCAGGCGCCAGAACCTTCTGACGATTCCGGTCGCCATGTCCGACTTTGTCGGATTTGACACTATCTGTGCACCTTCTATATAATCCCCCCACTGGAACTGAAGGGGTAAAGTGCGCTGAGGGGTCGCTTCGCCTTCAGAATATTCGTCCAGTTGTTTCGCCCGGGGAGGCACTTCGTGAGATATCTAGCCGCCGCGTTCTTCGTTTTGCTCAATGTCAATCTCTTCGCCCAAGGCCAGCTCTCGCAAATTCAGGGAACGGTCGCGGATTCGTCCGGGGCCGCGATTGCAGGCGCCAGCGTCAAAGTGACGAATACTGACACCGATCTGGTTCGTGCTGTGATCGCGGACGCGGATGGCAACTACGTCGTGCCCAACCTGCCCGTCGGACCGTATCGGATCGAGGTCAGCAAGGAAGGGTTCGCCACGTTTACGCAAACCGGAATTGTTTTGCAGGTCGCGACGAACCCAACGATCCCGGTCACTCTCAAGATCGGCAGCGTCAATGAGCAGGTACAGGTCGAGGCCAACGCCGCGCTGGTGGAATCGCAGGCGACGAGCGTAGGCACCGTCATGGAGAACCAGCGAATTCTGGAACTGCCTCTCAACGGCCGCCAGGCGACCGACCTGATTCAATACACGCCGGGCGTGATTCCGCAGGGCGTCGCCGGAAACGGCGGCTACCCCGGCACTCAGCAATACGTGATCGCCGGCAGCCAGGCTTTTGGCATTGCCTATTACCTGGATGGCAGCGTGTACAACAATCCGTGGGACTTGGCGAACATGCCGATGCCCATGCCGGATGCGCTCCAGGAGTTCAAAGTAGAGACCAGTACGATGACGGCATCGAACGGCATCCACGCAGGCGGCACCGTGACGGCGATTACCAAATCCGGCAACAACAGCTTCCACGGCGACGTGTTCGAGTTTCTCCGCAACGGCGACCTCAATGCGCGCAACTTCTTCGCTCCGGCGCGCGACACGCTCAAGCGGAATCAGTTTGGCGGCACCATCGGCGGCCCTGTCAAGAAAGACAAGCTGTTCTTCTTCTTCGGCTACCAGGACACGATCACGCGCCAGGATCCTCAGGCCAACACCGCCGCGACGTTTGTCCCGACGCCCCAAATGCTTGCAGGCGATTGGAGCGGGTGCCCGCAGCTTCTGAATGCGCTCTCGCCTGCCGTGAAAGCCCTATTCGTCAATAACCAGATCAGCCCGACACTATACGATCCGGGCACCGTTAAGTTGGCGAACATGCTGCCCAAGACAACCGGCCCTTGTGGCAATACGTCATTCGGCCTGACCACCCACGTGAACGAGGGACAGTATACGGGCCGCGGCGATTACCAGACCAGCCCCAAGAACCAGTTGTTCGGACGCTATTTCCGGATCCATTATTTCCGTCCGTCCTCTTACAACTTCACGCCGGATAATCTCCTCTCGACGGCGCAGGGCGGCTTGGATGACGCAGACCAATCGTGGTCGGTTGGCGACACGTATCTGGTCACTCCGACATTTGTGAACGCTTTTCGCGCCAGCGTGAACCGAATCGGGATTCATCGCTTTTCCGCCGACTACGTCGATGCCTGCGATCTCGGCGCGGCGTTGGTCTATTGCGGATATACTCCTCACCAGAGCGGCTTCACCGTAACAGGCAACTTCGGAGTGGGCCCCGGAACCGGTGGCGAGGCGAGCGCGCACTCCACGCCGATTCAGCTCAACGACGACATCAGTTGGGTCAAGGGCAATCATCAGATCAACTTCGGCGGCGGCGGCTTGAACTCCAAGATGCGCTTCAACGGCAACGTCTATGCGCAGACCAACTGGACCTTCCCCAACCTGCCGCAGTTCCTGCTCGGACAGTTCAGCTCGAATTCTCTGTCACTGCCCAATACGCTCGACCAGAGCAAATGGTTCGTCAACGCCTACGTGCAGGACACCTGGAAGGTGAGCCCCCGCTTTACCGTGAACCTCGGATTGCGCTGGGAGCCGTTCCTGGCGCCGTCGGAGATCCGCGGTTACATCTACAACTTCAGCTACGACAACATGATCAACAACGTGAAGAGCCAGCAGTTTGTGAACGCGCCTCCCGGCCTCACGTTCCCCGGCGATCCTGGTTTCCAGGGCAAGAAGGGCATGAACGACTATTACGATACGTTTGCACCTCGCGTGGCCGTCGCGTGGGATCCCAAAGGCGACGGGAAGACCGTGGTCCGCGCTTCCTTCGGAATCTCGTATGACTTCGTGGCCGGCGAGATGATGGTCAACTCCGCCGATGCGCCTCCGTTTGGCGGCACCTCGATTTGGCCCGGCCAGTTCAGCCACCCGTACGACACCAACCCCGGCGGCAATATCTTCCCTTACGCCGTCAACAAAAATGCACCATTCGTGACGTACGGAACTTACATCTTCCCGACTCAGGATCTGAAAACCACCGCGGTGAATCAGTGGAACCTGGTTGTTCAGCATCAGTTCGGCAATGACTGGCTGCTGCACGTCAGCTATATTGGCAGCGAGAGTTCGCATTTGTGGAGCTCGTTCCAGCGCAATCCGGGCGTCTTTATTCCCGGTACGTGCGCCGCTGGAACGTATGGCCCTGCCAACGTCCAACCGGCTGGTCCCTGTACGCCTGCGAATAACTCCAACTTGAATTTCCGGCGGGCTTACACTCTCCAAAATTTGCCTGGCAACCAGTATTACGGCTACCTCGAACAACTCGACTCCGGCGGGACGGGCAACTACAACGGTCTGGTTGTCGCCGTCACGAAGCGCTTGAGCAAAGGCCTGCTGATCAGCACCAACTACACCTGGTCGCATTGCATCAGCGATTTGTCCATCGGCGATAGCACGGGTAACGCAGGAGCTGGGATGCTCATCCCCGGCAATCGGCGCTACGATCGCAGCAACTGCCAGTCCAACGAAATCGGCGGAACCTTCTCTTCCGACCGCCGCCACATCTTCAATGGCACGGTGGTCTACGAAGTGCCACGGTTCGCCAACACGACTATGAGCCGTATCCTCTCGGGTTGGAAATTCGCCGAAATCTTCCGCACTAGCTCTGCCTACCAGGTGACGCCGGGCCTGACCACCGACGTATCGGGTACGGGTGCTTCCGCCGCGATCCAGCGGCCGATCCAGATCAATGGCGACGCGTTGTGCCCGAACCCAGGTCCCGCCCCGAGTTGCTGGATCAATCCTGCCGCTTTCACGGCCCCCGCACCCGGGAACCTGAGCCCGATGGGCCGAAACAGCATTCACGGTCCCAGGAACTGGGGTTTCGACACGGCGTTTTCCCGCGAGTTCGGTATTCGGGAAAAGGGGCGTCTGGAGATCCGCGGCGAGGCCTTTAACGTGACTAACACGATGCATCCCGGGCTCTCGCTGCCCAGCCTGCAGGCGGGTTCGTCGGGTCTCGGCCTGACGTTCGGCACGCCGACGTTCGGCCAGATCATCAGCTCGCAGGATCCGCGCATCATGCAGTTGGCCGCGAAGTTCAGCTTCTAGGCCGAGGAGCGGGCCAATGGCATGATCGGGGCGCGGAATACAGCGGCCGAAACAGCAAGTCTGGTCGCTGCGCGCCTCGACCGCCTGCCGCTCTCGCGCACCCTCTGGCGGCTGATCTTTCTGATCTCGCTTGGCGGTGCGTTCGAGTTTTACGACCTCTTCTTGAGCCCGTATGTGGCGCCCGGGCTGGTGGCGAGCGGCATGTTCGCCAATACCACCGACCGGTTGTTTGCCATCAACGGCGTCGGGTTTTTCGTGTTCTCGGCGTTCGCCGGGATGTTTGTCGGCTGCATCGGCTTCGGCTCCATCGCCGACCGCCTCGGCCGCCGCGCCATCTTCATCACAGCGCTGCTCTGGTACTCCGTCTGCACCGCGATCATGGCATTCCAGCACACGGCCGCGGGCGTGGACTTCTGGCGATTCATTGCCAATATCGGAGTCGGCCTGGAGCAAACCACCATCGATACATTTCTTCCTGAACTCGTCCCACCCAAAGAGCGCGGCAAGGCGTTCGCGTTCTGCCAGGTGGTCCAATTCGCCGTGGTGCCGATTGTCGCGCTGCTCGGATGGTTGCTGGTGCCGCGGCATCCGCTGGGCGTCGACGGCTGGCGGTGGGTCACATTGATCGGCTCGGTGGGAGCGCTGGCCTCGTGGTGGCTGCGCCGCAGTCTTCCGGAGAGCCCGCGCTGGCTGGCGCTGCACGGGCGCCACGCCGAGGCCGAGCGCGTCATGGCGTCCCTCGAATCGCAAATCGAGAACGAAACCGGCAGTGTGCTCCCGCCTCCCGGAAGGCTCGCGCCGGCGCGCGGAGGCAAGAGCCGGTTCGCCGATATCTTCCAGCCTCCCATTCGGAAACGTACGCTCACCATGTCCGTCTTCAACCTGATGCAGACCATCGGTTTCTACGGCTTCGGCGCCTGGGTTCCCACTCTGCTGATCGCCAAAGGGATCCACGTGACCACCAGCCTTGAATACGCCTTCATCATCGCGATTGCCAATCCGGTGGGGCCGCTGCTCGGCATGTGGGTGACCGATCGCTTCGAGAGGAAGTGGCAGTTGGCCTGTACCGGCGTTGCCATCGGCGGTTTCATGTTCCTGTTCGCCAACCAGGCTAACCCGGCGCTCGTCATCGTGTACGGCGTGATGGTGACTCTCTCGAACAACTGGATGTCGTTCACGCTCCACAATTATCAGGGCGAGATTTTCCCGACGCGCGTCCGCGGCCGCGCCGTGGGCTTTGTGTACGGCTGGAGCCGGGCCAGCGCGGCCTTCGCCGGCCTCTTAATCGGCTTTTTTCTGCGCGCCGGCGGAGCGACCGGCGTGGCACTCTTTATCGGCGGCGCGATGCTGGTGATGACCGTGACGATCAGCCTGTTCGGCCCCCGCACCCGCCACCTCGCGCTCGAAGAAATCGCGCATTAGATCAGCCCCGGGCGGCGAGGCCCGTGACGTGGTCCTTCGAAGATGAAAGGACGATCGAAATTAGCGTGCGCATCACTCCCGCGCGGCTTTTGATCTTTTCATCGGCGAAGCGCTCGAGATCCGCCAGACTGGGAGCCCAGACTTTGAGCAGGCACGGGAACTCGCCCGAGATTCGATGGCACTCCTGAACTTCAGGGATTCGCGACATGCCAGCGAGAAAAGCCTGTTCGTTCTTTTTGCCATCGACCAGAACCTGCACGAACGCGCATACCCGGTATCCGAGTCTCTGCGGATCGATCAGGGCCACGTAGGCTCGAACGTCTCCACGCGCCCGGAGTTTCGTCAAACGCGCTTTCGCGGCGGAAATCGATAACCCGACTTCGCTGCCCAGCTCGGCCAGAGAACGCGAGCAATCCTGTTGAAGCAGGTTTAACAGTTGAACGTCGATCGGATCCATGCACCCCCGCAGGATTTAGCGGTACAATTGCCAACTACAGAATAATATACTGTAGTTTATATAAAACTCAGCAAATATTGCTGCACCGAGGAGGCATGAATGCAACGTGAAGACCAGGAAGCCATCCGCGAACTCACCGAAGCGTGGCTCGCGGCCGTGCGCGCCAAAGACGTGGACCGCTTGAAGGAAATGGTTACGGACGACGTGGTGTTCCTGCCGCCCGGATTTCCTCCGATTCGCGGAAAGCAGGCGGTCGAAGCCATGTACAGGAGCTTCTTTCCCCAATTCAGTACCGTGGAACAGAGCGTTTCCACCGAGGAAGTGCAAGTGGCGGGGGATTGGGCCTACGTTTGGGGTAACGAAATACTGGTTCTGGCGCCCAAGGGCGGCGGCCCGAACATTCAGATGCAAGGAAAGGGGATGAGCATTCTCCGCCGTCAGCCCGACGGAAGCTGGAAGTTCGCCCGCGGCATCAACAATGCCGCGCCTGCCCCGGCCGCCTAGCAGCCGTGCTCGCGCAGGTGCCGGTAATATTCCTCCAGCAGCGAATCTTTCCAGGTCCGGGCTTCCATGAGTTCGCTTTTGAGCGGCTTCAGTCTGGCGAAGTCGCCACGGAGCACGGCCTCCATCTCGCGATTGTTGATGGAAATCACCCGGTTCATGGCGTCTCGGATATCCTCAATCAGAGCTTGCTTGTCCAGGCAAGTTTGAGCTTGTTGCACGGGGTGCATGGCGCTCAATTCTGGACTTTCCGCAGGGGCATGTCAACGGCAAAGTCGAAGAGCGCCGCCCGGAAGTTGCCGGAACGTGCTCATTCGCACATATCCCTTCGGTGCCGACAAACTCCTCAATGCCCTTCCGCGGAACCGGAGCCACCCTCGAGTTTGTCGCCTTGATCTTTAAGCGGCTTCTCCCGGCGGTCCGCTATCTGCTTTCCTTTCGGCGGCTTGGCGTCGCGATCGCGATCGGAGGGCTGCTCCAGTTTGTCTCCTTGGTCTTTAATCGGATTCATCGACTATCTCACCGCACGGCGGCTGCCACACCGTCAGCTTGCGATCTTACCGATCCCTCTGCCGATCACCCGGGCGAGCGCCACCATCAGAGGCTCGCTCACTCCAATCCCCCGAAGCCCGAAACCAAATTTGTAAAAATGAATAAGTCGCAGCGGGCGGCATTGTCGCAAACACCCGCGCCAAGATGAAACGAAAATACCCGGACGGCCCTCGCATCCGCCTTCCCCTCGTCATCATTGGTCAAATGCTGCCTGCCCGTTTCCCCTTCGATCCGCTGGCGTTCGGTCTCGCGGTCGCGCGTCAATTCGGCGACATCGCCCATTACAACCTGGGGCCGCTGCATGTGTATCAACTGAATCACCCCGACCTGGTGCGGCAGGTTCTCGTGGAAGAACCGGACAAGTTTCACAAACCCAGGTTGCTCAAACGCGCATTCCGTCCCTTCGCCGGAGAAGGCTTACTCACCAGCGACGGCGCAATGTGGAAGCAACAGCGCAAGCTGATGCAGCCCGCGTTCCATCATCGTCAGCTCGCGGCGTATGGCGAAGTGATGGTCACGCACGCCACACGAATGATGGATTCCTTTGTGGACCGCGAAGTGCGGGATATCAGTGCCGATATGACCGCGCTGACAATGGGCATCGTGGTGAAATCGCTTTTTGGCGCCGATCTCCCGGACGAGATCGCTGAAATCAGCGGGTCGATGCGTGCGATCCTCGATGCCGCCAACCAGCGTTTGAACTCGGTGCTGCGCTTTCCCTCGTGGGTGCCGACGGCGCGCAATCTCCGCGAGCGGCGGGCCGTCGCCAAACTGGATGCCATCCTTCAGGCTCTCATCCGGCGCCGCCGCGCCTCGCGCGAAAGCCGCGACGATTTGCTTTCTGTCCTGCTCGCCGCCGTGGACGACGAGAGCGGCTTCCGGATGTCCGACCAGCAACTGCGAGACGAGATGATGACGCTGTTTCTGGCGGGACACGAAACCACCGCAACCTCGCTGACCTGGATCTGGTATCTTCTGTCGCGCCATCCCGAAGTGGCAACCAGATTACTCGCCGAACTGCGGCGCGTGCTGGGCGGCCGTAGTCCATGCGTGGACGACCTCCCCAACCTGCCCTATACCAGCATGGTCATTCGGGAAGCCATGCGCCTCTATCCGCCGGCCCCCGGCGTCGCTCGGGAGCCGGTCGTGGATGTCGCCCTGGGCGGTTATGATGTGGCCAAAGGCAGCTTCATCAGCATCAACAGCTACGCTCTTCACCGCGATGGCCGATTCTTTCCCGATCCCGATCGGTTCGACCCCGATCGATTCGCGCCCGGCTGGGAAGAGCGCACCCCGCGCTACGCCTACCTTCCGTTCGGGGGCGGCCCTCGTGTGTGCATCGGCAACGGCTTCGCCTTGCTGGAAGCGCGCCTGATTCTCGCAACCGTGGCCCAGCGCTACAAACTGTCGTTAGAGCCGGACGAACCACTCCGGCCGACTCAGCTTGTGACCCTCCGGCCGAGTCGCCCCGTAACAATGCGGGTGGAGCGTCGCGAGCCGGCCGACTCGTGAAATCCAACCGCTACTCGATCCGCAGTGCCGCCATCGGCTCGACGCCGGCGGCACGCCACGCGGGAATCGTAGCGGCCATCAGCGCCGCCATGGTGAGCAGCAACGTCGCCAGCGCCAGCATGAAGGGATCCCCCGGCTTCACCCCAAAAAGCTGCGTGGTCATCAACCTGCTCGCCCCCACTGCAGCCGCAATCCCCAAGACCAACCCGGCGCCCACCTGCCAGCACGCATTGCCGAGCACCATCCGGATGACGCGGCCGCGATCCGCACCCAGCGCCATACGCACGCCGATTTCGCCTGTCCGCCGCTCCACCATGTACGACAGCACTCCGTATAAACCAACGGCCGCCAGCACCAGCCCCAGAGCGCCGAAAAGCGATGTCAAAGTGGCGATCATGTTTTGCTGCTGGAAGTCCCCGCTCAGGACTTTGTAGTAAGGGTCGACTCCGTAAAGCACCAGATTCCGGTCTACACTGGCTAGGGCCTTGCGCACACGCTCTTCGAGATCCGGCACATTGCCGGGCGCCCAAAGCACGATGTTGTACAGATAGTGCGACCAGATCTCACCGCTCTGGAACGCCGGATCGTCGTACGCGACCGTTTGCGCTTCCGGCACCCAGAACATGGGACGCACCGGATTCCTGTAACCGTACGTCAGGTAGCGAATGTCGGTCGCGACGCCGACGATTTCAAACGTTGACGAATATTTGATTCGGTCGATCCCGAAGTGCTGACCGATCGGATTCTTGTCCTTGAAGAATCTCTTTGCAAAGGCTTGATTAATTACCGCGACCTTGCGCGTGGCGGCCGTGTCCTGGTCGGCAATGGGTCTGCCCAGCATCACCTTGGCGCCGATGGTTTCAAAGAAGCCAGGCATCACTCGCGTCCACGAGGCGCCGGTGTCTTCTCGGGGGCCGGGTTCCGGTCTGCCCTCGATGCGAATACCTTCGTTCCAGCTATCTCCCGTCATGGGCGCATAGAGCGCCGGCGCAACCATCCGCACACCGGGAATCTGAAGAAGGTTGTCGTCGATCTGCCGAAACATCGGCTCCATTTGCTCCGGCTTGTAGTTGCCGAGCATTGGATTGATCCACGCGATATAGCGCCCCTGTGTCTCGAAACGGAAGTCCTGGTGCTGTAGATTTCGCAGGCTCTTGCTCAGCAGGGCCGCCGCCGACAGCAGCGCAAGCGAAACGGCGATCTGCGCGATCACCAGCGGCTTCTGTCCCCAGGAGCGGCCGGCGCCCACCGAACGGCCCGCTCCTCGCAGCGCGTCGGCCGGGTCGGTTTGCGAAGTCATCCAAGCCGGGACAATCCCAAAGGCCATTCCGGTCAGCACCGATACTCCCAGAGTGAAGAGGAGAACCGGCCAGGACGGCGTCATGTCGATCGGGACATAGTTATTGGGGCCGCCGATCCGGAAAGCCAGGTACACAATCAGCCTGGTCCCCGCATAGGCGACCCCGATTCCTAACACACCCCCAATCACCGCCAGTAGAATTGATTCCACAAGCACCTTGCGCACCAGGCGCCCTCGCGAAGCGCCGAGCGCGACCCGTATCGACGTTTGCGCGCGATCCTTCAGCCCGCGCGCGAGCATCAGATTGGCCAGGTTCGCGCAGGCTAATAGAAGCACCGATCCAGCGGCCATCAGCAGCAGCTTCAGTCCGTCTTGGTACTGATCCCTCATCACCGCGACGCCGGCGCCGCCCGGAATCAGATGCAGAGTCTGCTGCTGCCAGAGCTGCTTTTCGCCGGGCTCCATATCCGGCACGTGGCTCGCCAGCCAGTTATGCAGTTCCCCCCTCAGTTTGGCTTCGAGTGATTGCGGATTGACTCCCGGCCGGGCTCTGCCGATAATGTCCAGAAAATTGCCGTTCGGCCTTTTCAAGCGCGCCGTCGCTCCGTCGATCAAGAGTTCGGTGGTCAGCGGCAGCCAGAAATCCGGCATGCCGGCGCCCGACAGCTTGGCTCCATAAAATCCCGGTGCCGCCACACCGATGACCGTAAACGGATGCCCGTTGATCTGGTAAGTAGCGCCGGCTACGGAAGGATCTGAACCGTACTTTTCCCGCCAGATCCGGTAGCTCATCACGGCGACCGGTGGCGCGCCCTCCTGGTCGTCGGCATCGGCCATTAGCCGGCCGATCCAGGGCTGCACACCAAAAGTTTTGAAGAAATTTCCGGAGACATACTCCCCATTGCGCGTGTCCGCCTGCGCTTGTGAACCGGCTCGGCGAACGCCGAGCGGGGCATTGCCGGCCTGGAGCGCCGCGAGGTCCGTGAATTCGGGAGTGTTTGCGCGAAAGTTCCGGTACGCTTCCCACGAGAACAACGAAAAGTTTCCGTCCCGGTCCTGCGTATACCCGCCCCAGTTGCAGCAGCGGACTTTGTCTCCAATCCTCCACAGCTCCTCCGGTCTCGTCACGGGGAGCGACTTCAGCATCACCTGGTGGACAAGCGTGAAGATCGCGGTCGTCGCTCCGATTCCGAGCGCGAGCGTGACCACCGCCGTGGTTGTGACGCCCGGCGCTTTCCGCAGGTGCCTCAGACCTTCCTTCAAATCAGCCAGCACGAATCCCCCATTCTAGGTGGCATTTGGAAACCCGGGTCGATGTATACGACGCCGCCAGCGAAAGTTGGTTAGTCAGGTTATTCGCCCCCCCTGCCGCGCACCCAGCCTTGACACGTGGCCCCACTTGTTTCAATCTATTGGTATTCCTTAAACAAACCGTTCCTCCTTGAATTGACCCTTTTTCTATGAGCCCAAATCGCACCGGTGTACAAAAAAGGCCTCCGGGTGGAGGGCTGTTCGCTCTGCTTAAGCCCTACCGGCAACTGGTCACGCTGCTCGTCGTCCTGACCATTGTCGGAAACGCCCTTACCCTGGTCGTGCCCAAACTCATTTCGCGCGCCATCGATGCTTATACGCAACGGACATTTGTCCTCTCGACGGTGGTTTGGCAGTTCTTCGTAGTCGCATTCGTCGTGTTCGCTTTCAACTATTTGCAGAACATCACCCAGACCTACGCCTCCGAGCGCGTCGCCCGCGACCTGCGCACGAGGCTGGCCGCCAAGATCGCCACCCAGTCCTACAGCAGCATCGAGCGGCTCACGCCCGCTAAACTGCTGACTAATCTCACTTCTGACGTCGACGGCGTCAAGCTTTTCGTCTCCATGGCGGTCGCCACCATCATTGCCTCCCTATTCCTGATTGTCGGAGCCAGCGTGATGTTGCTGACCATCAACTGGCGCTTGGGGCTGAGCGTGCTCGGCGTGGTGCCCGTGGTCGGCGGCACGTTTTTCTTCGCGCTCCGTAAGGTCCGCGTCCTGTTCAAGCGCGGCCAGGAGGCCATCGACTGGCTGAACCGCGTGATCAACGAAAGCATCCTCGGAGCCACTCTCATTCGCATTCTCAATTCGCAGCGCTTCGAAGCTGAAAAATTCACCGCCGCCAACACCGAGTCGCGCGACATCGGCCTCGCCATCCTCCGCATCATGTCTGCCATGATTCCGGCCATCACCCTGGCCGTCAATCTGGCCACCATCATCATTCTTCTGCTCGGCGGCCGTTTCGTGATCGTCGGCGGCATGACCCTGGGAGACTTCACCGCGTTCAACAGCTATCTCGCGCTCCTGATCTTTCCCATCATCCTGCTCGGATTCATGAGCAATATCATGGCGCAGGCCGGCGCATCCTATATGCGCCTCGGCGCCGTTCTGATGGCCCCGGAGACCATGAGATCGGGTACGCTCCGGCCCGCTCTGCGCGGCGACGTCGCGGCCGAAAACGTCACGCTCGCCTTCGGCGACAAAGAAGCCCTCAGAAATGTTTCCTTCTCCGTCAAAAGCGGCGCCAAAACAGCGATCATCGGGCCGACGGCCGCCGGAAAAACCCAGTTGCTTTACGTGCTCATCGGCCTCCTTCAGCCGGCTTCGGGGACCGTCACTTACGATGGCGAGCCGCTCGACGCCTACGACAAAGAAGCTCTTCACCGCCAGGTGGGCTTTGTCTTCCAGGACAGCATCCTGTTCAACCTGACCCTCCGCGAGAACATCGCCTTCAGCTCGGACATTCCGGACGAGGATCTGGAAAAAGCCATCGCGGCCGCGGAGCTCCAGGATTTTATCCGGACTCTGCCGCAAGGCCTCGATACCGTCGTCTCCGAGCGCGGCAGCACACTTTCCGGCGGTCAGAAGCAGCGCGTGATGCTGGCCCGCGCCCTGGCGCTCAATCCCAAGGTCCTGTTGCTCGACGATTTCACCGCGCGCGTCGATACCACCACCGAGCGTGCCATCCTGCGCAACATCCATGAACGATATCCGGGTATCACGTTGATCTCCGTCACGCAGAAGATCGCCTCCGTTGAGAACTACGACCAGATCATCCTCTTGATGGAAGGCGAGCTCCTCGCCACCGGAACCCACCGGCAGCTTATGGAAACCTCGCCGGAATACGTCCAGATCTACGACTCGCAGCGGAGCACGAATGTCTATGAAGTACAAGCTTGAGACCACCAAGGCGTTCGGTGCGAAGCGCTCTCTGCGCGCCGGCGTCCAGCGATTCGTTCCGCTAGTCGTTCCCGAGCGCGGCCACCTCGCCATCGCGGTATTGGCCATGCTGGTCAGTTCCGGCGCCACCCTGGTCGGCCCAATCATTATCGGCCGCGCGGTCGATACCTACGTCCGGCTGAAGGACAGCCACGGCCTGCTGATGTCCGCGCTAGTGTTGCTCGCCGTATACCTCGTTGGCATTGTGGGTAGCTATACCCAGATCCTCACCATGGGTGGTGTGGGGCGGCGAGTGCTGTGGAGCGTGCGCAATCAGCTCTTCCAGAAATTGCAGGATCTGCCCCTCGCCTTCTTCACTGAGAACAAAGCCGGCGACCTGATCTCGCGCGTCAACAATGACACCGATAAGCTCAACCAGTTCGTCGCCCAGGCTCTGATGCAGTTTGTCAGCAGCCTGTTTCTGATGACCGGCGTCGCCGTTTTTGTCCTCTCGCTCAACTGGCGACTGGGCATCGCGGCGTTGTTGCCCGCCATCGGCGTGTTCGCCGTCACCAAGGCCACCAGCGCCTGGGTCAAACGCCGCAACATGCGCAGCATGCAGACCCTCGGAGGCTTGAGCGCGGAGATTCAGGAAAGCCTGCACAACTTCAAAGTGATCGTGGCCTTCAACCGGCTCGATTATTTTCAGCGGAAATTCAAGACCGCCAACGATACCAACTACTCGGCGTCGGTCGCGGCCGGTTTCGCCAACAACATCTTCATGCCGATGTACGGCTTTGCGCACAACCTGGCGATGCTTCTGGTGTTGGCGTATGGCATTCTCTTGATCGGCGCGAGCGAGACCACCGCCGGCCTCCTGATTGGATTCTTGCTTTACGTCAACAATTTCTATGGGCCGATGCGGCAGCTCGCAACCGTCTGGCAGTCGTTCCAGCTAGCGCTGGCGGCGCTCGATCGTATCTCCGAAGTCATGGCGCTCGAGTCGGACATGCCCGTAGTGCCCGCGGGCCCGCCCGAATCCACGTCCATCGTCCAGTTCCGGAAAGTGCATTTCCAGTATCCCGGCGGCAAGGAGGTCCTGCACGAAACCACGCTGGAGCTGAAGAAAGGAACCGTATACGCGCTCGTCGGCCCGACTGGCGGCGGAAAAACGACTACGGCCTCGCTCATGGCCCGCCTCTACGATCCGACCGCGGGCTCGATTCTCCTCGACGGCCGCGATATCCGCTCCGTGCCTCTGGCCGAACGCGCGCGCAAGATCGGCGTCATCCCGCAGGACCCGTTCCTCTTCTCCGGAACGGTTCGCGACAACATCGTGTACGGCAACGAGGACTACGCCCACTGCTCGGCCGAGCAGCTCGCCGCGGTTTTAGAGAAATCGAATCTCTCGAGCCTGCTCTCGCGTTTCCCCGAAGGTCTGGAAACCAAGGTGGCCCATGGCGGCAACAGCATCAGCCTCGGCCAGAAGCAGCTCATTGCCTTCATGCGCGCCACGCTGCGCAATCCCGAGCTTCTGATCCTCGACGAGGCCACCGCCAATATCGACACCGTCACCGAGCAGCTTCTCGAAGAGATCCTGGCCAAGCTCCCCTCCCAAACGACGAAGGTCATCATCGCGCACCGCCTGAACACCATCGACAAGGTAGACCAGATCTTCTTCGTGAACTCCGGCGCCATCACCCTCGCCGGCTCGATGGAGCACGCCCTGGAAATGCTCCTCCACGAAAAGCGCGCCAGCTAGGTGGGGCGGGTCTCCGACCTGCCGAAGTGCCGCAGCCGGCCACGCTCCTACGGGTGTGCCCGATCGCCCGCACCCATACGATTCAAAATCACCTGGCGGTCGTTTTTCGCCTCTTCGTATTCGACACCCGCATTCCGCGCCAGCTCGATCGCGCGCTCCACAAAAAAGAGTGCCGCTTCCAGGTCGCCCTCGAACAGAAGGACGTTCCCAAGCCCGTTCACGGCGCTGAAATCGAGCGGGTTCACGAACAGTGTCTCGTAGAAAAACCGTTCCGCTTCATCCAACAATGGATCCTTGGGAAACCGCCCCGCACAGTATTCGTCCCAATGCTGGAACATGTAGGCGTTCTTTCGGTGGTATCCGGCCAGATTCAGGATCGTCGAATCGAAACGCCATTGTTTCTCTGCGGCGTGCATCTCCGGATCCAACGCTCCCTGTAACCGTAAAGCTGCGTTCGGGTCTGCCGTTTCGACAATTTCCCGCTGCTTCGCTGCGAGAGAGTATATGGTTTTCAGCAACTCGGGATTCTGGTACGGCACGGCATCGGGGAAGTCGTTTCGCGCTGCCGGTACCGCCGCCATCTGCTTGCCCAGTTTCTCGAGCCCGCGATCTTTTTCGCGGCGCAGATCGATAAACACCGAACGCGAGAGAAACTGCGGCAGATCCACGGCATCCAGCACGCAGGGAACGATAAACCGGTTCAGGTGGAACGAGGTGAGAATTTCCGCGGCGACCCACCGCGACTCCGACGCCGCCTGCGACCACACGAGCACCACGGCATGGCTGCCGGCAATCGCCTGTTGCAGTTCGTTGCGAAGCAGCACGCCTAAACGGATATCCGAATCGTCCAGCCAGGCATCGTATCCCGCATTGTGCAAGGCAGCCTCGATTTCCCCAGCCACCGGGAGATCCGCGTGCGCATGACTGATGAATACGCGAGACGTATTACCGCCTTTCAGGACGAAGGCCCTCCTCCGCTCACTTCTTCCGGGAGGCGGTGCGGTCGCCTTCGGTCCAGTGCTGGACGATTCGCGTGACCTCACCCTTCGAATCCTTGAGGAACTCGACGAGGTTGCCTTCCATGCTGAAACTGCTCTCCGACATCGCGACCAGCGGAATCTTTCCCATTCCACCCGGATCGATCATCAGGTGGTCCCCTTCCAAGGTGACCAATACTTTCGCGTACGACTCATTCGAATCGTAGGTTCCGACGTATTGACTGAGGACTTCCTTGGAAATCTGAAACTCCCCTTCGCGTTTGCCCACGAGGTGCTTTTTGTCGCGGTCTTCACAGACGTATTCGATCAATTCGCCGTCCGGCATCAGATCGAGATCCACGGGAAGAGTCCATTTGCGGTTGTAGGCTTTAGGGTCGTCGATA
>DASXAK010000036.1:0-4495 GCA_036406715.1 Bryobacteraceae bacterium | reverse complement strand
CGCCAACTGACCCTTATTGATCCCGCTCGCGGTCCGCTCCGCCACCCCTGGCCGGCTTCGTCGGAATCACCGGCCGGCTTCCATCGGAATGGGTGGCCGGTTTCGATCGGAATCAGCGGCCAATTTCATTGGAATGCGCAGCTGCTGCCGCGGTGAACCGTGTTCCGGCATGCGGAGATGTGCCTTTTCCACGATGTCAGCGAACGCCTCGTTGTGCAGGACTTTGAGCGAGAGGAGCGCTCAGCCAAGCCATGCCAGACTCTCATCCTCGACGGAGAGGGACAATTGTTTTCGGCAGAGACGCCAAAAGCAGCACGAGACAGACGCACAGCAGCACGATGTCCTTGTAAAGGAATTCTCCGGTAAGGTTCCATGCAATGGGGTCTGTCGACAGGCTCCATGTGACGACCCCGGGCGTCGTAAAGAAAAACGACCACGTAATGCCGAAAGTCATGACACCCATCAGTGACCCGAGAGCCGATAAGACCGGAACGAAAGCGCCAGCGACAAGGAGGGTAGCGGTGATGAGCTCGACCACGCCAAGGAGATAGGCTTCGCCTCTGATCCCAAAAATGCCCAGCCAGGAGACGAATGGACTATTCGAAATGTATATAGCAATGCCTTGCGCCGACTGTGGGGTGAACTTCTGAATCCCGAATGAGATAAAAATCAGAACCATCGCCCAGCGGAGAATAGCGAGCAGCCAATATGAGCCAGAACCTTTTTCGGCAATGTTGAAATCACTCGGCATTGGTTATCCGTTCTCTTGACCGACAGTCGTGCAGCAAGTGCTGGCGGAGCGTTCTTGCCGGTTCCGCTATCGCGGCTGATTTCTATTTCACGCTCATCCCGGCCCCTGCCTTAGCGATCACTATCGCATCGACCTTCGACTTGCTCGGAACGCGGATCCCGGAAATGGATTGAATGGGAATCCGCAGCTGTCGAAGTCCGATTTCCCGAGGTCAGGCTGCGGGGGGATAGTTCGAGGGGAACAGCGCACGTAGCGCTTGCTCGTCTCGCTCCGTCTTGAACGCATGATCGCTTCCTACAGCCCGGGCACGCGCCACGGCCGGACGTGTATCTATCAAGGCGAACCAGCGCTTGATATTCGGATAGGCGCCGAGTGGGTCGGGCGCCCCGTGCATCACGCGCGAAGCGCGATCGATCCAGCCCCAAAGCGACATGTCGGCGATCGTATAACCGTCGCCGACAATGAAATTGCGGCCCGCCAGATGATCCTCGATCACCTGATAATGCCGCTCCGCTTCGCGCCGATAGCGGTTGACGGCGTAGTCTAAGCCTCCGGGCGCGGCCAACTGAAAATGCACCGCCTGGCCGGAGAACGGGCCGAGACCAGACGCGATGAAAAAGAGCCACGACAGGAGTTCTGGCCGATCTTCAGGCGAACCTCCGAACTTGCCGGTCTTGTCGGCAAGATAGAGGAGGATCGCGCTGGAATCGAATACCCGCGCTTCGTGACCGCCCGGGCCGTCGGTGTCGACGATTGCTGGCACCTTGCCGTTCGGATTGACCTTCCTAAAAGCTGGCAGGTGCTGCTCGCCCTTGCTCGTATCGACCGGATGAACTTCGTATGGCAGACCCGCCTCTTCCAGGAAGAGTGAGATCTTCAGCGGGTTTGGCGTCGGGTGGTAGTAAAACCGGATCATCTCGGTCCCTTTCTACGATTTACGTGCGGCTGGCTTTCGCTGCCGACGTGGCTTGCCCAAAACGCTGAGCGCCTGCCGCGCAGCGCCTTCGAGTACCGCGCGATCGGGAAAGCCGCGGGCAAGAACGCGCAGACCCATCACTGTGGTGAGCAGAAGGCGCGCTGTGTCTGCTGCCTCGATGTCGGGCGATATGCTCCCGTCATGCTGGCCGGCGATCACACAGCGCCGGAAGAAGGCTTCCAGCTCGCCCATGCGCTCCGCCACGACTGCGGCCATCTCGGCGTCGTGCGGGGCGACTTCCAGCGCCGCATTGGCCAAGAGGCAGCCGAGGCGATTTTTGAGTGAGCGTTCGACGATTTCGGCCAGGAAAGTTTCAATCGCCAGGCGTGGTGGAAGCGACTTCTCCACCCGCGTAATACGTGCCCGCATATTGGCGTCCAGGTAGCGATCGAGACATTGGGTGAACAGCGTCCGCTTGTCGCCGAACGCGTTGTAGACGCTCGCCTGGCCAAGCCCCATCGCCTCGCCGAGGTCGCGCACGGACGTGGCGGCGAATCCGTCGGCCCAGAAGCGACGCATCGCTGCTTCAAGCGCGTTGCCTTCATCGAACTCACGAGGTCGCGGCAATTCCGATCCGTTCAGCTTGCGTCGTATTGAAGCGCTCGCTATAAAACATCCCAGCGTCCGATTCAACCCGCTACGTGCCTGAACGAAGGAGCGGCCATGGCGCGACTTGAGGATATACCGCAGCCGACGCGAGATGCCGTCGTCGCCGCGCCCTGCCCAGCCTTTGATAATCACCCATTCAATGGCGGCCCACCTCTCGCACAACGCCGGTTGGCAATCGTCTCCAGCGCGGCCCTGATCCGACGCGGCGACAAGCCCTTCCACTTTGGTAGTGCTGAATGTCGCTTCATCCCGGCCTCCGTGCCGGCCGGCGGGCTCCTGATGAGCCATGTCTCAATCAATTTCGACCGCGCCGGGTTTCAACGCGATCTGAACGTCGTCTACCCGATCGACCGTCTGCGTGAGCTGGCGGCCGAGGGCGTGATCGGCGACGTGGCCGAGACCCACTTCACCGTTATGGGGTCCACGGATCCTGCGGGTATGACGGCGGCGGCGGACCAGATCGCCGGACAGCTACGACAGGAGCGCATCGATTCCGTTCTGCTGAGCCCTGTCTGACCCGTCTGCACGCGCGCCGTGTGCGCGCTGGCCCACATGCTGGAAGAACGCGGTTTCTCGACCGTAGCCATTGCCTCGGTTCGAGCTCAGGCGGAAAAGACGCGTCCCCCGCGGGCGCTTTGGACGACCTCTCAGCTCGGCCGGCCGCTGGGTGAGCCAGAAAATGCGTCGTTTCAGCGCCGCGTGTTGTTGGCAGCGCTGGGTTTACTGGAACGCGCCGACGGACCGGTGATCCTGGAGGAATTCACGGACGATCCTCCGGGGTGGCGCGATACCCCCGGGTGGCGCGCGCCACTGCTCGTAGATCCCAATGATCCACTTGAAACGCCTGGTGCCTGGGCTGCAGCGTTCGACGCGGAATTGTCTGCTCTGATGCCGCTGTGGCGGACCGCACAAACGCGCTTCGGTCGCACGACGGTCGGACTGAGTTTTCAGGAACCGACGGCTTGGCCAGGGTTTGCAACCCGCTTCCTGGCGGGAGAGCTCCCCACTGTGCCCGAACTCGATACCCCGGCCCTCGCGCTGCGCATGCTGTGTGATGATATCAAAGCGTTCTACGGTGAAGCAGCACAGGCGGAAGGGCCGGCGCCTTCAGCACGTCAGATTGACGCGTGGTTTTGGCGGCAGACCGTCGCCGGCCGGTTGCTGATCGCTCTGCGCGACGTTGCAATGGCAAGCGAAAACAATGCGCTGAGGACTGTTGGAGGGCGCTTCTTCGTGCCTACCCACTGGCTGCCTTGACCGGCCCCCGCCAGCTCTTCATCGGCTAGACCTGCCGTAGCTACTGTTTTCATTCCGGCAGACGTCCTAGGCGCCCCGATGCAGGAAGCTTTCGCGGCGCGGCAACGCCAAGTGAACATCGCGGCTCTCGGCAGATCTCGGTGTGCATTTGCCGCCACGATCCCACATCGTGGGCATGTGTGGACGATACGCGAGTTTTCTGCCGGCCGAGGCACTGGCCCGCGCCTTCGGTACGGCGGGGCCACTTCCAAATCTCAACCCCACCTGGAACATGGCGCCCACCATGTACGCGCCGATCGTGCGTTTCGATGCTGGCAGCGGCACGCGCCGGCTTGAGGTCGCGAAATGGGGCTTGATGCCCTTCTTCACCAAAGATCCTGCCAAGGCACGCAAGCCCATCAACGCGCGCTGTGAGACGGTCGCCAAGTCAGCGCTGTTCAAAGAGGCTTTCGCCCGGCGGCGCTGCCTGGTTCCCGCGGCG
Organism: Bryobacteraceae bacterium; assembly: GCA_036406715.1. Classification (GTDB taxonomy): domain Bacteria; phylum Acidobacteriota; class Terriglobia; order Bryobacterales; family Bryobacteraceae; genus PSRJ01. The sequence continues at coordinate 421 of DASXAK010000036.1, read as the reverse complement.
GCCTATTATGAGTGGCGGCATGACCCTTCAGGGAAAACGCCCTTCGCCATCGCCCGGAGGGACGGCGAACCGGTCGCTCTCGGCGGTATGTGGGAGGAGTGGCATTCCCCGGAGGGCGAGATGATGCGTACCTTCGCCACCCTGACGACAGACGCGAACCCACAGCTTGCCCTGATCCAGGAGCGGATGCCGGTCATTATCGAGCGGGATGGGTGGAAAGTTTGGCTCGGCGAAGAGGAAGGCGACTTGGCGGCCCTGCTCCAGCCCCTCCCCGCCGATCGGCTGCGCATCTGGCCGGTCGACCGCAAGGTCAACAAAGTCAGCAACGACGGGCCGGAGTTACTGGAGCCGCACGGCATGCCAGCCGAGGAGCCTGCCCTGCTGTAGCTCGGCGGCCACTCTCGATCACCATCGCCGCAGC
>DASXAK010000035.1:0-7853 GCA_036406715.1 Bryobacteraceae bacterium | reverse complement strand
CCCCCACCCCAAGCCCCCACCCCCTTTTTCTTCGGTTTTTCCCAAATGAACGGAATCCACAATCCCCACGATCGTCGTGTCCACCGCCGGCTCCTTCGGCAGAAACGGAAAGCTCGCTTCCTTCCCGCGCACCCAGTAAATCAACTCGCCAGCGCCCGCTCCGGTGCAGTCGGCGCAGACGATTCGCTTGCCGGTCTCGCGCAGGTCGGGCGTCAGCGGTTGTACGATCAGCAGCCGATGGCCTTCCAGCTCGCGGTTCTTCACCGTCGCCCAGACTTTCCCGACTACGCGGCCGAAGTACATCGCGCTACTCCAGACTCACTTCGTCGACGATCCCCACGATCGCCGTGTCCACCGGCGTGTCCTTGCAGCCGTCGGCCATGCGCGCCGAACTGCCCGACACGGCGATCACGCGCTCGCGGATTCCGGCGCTCACCGTGTCCACGGCCACTACGTATCCGGCCTCGTCTTTGCCTTCCGGCGAGACAGGTTTGAGGATGAGAAGTTTCTTGCCTTCCAGGCGAGGGTCTTTCCGTGTTGCCACCACGGTGCCCACTACGCGGGCCAGTATCATGAAAGCCTTCGGCCCCGGCTAATTCTTGCTGCCGGCGGCCTGCGCCGACTTGCCAATCGGCAGCACGTCTTCCAGGCTCTGGTGCGGGCGCGGGATTACGTGCACCGCGATCAGCTCGCCCACCCGGCGCGCCGCGGCCGCTCCGGCGTCGGTGGCCGCCCGGACCGCCGCCACGTCGCCGCGTACCATCGCCGTCACGTAGCCCGACCCGATCTTCTCCCAGCCCACCAGCGTCACTTTCGCGGCTTTCACCATCGCGTCGGCGGCCTCGATCATGGCCACCAGCCCCCGCGTTTCGATCATTCCTAGCGCTTCACCCATCTATGCTCTCCCGATTCCTTCTAAGCCGCGCCGCGCGCCTTCAGCGCCTCGTCCACCAGGCTGATCAGCTCGGCGCGCGTCACGTAAAATCTCTCCTGGCTGTCCTCTCCCACTTCCTCGGCCGCCACCGGGCAGCCCGGCTCGCCCGACACCTTGGCTTTCACGCCGTAGCGCGTGCGCGAATCCAGCAGCTTGTCCACCTCGACCCGCGGCAGCACCGTCGGCCCGCCCAGCAGCTCCGCTACAAGCTGGATGCGTGCGAAGTGTTCCATCGTCTCCATCCGGAAGTACGCCTGGAACACGTCCGCGCCGTAGCACACCGCTCCGTGATTGGCCATCATCAGCGCGTCGTACTTCGGAATGTAAGGCAGCATGGGATCGGTCAGCTCCGGCGTTCCCGGCAGCCCGTAGCCCGCCAGCGGCACGCACCCGAGCCCGATCACCACCTCCGGCAGCAGCGCCAGGTTCAGCGGCTTGCCCGCTGTGGCGAACCCCGTGGCCACCGGCGGATGCGCGTGCACCACCGACTTGATATCCGGCCGCATTTCGTAGATCGTCAGGTGCATGAGGATCTCGCTCGTGCGTTCGCGCTTGCCCGAGATCTTGTTGCCCTTGTAATCCACGATGATCAAGTCGTCGCAACTCAGCATGCCTTTGCACACGCCCGTGGGCGTGGCCAGGATGCGCTCGTTGTCCAGCCGGATGGTTATGTTGCCGTCGTTGGCCGCCACCCAGCCCTTCTGAAACACCAGTTGGCCGACCCGGCAGATATCTTCGCGATGCTCGCGCTCCGTCTTGACCATTGCGGGATCTTCGATTGTAGCAGACGTTTCAGCGCTCATACTCTCGCAGCAGCGCGAGGACGGCGTTGTGCTTCCGCTTCTCCGCCCACGCCCGCGGCGTGGCCCACGGCTCCGCGTCCGCTTCCACCGGATCGGCGCCGCGCTCGAGCAACAGCCGCGCCATTTCGATTCTTCCCCACCGGCACGCCCAGCCGAGCGGCGTGCTCCGCAGAATGTCGTCGCGCTCGTTCATACGCGCGCCCGCGTCCAGAAGAAGGCCCGCGAGTTCCGCGCTCCGCTCCGCCGTGTTATTCAACCCCAGCCCCGCGACGTCGTGCAGGATGGTCCGCCCGAACCGCGGATGCCGCAGGTTGGGATCGCACCGCGTCAGAACCAGCCCCAGACATTCCGCGCTTCCCGCCCACACCGCCTGCATCAGGATCCAGAACCAGCGGTCGCTGTCGCGCGGCCAGTCGACGCCCGGCAACGCCATGCGCACGATCTCGGGATCGCCGCTGTCGGCCGCTCCACGCAGCAAATCCTCGGACACGTTCCGCCCTTCCAGAATCCCAGCCGGCAAATGACGTCCGGCCGCTTCATCTGCGAGCATCTCCTTCGCCAGCTCGCGCTCGCGAAACAGTCCGATCGACACCGGAGGCAGCACGCCGCCATGCCGCGCCAGCAGTTCGATCATCCGCCGGTCCTTGCGATCCCAGGCCCGGTGCACCGAAGGACCGCCCGCGTACACGTGGACGTTCGGATCGGCGCCGCGCGCGAGCAACAGCTCCGCCATCTCGTACTTGCCGGAATCGGCGCAATGCCAGAGCGGCGACCCGGCCGACCAGACCACCTGCTCCAGGTCTTCGAGGCGCGTGCGCTCGTTCGGATCGAACCCGAAATCGAGCAGCATTTTCAGGATCTCCGGCCGGTCGCACTCAACCGCCGCCGTCAGCAGCCCCTCGGGTTCAAGCGCTCCCTCGCCGTGCCGCGCCCGCAGCCACGCCGCATCGCCCAGCGCGACCGCTCCCCGCGCCGTCAACTCCGCGCCGTGCGCCCGCAGCAGCGCGGCGCTCTTCCCGGCCGCCCGCGTCGTCGCGTCGAGCGGCGTCATCCCGCGTGGACCACGGGCGCTGACATCGGCCCCGTGCACCAGCAGCCACTCCGTCAATCTTTCATTGCCCCTCGCCGCCGCCGCATGCAGCGGCGTACACCCGTCGGCCCGTCGCGCTCCCGCCAGCAACGCATCGCCCTCGAGCATTGCCAGCGCACGCTCCTCTTCATCATCGAAGATCGCCTCCACCAGTTCGTCGACAGTCGGAGGCGCCATACCTCGGCGCCTCGCTTCCGCCGCCTCGATGATCTCGACGATCTCGGCGTACCCTCGCTCCACCGCGATGGTGTAGGCCGTGGTTGCCCTCCGGTGCGGATAGATCCCCTGGCGCGCATCGGCCCCGGACTCCATCAGAATCCGGACCATCTCCGCCGATCGCGCGAACACCGCGTAATGAATCGCGCGATGCTCGTCGTTCTCGGCCATCTCGAAGTTCACCAGCTCCGGCCGCGCCTTGAGCATTCGGCGCACGCGCTCCGCATCGCCGCCCCGCACCGCTTCCGCCAGCGCCCGCGCGGTGACGCCGTCGACGTAGGCCTTGAGTTTGGGCCAGCTATCGAACCCGTAGCTGCGCGCCAGCACGAGCTGCGCGTCGTGGAGAGCGAACGTGGCGCGTTCAGCGTTCCGGTAATGCGCGTTGATTTCGGCGGACGCGGCGTCATCGCCGGCCCGAAATCCTTCGAGCAGTTCCTTGGCCTGGCGTTTGAGCTGATCCAGATCCGGATGTTCGCGCAGGACGCGCGTAGGAATGTTCGGTTTCACAATGAGCTCCTTTCGTTGCGCCCGGTGTCCGCTCGCTCGGGCCGAAAAGAGTTCATCGAAACTCTGACAAAGTGTCGAGTGTTCAGGAGGACGCGGTCCTTTCCGCGGACACGGCGGCTCCCTGACGAGCCATCCACAGCTTATCACGCCGTCGGTGAAAAAAATCCGGGGACATCGCGGGCTGGCGTTACGAATCGGAATCCTTCAACGCGCCGCAGGGGTGTCCCCGGATTTTTTCGCTGCCGAAAATTGCCGGGCTTCTAAAATCCCCGGTTGTAGAATGGAGGTTCCATGGATTCGCGCCGCATGTGCCCGCACTGCCGGGCATTCATCACCAACAAGGATCGCGTCTGCCCCTACTGCAACGAGCGCGTCGGCGAGCGCGCCATCGACCGCCGTGATCCGACTCCGCTGCTGGGCGGACTCATCCCCAACGCGGGTTTCACCACCTTCATCATCCTGTTCCTCAATTTCGGCATCTACGTTGCCAGCTCCATCATGAGCATGCGCACCGGCAACGGCAACTTCATGAATCTCGACGGCGAGACGCTCTTCGAACTCGGCGCCAAATACAATCCCGCGCTCGCCGCCGGACAGTGGTGGCGCCTCGTCACCGCCGGATTCCTGCACGGCGGCATTCTGCACATCTTCTTTAATTCCTACGCGCTGCTCGATATCGGATCGCAGGTGGAAGAGGCCTTCGGCGTCAGCCGCATGCTGGTCATCTACTTCGTCTCTACGGTGTGCGGCTTTTACGTCAGCGCGCTGTGGAGTTCGTCGCTTTCGGTCGGGGCCTCGGCTGCGCTCTTCGGATTGATCGGCGGCATGCTCGCCCTCACCATCCGCGAGCACCGCACGTTCGGGCAGTATCGCAGCTACTACGTCCGTTGGGCGATCTATGGCGTAATTTACGCGATCCTGCCGGGACTCCACATCGATAACGCTGCCCACTTCGGCGGCTTCGTATCCGGATTCGCCGTCGGCTATGTCGCCGGCACGCCCAAGCTGCTGAATACCTGGTCGGAAACGCTCTGGCGGACGGCCTCCTGGATCTGCATCCTCTTAACCGCAGTGAGCTTTCTAAAGATGTACTTGTGGTTCACCCGCCCCAGGACATAATAGATACGATATGCAACTTCGTCATTGGGCCCTGGCCCTGGCGCTGGCAACCGGCCTCGCGGGCGTGTCAGAGGCCAAAAAGGGTGTGGTCTACCCGGGCGTGGGGAAGAAGGTTAAGCACATGAAGCCCGGACGGCCCAAAGTGCCTAGGACCAGGGTCCCGAAGGCGAAGCCCGGTAAGCGCCCCAAAGTAAAGGGCCACTAAGCCGCCGCCCGCCCTCCACAACCGCTGATTCCTGCCCTCCGTTACCTGAATAAGTCCCGGAACTCTGTCCTCCCACGGCAGCGTTGCGTGCCGGATCGGTTCGCGCATCTGGCTCCGTCCCCACGGCGATCGCCCACACTGCCTTCTGAATAATGCGTTCGCATATACTAGGGGGCGCAGAGCAGGCTGTGAACGGGAACAACTTCCACCATTGGTGGTTCTTCGTCACACGCGAGACTTCATCAAACCGGCGCAGCGGCTATTGAGGCGTATCCATATGAGTGCACCAGATACCGGGCATCACTCCGCTGGAGCCGGCCTGGACGACCAGAAATTTCGTGGGCTCTTGGAATCTGCTCCGGATGCCATGGTCGTGATGAACCCGGAGGGCCAGATTGTCTTGGTCAATGCACAGGTGGAGAGGCTGTTTGGGTACGAGCGTCAGGAACTCCTGGGCCGGGAGGTCGAGATTCTGGTGCCGGAGCGCCTCCGCGGCCGCCACCCCGAATACCGCCGGCAGTTTAACGCCCAGCCCCGAGTGCGGCCCATGGGTCGTGGTCTGGAGCTGTACGGACGGCGCAGAGACGGAACCGAATTTCCGGTCGAGATCAGCTTGAGTCCGCTAAAGACAGAGGATGGCATGCTGGTCTCTGCGGCGATCCGCGATATCACCGACCGCAGAAAAGCCGAGGCCGCGTTGCGAGAAAGCGAAGAGCGCTTCCGCAGAGTGTTCGAAGAGGGGCCTCTCGGTCTGGCCCTTGTGCAACCGGACTACCGTTTCAAGAAGGTCAATAGCGCGCTCTGTGAAATGGTCGGCTACCCGGAGGCGCAACTTGTCAACATGTCTTTTGTCGATATCACGCATCCGGATGACGTGCGCGAGGACGTGGAGCTTGCCGATCGGCTCTTCAAGCGCGAGATCCCCTTCTATCGCATACAGAAAAGGTATGTGAAGAAGAACGGTGAGATCATCTGGATCAACCTCACGGCATCCATCATCCTTGGTCCCGACGGGGAGCCGCTTCACGGACTGGCCATGGTTGAAGACATCACCGAAATCAAGCGTGCCCACGAAGAGGCGCTCGTACGCCAGCAACTGGAGAGCCTGGGAACGCTGGCGGGCGGAATTGCCCACGACTTCAACAACCTGCTGGGAGCCATACAGGCTCAAGCCGACCTCGCGGAAGCGGAGTTCAACGCCGGTTCGTCATGCCGGGACGAACTGAACGCGATTCGGGATGTGGCCATGCGCGGCTCGGAAATCGTTCGTCAGCTGATGATCTATGCCGGAAAAGAAAACGAGATAATCGGTCCGGTCGATCTTTCGAAAACCGTAGATGAGATGCTCTCCTTCTTGAAGGTTTCGGTAACCAAGCACGCCGTCATCGAAGCCAATCTCGACCGGAATCTTCCGGCCGTCCGCGCCAGCGCCGCACAACTGCGGCAAATTGTCATGAATCTCATCACTAATGCTTCGGATGCCATCGGAGATCGGGATGGACTGATCCGCGTGACTACAAGGCGCGCCATCCTCTCGCGGGACTCGGCGGCGACCTCATCCGGAAAGTTGCCGGACGGCGACTACGTGCAACTTGAGGTCTCCGACAGCGGTCGCGGGATGTCCCCCCAAGTACAAGCCAAGGCGTTCGACCCGTTCTTCACTACCAAATCGGCGGGCCGCGGACTGGGGCTCGCGGTCGTGCAGGGAATCGTGCGGAGTCTCAGCGGAGCCGTCAATCTTGCGAGCGAACCGGGCACAGGAACCACATTTCAAATATTACTGCCGGCTGTGGAAGGCATGCCCGGAGCCGCCGCCGGCGCCTTGTCCGATGCAGCGGAACTGGCCGCCTCATCTCGGTGTGGCTCCATTCTGGTTGTCGAGGACGAAGACATTTTGCGGCAGGCAGTCGTGAAGATGCTGCGAAGAAACGGCTTTGAAGCTTTCGAGGCCGCAGACGGTTCTTCTGCGATCGACCTGCTGCGTGCCGACGGGGGCAAGTTCGATCTGATTCTGCTGGACATGACCATTCCAGGGGCTTCCAGCGATGAAATCGTGGCGGAAGCTGCGAACCGGCCGAATATAAGGATCGTTTTGACCAGCGCCTATAGCCGGGAGATGGTCGCGCGCGACTTGAGCCCGCAGATCCGCAGTTTTGTTCGCAAGCCGTTTCACTTCGGGGAGCTGTTGAAAACGCTCCGAAGTTCCTTGACGTGAACGAGCCGCGAGTGAAGCGAGCCACGCTCCCCCAGCCCCACCCCCAGTCCCTACCCCTTTTTGTATACTCCCGTTCATGGTGCGCACTCTCGTCCTAGCAGCGTCCCTCGCTCTCCCGGCGCAGTCGCGACTCTCGGCTCTCCAGCGCGAACTGGCCGAAAAGCAGACGAGCTAAGCCTGTATCGGTACAGCGCGTGGGGGCGTTCGAGAAGAAAGAGCGGGTGTCCTTCCGATGCATGAGGTCGCACAGCGCATTACAAAAAACAGACATCTGAGATATCGATCGAGACCATCAGTCGGTCGCGAATGGGCGAGAGGCTCCCATCTCTCATGTACGCCCTTCGCCTTGTAGGAAGCCCGGGTCGCTCTTGATCGCGCCTCAACCAATAGTAGCCGCTTCGACTAATCCCCTAAGAGAATTGATTCCAGGGCAACATCGGCCCATCATTGCAAACGGATCCAGATATCCAAAATGCACCGGTGGAGTTTGCCCAATGTTCCGTTACATGTCTCTTATGTTAGCCTTAGCGCCGGCACTAACTGCCCAGGATCTGACTATTACGACTACGGCGCTACCTTCCGGAACGGTTGGGAGCCCGTATACCGTGCAGTTAACTGCAACCGGTGGGACGCCGCCCTATTCGTGGTTCGGGTCCGGCCTGCCCGCGGGCGTCTCGATCTCCGCGGGCCAACTCACCGGCACTCCCACAGCGGCTTTCACGGGCACGGTAACTATTGCTGTTTTTGACAGCGCCGTTGCGCAA
>DASXAK010000034.1:0-5473 GCA_036406715.1 Bryobacteraceae bacterium | reverse complement strand
GCGCGGATTGGGATGACGGTGAGTGCCGCGCCAGCGCCGAAACCCGCGGCGGTCAAGCCAACGGCGAGGCCGCGCCGATCCGAAAAACCATTTGACGGCATTGCCGACGCAAGTTGCGTAGATTGCGCCAGCACCGACCCCGGAAAGCCCGGCGCCGAGGTACAACATTCCCAGGCTCTCGGCTCCCGAGTTGATCACCCTCCGCTCTTGAAGGTACAGCGGACCTAGACTAAATCGACATGCAGCGTTTGGGCTGTTTCGGTCCAGAGTTACCCTACAGCGGTCGGACTGTAGCGCTCCTTTCCTTAGCAACTCCGCTGCCAGTTCCATTGCTGACTCGAGATCGATGTCGCCATTGATAGAGCAATTCTATTTGTCTGACGGAGGACATTGAAGGCGATGTGAGTGAAGGTCACCGCTTTGATAGCAGTCAGCAGGTCGCTTCCCGTGAATGGCTTCTCCAACAACATCGCTGGTCTCGGCCTCGCCGGTGATCTGGCTTCTTCCGAAGTCGCCGTGGTCGAGCCGCTTTGTGTTCGGGCGGTGCACGGTATAGGTTCGTACGGCTCCACAGGGACTCATCCGAAGTAGCAACTGATGTCAGACTCCTTCGAAGAAGATCCTTTTGCCCCGGCCCGCATCCGCGATCCGCGACCGGCTGCGCCGCCGTCGCTTCCCCTAGTCGCCCAATACGGCTTAGCGCTCGTGTTCGTCGCGCTTGCGACCGGACTGGCCTTCTTGGTGCAGCACCTGATCTCCGCGCCGAATGTCGCCCTGATCTACGTCCTGCCGGTCATTATCTCAGCGACGCTCTTCGGCTGGGGACCGTCACTGCTGGCTGTTGCGGTGGGAGTCGTTGCTTTCGATTTCTTTTTCACCGAACCCTATTATTCGCTTACGATAACGAGCCCGTCCGACATTTGGGCTGCGGTGCTGCTCTTCGTCATCGCCTCGATCGTGACCTCCGTGGCGGCGCAATCCCGTCGGCGGGCGATGGACGCCCGTGAAGCGGCCGAGCGGGCGCAGGCGCTACAAGCCTTAGCGCACACGGTTATCGAAGGCCGTCCGCAATCGCAAATCCTGCAGGCGGCGGCGACGGCCCTGCATCGGATTTTCCGGGCGCCGGCAGCCATCCTGATGCAGCGCGAGAACCACATCGACGCCGTGGCGACAGCGGGAAGCGCACAAATTACCGAGGCCGATCGGAAGGCCGCGCGGGGCGCCCTTTCGTCGCACGAAAACACCCGAGGGGATACCTATCCATACGTGGGGGCCTACTTCGACTTCTGGCCGATCTCCACACCCGCCGGTTGCAACTGTGTCTTGGGCGTCGATTTTGCGCATGCTGCGCGCGAACGGCCGGATTCACCCGAACAAATCATCGAGGTGATCGCGGCGTATGTCGCTGCGGCTTTTGCTCTGCGGTCGTAACTTCGTCCCACCCTCTAGCTACTAGTGTTCCGACGAGCACTCACCTCGTCGGTGATGGCGAGCATGCCAGGCGGAATAGGAAGACCGAGTGCCTTGCGGTTTTGAGATTGATCACGAACTCAAACTTCGTGAGTTGAACGACCGGCAGATCGGCGGGCGTGGCGCCCTTGAGAATCTGGTCGGCGTAGGTGCCCATCTGACGATACGATTCCGCGATCTTGCTGCCGTAATACATCAGTCCGGCTGTGGTCGCGAACTCGCGCGTACGATGCCGGAATGACGTAGCGCGCCGCCAGCACGACCAACTGGCAATCCAGCCGGCGAAAGTCCAGCCCAATTAAGGAGTAGCGTCTGCTTGGTAGCGAGATGCGCGGCCTGCCGGACGGGGGTCGCAGCCTGATGTGGGGTGAGAAACGGACAGTCCCGGCGGAGGGCTGCTATAAGTGCGGGCCGCTGGATATGGCGGCAGTGCACCGCAGGCGACCATGTCGACCACAGTTCCAGCGCCACAGGCGACCGTTCCGGCCGAGGCTGCCGCGGATTCACCGTCTCGAGGGGCGTTCTGGCCGCTCACCCTCGGCAGCATCGGCGTCGTCTATGGCGACATCGGAACCAGCCCCCTTTATGCGTTTCGCGAAGCGGTCAACGCCGCCTCTCCCGCCGGCACGGTCGCGCGGGAAGCGGTTTTCGGCGTGCTCTCATTGATCCTCTGGGCGTTGCTCATCGTCGTCACGCTCAAGTATGTTCTCATCCTGCTCCGAGCCGACAATAACGGCGAGGGCGGCACGCTCGTTCTCATGGCGTTGGCGCAGCGGGCGGTGACCAGGCGCGCCGGCGCGATCGCGCTTTGCGGGATCGTGAGCGCCGGGCTCTTCTACGGCGACGCGGTGATCACTCCCGCGCTCTCGGTGCTGTCGGCAGTGGAGGGCCTCAAGATCGCAACGCCCGCGTTCGAGCCATACATCGTCGCGCTCACGGTCGGCATTCTCGTCGGATTGTTTGTCGTGCAGTCGCGCGGTACGGCGCGGGTTGCCTCGTTCTTCGGCCCGGTCACCGCCATCTGGTTCGTTGCGATTGCTATTCCCGGATTCATGTTCATCGTCCGAAGCCCCGAGGTGTTGCTGGCATTCAATCCCGTGCACGCGGTCCGCTTCCTTGCTTCGCACGGGGTGATTGGCCTTGTTACTCTGGGAGCCGTGTTTCTCGCCGTGACCGGTGCCGAGGCGCTTTATGCCGATCTCGGTCATTTTGGCCGCAAACCGATCCAGACCGCGTGGGCGGGGATGGTGTTGCCGGCCCTAGCCCTGAACTATCTCGGCCAGGGCGCGCTCGTGCTGGCGGACCCGAAAGCCGTGGAAAATCCGTTTTTTCTCCTGTATCCGGACTGGGCGCTGCTGCCGATGGCTCTCCTGGCGACAGTTGCCACCGTGATCGCCAGCCAGGCGGTGATCACCGGCGCCTATTCCCTCAGCCGGCAGGCGATCCAGCTCGGGCTGTTGCCGCGGCTCGAGATTCGTCACACGTCGGCGGCCCACTACGGTCAGATCTACATGCCGCGGGTCAACTCGTTCCTGCTGATCGGCGTCCTGTTGCTGGTCTTGATGTTCCGGTCTTCCAGCGCACTTGCTTCCGCATATGGCATAGCAGTGACCGGCACCATGGTGGTCACCGGCATCATGGCGGTTGTGGTGATCTGGCGCGTGTGGAACTGGCCGGCTTTCGCCGCCGCGGCGCTGATGCTCCCGTTTCTGCTCATCGATGTGACGTTTCTCAGCGCCAATCTGCTCAAGGTCGTTGAGGGTGGCTGGGTCCCACTCGCGCTCGGCGGCGCGGTCATGATCGTGATGTACACTTGGCGGCGAGGTAGCCGTCTGCTTTTAGAGAAGACGCGCCGCCAGGAGATCCCGCTGGTCGATCTGGTGCGCATGCTCGAGAAGAAGCCGCCCACCCGAGTCTCGGGGACTGCGGTGTTCCTGACAAGCACGCCCGAATCGGCGCCGACGGCGCTCATGCATAGTCTCAAGCATTACAAGGTGCTGCATGAGCACAACGTGATCCTGACTGTCGAGGCCGCGGGCACTCCGCGGGTCAATGCCGCGGAACGAGTGCGCATGAAGCGGGTAGGAGAGACATTCTCGTGCGTCAGGCTCCGCTTCGGCTTCGTGGAGACACCGAATGTGCCGAAAGCGCTGGCGATTGCCCGCAAGCTAGGCTGGCAATTCGACATCATGGCCACCTCGTTCTTCCTGTCGCGCCGGGCGCTGCGGCCCGCCAGCCACTCGGGAATGCCGCGTTGGCAGGATCATTTGTTCATCATGCTAACGAGGATCGCGAATGATGCCACTGACTATTTCCAGATTCCCACCGGGCGAGTGGTGGAAGTCGGCACCCAGGTCACCATCTGAGCTGTTCCGTTGGCGGGTCGAGACGGGCTTCTGTGCTTTTCCTCGAACTCAGCGAGCAATAGCGGTCGCCGAAGTGTCGTGCCCGTCCTTTGCCAAATGAACTACTTTAAGTCGTCGCTATGGGGCGACACACGCCCTCCTCGCGCAACATGCTCCTCAGCCTGCGTGGGTAGGGTATGCAAGGGCGCGAAGCCGGCCGACCCTACCGGTCCAACAGACGACAAAGATCGAGCTGTTCGACCGCTTCAGGCGTGCGGGCTACGTCGATCACATCCTGCGCGGGGAGAAACCGGCTGACCTGCCGGGGCAGGCGCCGACCAAATACGAGCTGGTCATCAATATCGCAGGGGCAGCCGCGCGTGCAGGACCTTCTCCATGCCGTCACTGAAATGTCGGACCGGACGCGGCCGCGCGACGGCCGCGGACTCGGCGTCGCGGTTTCGGCGAAGGGCGATACACTCGCCGCTGGCGTTGCCGAAGTCTCGCTCGACCGCGGAAACGGCAAGGTCCGGATCCACAACATCTGGGTCGCGATCGACGCCGGCATTGCCGTGCAGCCGAAGAACGTCGCGGCGCAGACCGAGAGCAGCATCGTGTTCGGGCTCGGCCACGTGCTGCGCGAGAAGATCACAATCAAGGGCGGACGCGTACAGGAATTGAACTTCAATGACTACCAAGCGCCGCGCATGGCGGACATGCCGCGCATCGAGGTGCGGGTGGTTTCGACCGATAATCCGCCTACCGGAGCGGGTGAGGACGGCGTGCCTCTCGTCGCAGGCGCCGTGGGTAATGCCATTGCCGCGCTCACCGGCGTGCGGCTGCGCGAACTTCCCTTCGACGCCGAGCGGGTGCGCGCCGCGCTCGGGACCTGATTGCATTGGTCGTTACTCCCAGCAATCGATCGTCCTCTTCCGGTACCAAGGTTCGGGGCGATCTCGCTCAGATCACTGGTTGCGACGCGTGCCAGAACCCAAACAGCCTTTCCAGGAAAGCAATCACATAGAACAGCTCGCCACGACTTCAGAATCTGGTGTCTTTGCTGCGGTGCATTAACGACCCTCATGGCACCAAGCGGCAATGCCCGAGGTCATGTCCAAAGCTCAGAGGCGAATTACTTGATCGTCGAACTCTCGCTAACGAGAAAATGGTGAACCGAGTAGGCTGTCATAAGTGCGGAGTAGCCCTCTGGCAGATGTGATTGCTGCCACGCGTCGCCAAACGCCACCCTGACCGCGTCGAGGTCCCGCCAGACGGACTCGAACACAACTTCGGGCGCCGACGCGTCTACTGGCTCGAGAATTCGATATTTGAGGCACCCCACTTTGCTGTTGACCAGAGCCGCAGACGAAGAGTGAAATCTTTGGAGCAGTTCATCTCGGCATCCCGGCGCAGCAGTTGCTCGAAAGACCCGCGCAATTGGTCGAGCGCTTTTGCGGACCGTCATGACATTCTCCCGGATACTGGTGTTCCGCAATGTCCGCTATTTACATCGACGTGTGTAGGGGGCTTTGGCCCAAAGCGGACATTCGATCTTCCGCAACAGTAAGATTTTACGCGGCTGTTATTGCCCCTTGGGCCAATGGCGATGCCCCCGAAAAGGCCTCAAAGTTTGCCGAGCGCGGCGACCGCACGCGGTT
>DASXAK010000033.1:0-3544 GCA_036406715.1 Bryobacteraceae bacterium | reverse complement strand
CGGCGGCGAAGGGTGGCCGCCGGAATTGGCGGATGCCCTGCTAAGCCGATGCGGCTCTTTGTGGAACATGTACGGTCCGACGGAAACGACGATCTGGTCCGCCGTCCATCCCGTGAGCTCGGCGGATCGTGCGATTCCAGTGGGCCGTCCCATCGCCAACACCCATATATATATAGTTGACCGCTACGGCCAGCCGGTCCCCATCGGTATCGCCGGCGAGTTGTTGATCGGCGGAGACGGTCTCGCGCGGGGTTATCTCGGCCGTCCGGAGCTGACGGCTGAAAAGTTCATCCCCGATCCTTTCAGCGGTGAATCCGAAGCGCGCCTCTACAGGACCGGCGATCTCGCGCGCTATTTGCCGGACGGCAACATCGAGCTGCTCGGCAGAATCGATCACCAGGTAAAAGTCCGGGGTTACCGCATCGAATTGGGCGAGATCGAAACCGTGCTGGCGGAGCATGCTGCGGTTCGCGAGGCTGTCGTCGTGGTGCGCGAGGATGTCCCGGGGGACAAGCGGCTGGTGGGATATATCGTTTGTTCGCAGAATCCCATTCCAACCACGACCGAACTGAGAAGTTTCCTGCAGCACAAGCTCCCCGAGTACATGGTCCCCGGCGCCTTCGTCTTCATGGACGCGCTGCCGCTGACGCCGAACCGCAAGGTGGACCGGCGCGCGCTTCCAGCGCTGGACACGACGAGACCGGAGCTGGAGTCGGCTTTCGTCGAGCCCGAGACCGGAGTGGAAAAAGTCGTGGCGGGGATCTGGGCGGGAGCGCTGGGTCTCGAGCGCGTAGGCATCCACGACAACTTTTTCGACCTCGGCGGCCACTCGCTGCTGCTGGCCAAAGTTCACGGCCAGCTGCAGGCCGCACTCCGTCGCGATGTGCCGATGATCGAGCTGTTCCGCTATCCGACGATCAGCACGCTCGCCAAGTATCTGAGCGATGCGCCGGAGCAGCGGCTGTCAAGCGAAACCTCCGATCGAGCGCAAAGGCAGCGATCGGCAATTCACAATCGGCGCCGCGCGCAGGCGGCCGCCGAGCGCAGGGGGCACCAGGAATGAGTCAGACCCCGACATCCAATATGTCCAGCTCTCAGACGGGTTTGGACATCGCCATCATCGGCATGGCCGGTCGATTCCCCGGGGCCCGGAGCGTCGACGAATTTTGGCGCAATATAAAAAACGGAGTTGAAGGCATTACTTTCTTCTCGGACGAACAGCTGCTGGCGGCGGGCGTAGCTCCCGCGGCTTTCAACGCGCCCAACTACGTCAGGGCGGCAGGAGCCCTGGAAGGCATCGAGTTGTTTGACGCCTCTTTCTTCGGCTTCACCCCTAGAGAAGCCGAAGCGATGGATCCTCAACAAAGGCTCTTTCTCGAGTGCTCATGGGAGGCGCTGGAAAACGCCGGCTATGACCCTGAACAGTACAACGGCTTGATCGGCGTCTACGCCGGCGCAGGCCTCAACGCTTATCTCCTCGACAATCTCTATTCGAATCCGGATCTGCTGGAGTCCTTAGGCTGGTTTCAAGTCATGATTCTCGATGACAAGGACTATCTGACCACCCGTGTCGCCTACAAACTCAACCTCAAGGGACCTGCAATCACGGTCCAGACCGCCTGTTCCACTTCCCTTGTTGCGATTCATCAAGCGTGTCAGGGCCTGTTGAATTATCACTGCGACATTTCTCTGGCCGGCGGCGTTAGCATCCATTCGACTCGAAAGGCCGGCTATTTCTATCAGGAGGGAATGATTCTCTCTCCGGACGGCCACTGTCGAGTATTCGACGCTCTGGCGCAAGGCACTGTGCCGGGTAGTGGAGTCGGCATCGTGGTACTGAAACGGCTTCACGATGCCATAGAAGACGGGGATCATATTTATGCCGTCATCAAAGGCACGGCGGTCAACAACGACGGTTCGCTGAAGATCGGCTACACGGCGCCCAGCATAGATGGACAGGCCGAAGTTATTTCCATGGCCCTTGCCATGGCGGAACTGGACCCCAGCACGATCAGTTACATCGAAGCCCATGGAACCGGCACCTCTCTGGGCGATCCGATCGAAATCGCGGGACTGACCAAGGCTTTTCGCACCGCTACGGACAAGAAAGGCTACTGCGCCATCGGAGCGGTGAAAAGCAACATCGGACACACCGACACCGCGGCCGGCGTCGCTGGCGTCATCAAGACTGCGCAAGCCCTGAGACACAAACTGATTCCGCCAAGCCTGCATTTTTCCGAGCCCAATCCCAAGATCGACTTCGCGAACAGTCCGTTTTACGTTAGCCGTTCGCTGTCTGATTGGCCGTCCAATGGGGGTCGGCGGCGCGCCGCGGTAAGCTCTTTCGGCATCGGCGGTACGAACGCGCACGCCGTCATGGAGGAAGCCCCGCCCCGAACCGCCTCGTCCGACGCCAGAGCTTCGCAGTTGATCGTCCTCTCGGCTAAAACCGGCGCCGCCCTGGGCGCGGCGACTAAAAATCTTCTCGAACACCTCAAAGAACACCCCGAGCTCGATTTCGCAGACGCCGCTTACACGCTTCAAGCAGGACGCCGGGTTTTCAATCATCGGCGCGTCATGGTCTGCCGCGATCGGGAAGATGCGGTGAACGTGCTGGAGCAATCCGACGCGAAGCGGATTTTGACGGCAGTCGGCGAATCCAGCGAGCGGCCTGTTGCGTTCATGTTCCCCGGACAGGGCGCGCAGTACGTGAATATGGGCCTGGACCTTTATCGAAGCGAGCCGGAATTCCGTGAGCAGATCGATTTATGCTCGACGATACTCGCGTCGCATCTCGGGCTCGACCTTCGCGATGTGCTGTATCCAAAAAGCGACGAGGAAAGCGCCGTAAAGCAACTCAATCAAACGGCCGTGACTCAGCCGGCGCTTTTCGTCGTCGAATACTGCTTGGCCCGGTTGATCATGCATTGGGGCGTCAAGCCGCAGGCCATGATCGGCCATAGCATCGGAGAATTTGTCGCCGCCTGCTTGGCGGGCGTTTTCTCGTTGGAGGACGCGCTGGCGGTTGTCGGAACCCGCGCGCGTTTGATGAATCAGCTCCCTGCCGGCTCGATGCTGGCTGTCCCGTTGTCACGAGAAGAACTGTCAGGCCTGCTGGGACAAGAGCTCTCCCTGGCAGCGGTCAACGGGCCATCGATGTCGGTCGTTTCCGGACCGACAGAAGCGGTCGAGAAATTCGAAAAGGAACTCGGTCGCAGAGGAGTGGAAAGCCGCCGTCTCCATACGTCCCACGCTTTTCATTCGAAGATGATGGACCCGATGCTGGAGCCGTTCGCGGACCAACTCAGAAAAGTAAAACGCGCGGCTCCCAACATTCCTTATCTTTCCAATGTCAGCGGGACCTGGATTACGGCCGCCGAGCTGGCGGATCCGTATTATTGGACCAAACACCTGCGGCAGGCAGTCCGCTTTTCCGAAGGCGTCCAGCATCTGCTCGGTGAACCGGGTCGCGTTCTCTTGGAAGTCGGACCGGGACAGACTTTAACCGCATTGGCGAGGCAGCAGGCGGGCAGGGCGACGGAGC
>DASXAK010000032.1:0-20480 GCA_036406715.1 Bryobacteraceae bacterium | reverse complement strand
AGATTGCCAGTGGAATCCAAATGCGCGGCAGCCTCAAGGGAGCCCTCGATGCGAAGAGCGTTGCCAGCGCGAGTCCCAGCAGAACTTGTGAGGCGGTGATCGAGATCAGGATGGCTACGGCGCAACCGAGAGTAAGATAGCCTGAGGCTCGATAGAGCGCTTGCTGAGAAATCGCCATTCAGAGCCTCGCGGCTGGTATTGCTAATAGCTACCGGGATGCCAAGACATTTATTTTCAATCTGAGTTCATCGGCGTTCAGAGGCGGCTAATCCTTATCGTCTGGCGGCCTGCGGCGCGCCCGATTTGAGGTTGTCCGAGAAAAAGGGTAGCACCCTATCCGCGAACCGGTCCTTCACATGATTCATGTGGTCGCCTTCGTACGTTTCAAACGTATGCGCTACTCCCAACCGGGTCAGCGATTCGTCCATTTCTTTGTTGGAAGCCGCCAGCCCATCCTGCAGACCGACGTCCATCATCATCGCGCGATACTTCTTCAAATTCGGAACATATTGGTCGACCATCGCTAGCGGTGAGTTGGCGATCCACTTGGCCGCAATTTCCGGCCGCACGACGTCGTTCTCTCGCGGCAGGTCGAAGAACTTCGGAGCGTTCTGCGGATTCGGCGACCACGCCGCCGCCTCAGCCGATTGCACGTTGGCGAATCCCGTCCCTCTCGCGGCTCGTCCGCCCCGGTTCTCTCCTTCGGCCGCACGCGCGGGCGCGGGCCGCGGCGGCGCTGCTGGGTTGTTCATCAGGCAGCACGAGCTCATGGCGTAAATACTCGAATACACTTCCGGATATTTCATCCCGATCCGCAGCGTCCCGTAGCCGCCCATCGAGTGCCCCGCCAGGCCGCGGCTCTCGCGGTTCGCAATTGTCCGGTAATGGCTGTCGATGTACTCCACCAGGTCGTGCGTGATGAATGCTTCCCAGTTGCCGGTAGTCGGCGAGTTCGAATACATGCTCCCGCTGTAAATCGTGAAGGCGTCCGGATGCACCAGAATCATCTCCTGCGCGCTTCCGCCGCTCATCTCGCGGTCTGCGGTCGCCGGCACCGTCATGACCTCCCAGTACCGCTCGGCATGGACGCCGTAACCGTGCAGGAAATAAACCACTGGGTAGCGCCGGCTCGTCTCGGTCGAATAACTCGGGGGAAGATATACGAAAACGTCGCGATCGGCAGAGTCGCCCTCGAGATTCCCCTCGAGCGATTTTCCATGCACCGTGATCTTCTCGACCGCGCCCTTCTTCTCTGCGACTCCGGTTTGCGCCTGCACACTAGTTGGCAGCGCCACCAACACGATCGCACCCGCAATGACAGTCAGCCGTAGACTTGCCCTGGTCACGATAACCCCTCCTCGGGCAGTCTACACCCGCGTATCGCCTCCGCTCAACCCACAGCGGTCATCCGCATCTCAGAAATCGTCCAGGTAGCGGTCCGCCAGCCGCTCGATGCGCCTCCGCAGTTGAGCGTCGGTGAGCTCTGGTTTGTCGACGATCTCGTTCACGATTACCGGCCGGATCCGGTCCTTTAGTTTGCGCGAAACGTCCGCACGGTCGTCAGGACCTTCGAACTCAAGCTCGCCGGTACCCTCCAACGCCGTGAGATAGCTGTCCACGGTCGACAACAGGTTCGACGTGCGCGTCTCCGCCAGCGCCCGCGCGAGCAACTCCCGATGGAGCTGCAGCGTCTGGTGATTCGCCTCCAGCGCCTGATTGTTCTCTTCAATCTTCTGCTTGACCGCCGCGATCGCCTCATTTACCGCATCCACGCTGCGTCGCACCGATCGAATCTCAGCCGCAGTCTGCGCCGTCGCCTGGTTCAGTAGGTAATCGAGGTAAGCGGTAAATGCGCCCAGAGCTAGAAGTGCCACAATGAGCGTGACGTACACCCCGACGCGCACCCGTTGCTCGCGGCGGCGCCGCTCGTGCTCCAGCACCTGGCGCTCAATCAGCCTCTCGACTCGGAGCCGGAGACGCGGAATCCGCTCGCTATCGCCGGAGTCGCCCACCGCCCGCTCTGTGCCGTGTCCCGTCGTATACGCCTAGATTAATCCCGGAAATTCCCGCTCCAAACATTTCCTGGTACTTTTGTCCCGGATGCGGTACTTTGCGGCACCATCACCGTGCATCTGGCATCACTTTTCGCGCGCGCTCCCGGCATTCCGGGCACTATATCAACTTCCGGCGCAGCAACTGCCACGCGAGAATGATCGCGGTTGCTGACAGCGTCGCTCCCCCCGCGAGCAGCGCCAGCACTAGGATGTCCCAAGCCGGCCGGTTCCGGTACAGCCACGGCAGATTGATCGAGTGCAGGCCATGATACAGCCACCGCGACATCCAACCGTCCGACGCATATCCGCCCACAATCCGCGCCGTGTGCGTGTCGATGTAGTAACGGGTGTTATCCGCATCGCCTAACCGCAGCAGCACCACCGGCAGCGGACGCTCGTGTCGCCGGTTGAGATAGTAGGCGTCGTATTCCGACATCGGCCGCGCCTCCACGAGCGGCGCCGCCTTTTCCGCCACGCGCGCGATTTCCCGCCAGTCGAACTCATCGCTCGCCGCTCCCCGCACTGGGATCACGCGCGACCGCAATGCGCCCCGCTTCGCCAGATACACCGGCTCTCCCGCAAACGAGGTGAATTCGAGTTCCTTCACTTCGGATGCTTCGGCCAGCGCCTGCCGAGGCTGCTTGGCATCGAATGCTTCAAGCGCCGGTCTCTTGCCTCGCAGCGCCGCGGCGATCCGCCCCGCGTTCTCGCCGCTGCGACCCTCAATCGGAAACGGCTCCATCGAAAGCATGCCGCTGAACGCCCACGTACACGCGATCACTCCGAACAATAGCCCGAGAATCATGTGCAGCCGCTTCCATCCCTTGTACGGCACTCCGCGGCCGGGCATGTACATCCAGATTCCGGCGATCACGCCAAACACGGCCGCGACCGTCGACAACGCCGACGCCGTGATCACAACCCGGCTCCAAAGCCGCCCGTTCTTGCGCAGCGGCGTGAAGTACAGCCAGTGCGGGATCGCGCCGAAATATGCGCCCACTCGCATAGACCGCGTCGTGTACTGCTCGACGGCCCCTGTCGCTTCCGAGACGTAGACTTCCTGGCCGTCCGGCCACGAATATTTCCGCAAAGGCCGCAGCGCGCGGAATGATCCAGCCACGGTCCACTGGTCTTCGGAAGTGAGCACTCCTTCGAAGCGAGCCATCGTCGCCGGCCGGCCCGTCCACTGCGCCGCCACGCGCCGCAGCAACTCCGGAGGGAACTCCGCGATTTCGGTTCCATCATCGGCATGCACCAGCCGCTGATCACCGTATCCGAATCCAAACCGGTACACCGGCCGCCCGTCAAACATCTGCAACTGCACGGACCTTGGAACCTGTCCGGCGTTCAGGCGCGTCAGTGCCTCCTGCGGCGCGACGCGCACGCGCGAACCGTCAAGCGCTTGCGCCCGCTCCAATCGGTCCGCCTCGCGCACCTCCGGATAGTCCCAATACATCATGAACATTCCGGTGACGAACCACCACGCGAACGGCAGGCAGAACATGGCCCCCATCCAGCGGTGAATAAAGATTGTGGAACGCTTCAGGCGGCGCGGCAAGCGGTGCTCACGGTTGCGGTCCGCCGTCGACCGCCGATCCCGCAAAAACCTTGTGCCC
Organism: Bryobacteraceae bacterium; assembly: GCA_036406715.1. Lineage (GTDB taxonomy): Bacteria > Acidobacteriota > Terriglobia > Bryobacterales > Bryobacteraceae > PSRJ01. Next base: position 16,810 of record DASXAK010000032.1, on the reverse strand, counting down.
GTCCGCCAGCACTACGGTCCGCGCCGACGCGATCTTCGCGCCGTCCCACGCCGGATACCCCACCACCGTCACGCGGTCACCCACTTTCAGCGAATCGCGTTTCCAGCCGAGCCGCGCCAGCAGGTTCGGCCCCGCCGTCTCAAACGCCCAGTTCACTACCCGTCCGCTGTCGTCTTTGACGTCGACATAGAAGTAGGTGTGCGGGTTCGTCCACTCGACCTTCGTGACGACTCCCTGGAAGCTGACCCGCTTGTTACCATCGAACTCGGCCGCGAACGAATGATGCGCGACCGCCGCGGGTGCCAACGCCAGAACCAAACCGAAACCTGCGAGAATCCGCCGCGCGTGCATCGTCCTTACCGTCTGGCGACTGTCGCCGTCCGTGATCCCGACAACTCCCGGTGAAACAAGTACGAAATGCTCACCGGCATGTCGTCCATCGACTTCACTTTCAGAACGACTTGGTAATACCGCGGCATCGTCCCGCTCGCCGTCTTCATCCGCGCCACCAGGGTCCGCGCCAGCGCCGGGTCAGTCAGTGCCTGCACCGCCGCCATCACGCTCGAAATCTGGTTGCCCGATAAGGAAAGAATCTCGCCATTGCCGTATAGCCCCGGAATATGGCTGATCAGCGCGTGGCTTTCTTCAGCATCTTGCGAATTGTGCGAAACATGATCGGCCAAAAAAGCAGGCTCGCCCGACCGCGGATTCAGATTGCGAATGCCATTCGGTTCGAGCGCGATCTGCTCGTCCGCCGGCACCGCTTGCAATTGGCGGTTGCCGGTCGACGGCCCCACAAATATCACGTTGTCCATCATGATCTCGGGCATCGACAGCAGGTCGCCTCGTGTCAGCAGCACGTGCTGCTTGCGCGGCGCAAGAAACTGGCCGAGCAGAAACGCACCGCTCGCGGTCCCGGCAGCTGACGATCCCGACGCGGGCGTCGCTATGCAAACTACCAGCGGCCGGTTCGAATTGAGGATCGGCGTCCACAACTGCTGCAGCTCCGGCGTCAGCACAGCCGTTTCGATCCCGCTCCGCTCTGCCCGCACCGGCCGCGTTGAAAGATAGAACGCGACGCCGATCGCCGCCGCGATCGATGCCGCCACCACCGCCTCGCGCCAGCGCCGCCGTCGCACCGGCTCCTCCGGCTGCGCGGCTGGCCGTGGCTCGAACGTTACCTTGAATCCACCTTTCGGCAGCTCGATGAGAATCGGATCCTGCGCGCCATCCGTGCGGTAATATTCGCCCAGCTTCTGCCGTAGCCGCGCCACCTGCATCCGCACCACGGATTCCTGCCGCGGATCGTACGACGGCGGCTTGCCGAATGCGTCAAGCCCGATCGTGTATTCTTTCAGTTCGTCGGCTTCCCCGGCCATCGATTTTTCAGCGAGATACGAGAGGAGCCGCCGCTGCCCGTCCGACCACCGTAAACTCTTGTTTTGAACAATCCGTTCGACTTGCGCCCGGATCGCTTCCGCCTCGAGTGCCACTGCCCGAATCATATCACGTGGGGCAGGTCTCCAACCCGCCAATGCGCGTGGCAGCTCACTCCCTGCATGTGAAGTTCTTCGCGTCGTTTGGATCGCCCTGCCCCGTGTACTGCGCGTGCTTCGGATACGCGCACAACGGTCGGCTCCTTCCAGGAAACGCAGCGCCCGTTGCCGTCACCGCATCCGGAGCGGCTCCCTTCTCCACCCAATCCGTAATCGCCGTCAGCATGTCGAACCGGTCGAGCGTCGCACTCCCTCCCGCGCAGTGCCCCATCCCCGGAACCAGGAACATCCGGCTCCACGACTCCACCTTCGCCCGCCCGCCGTCGTCCCGGATCAGGTTTTCGTAGTACCCAGCCGTATCGAGCGGCGAGAACCACGGATCGCCGAGCCCATGATACAAAATCAGCTTCCCGCCGTGCCCGGAAAACGTCGAGAGGTTCGTCCACAGGCTGTCGCCCGCTCGCCCGTTGACGTCGTTTGCCACCCGCTCCGCCTCGCGTTCCAGATCGAATGTCGCGGAGTCCGACGGCACCGGTACTGGAATGCGCGGCCCGAACAGCAGCCCCGGCAGCCGCTGTGACGCCTGCCCGATCCCCGCATCGTACGGAAACCCCGGATAGATCGCATCGCCGTGGACGTCCTTCGGCCCCGCCAACGCTTTCTTCAAAGCCGCCGCCTTTTCAGGCGGCAGGCACGCGGTCGTCTTCCCGCCTACACACGCAAGCTCCGTCGGATCGAAGTCGCACCCTTTCGCGTTGAAGATCATCCCGTCTTTCAGGCCGTCCTTGGCATCACATTTGTCGAGCAGCGACTTCACGATCAGGTCCTTTTCCGGCTGCGAGAACAGTTCCGCCGGCTTTCCGCTCGCGTCCCGGGACGCCGCGCGATCGAACGTCGCGCCGATATACGCCAGCGCTAGATTCGAATACCCGGTCCGCATCGCAGGATCGCCCGCAATGACGCCATCGAAATACATCGGATACCGTTGCGTCATGGTCATCGCCTCGCGCCCGCCCGTCGAGCAGCCGTCATAATACGAATGCTCAGCCGGACGCCCATAGAATGTCGCGATCACACTCTTCGCCAGCAGCGCCACCCGTCCGATCGCCACGTAGTAGAAATCCAGGCTGGCCTGCTGATCCGCGAAAAACGACCCGTCGAACACCGCGCCTTTGTGCCCGCTGTCGGTGGTCACCACCGCGAACCCGCGCGCCAGCGCCGGACGATCGCCAGCTGCCTGTCCGCCGAGCGGATTGGCGACATTCCCGTTCAAGCCCCCACCTCCCTGAAACAGAAACCGCCCATTCCACTGGTCCGGCAGCGCCAGCGCAAACCCGATCCCGTATTCCTTCCCGCCGGCCCCCGTCCGCCGGTCGATCACTCCATCCACCCGGCAATGCGCCACCGGTTCCGCCGCCGGCGCCGCCTTCGTGAACGTGACACCCGGCATGTCCAGTTTCGCCATCTCGGCGCAACTCCGCCCCTGCGCCATCGCCCCACCCGCGATCAGAAACAACCCCAAAATCGTCCGCATAGCCTTCTCACATCCATTTCTTCTCGACCCACTGGTTCGCCGCCGCGTCCGTGAGTGCGTTGAGTTCCTCGACGATCGCCGGCTCCGGAGTGCTCTTAAAATTGAAACAGCTCTTTCCCTGCATTCGCTTCTTCAAATACCGCCGATACTCCACGGCAATGTCCGTCTTCACCGCCAGCCGCTTCGCGCTCCGCGCGAGTGACGCCTTCAAGGCCTCAAAAGTCGCGGCAAACTCCTCGTCCACAGGGCCAGCCTCCTCCGATAGGCCCGATTATATCGGTTATGCCGGGCCCACCATGAACTGAACGGTTTGCCGCGCGCTAACCGGATGGTTCATGAAGCCGCCATCGCGTGCCTCTCCCGCCAAGAAAACACGCGATTTCCGTTTTGGCGACTCGCGTGCTTTTCCTGATCCCGAAGAGCGCAGGTCTAGCGCGCGAGAGTGCGAGGGGAAGCGGAGGTCCTAACTTGCCCAGCGCGCAACTTGTCCGGACGGAGTGCGCGAATGCGCCTCCGTCCCAGTGGGGCATGCTTTAGCTTGCCAACCTGGGCGCCGAATTTCATCCGCATTTTCTCCCACCTACCCCTGTCCTTCTCAGAGTTCAACTGCCACCAAAGCCCAAAAACCAAACGAACCCATTCTCGGCCACTCCTTTCGGAGTAGAATCTATTGAAGTTTCCGGATGACGAATATGACAAAGTTTGTCCCGTTCACGGCCGCCCTGGCCCTTTCGCTGGCCGCTGCTGCCCAGCCCCCCAAGAGCGCCGTGAAGAATCCCGGCGAGTGGCTCACTTACGGCCTCACCCCTGAGGAGACACGCTATAGCCCGCTCCAGCAGATCAATGTCTCCAACGTCGCGCGGCTCGCGCCCGTCTGGACATTCGATGTCGGCCGCGGTGGTGGTAATCAGGAGGCTACGCCTCTGTTCTCGAACGGCACGCTCTACAGCATCACCAACTGGAGCATCGTTTTCGCCGTCGACGCGCGCACCGGCAAGGAGAAATGGCGCTGGGACCCCGAAGTCAACCAGGAGGCCACGCGCCCCAAAATCTGCTGCGGCGTCGTCCAGCGCGGCATCGCGATGTATCAAGGTCTCGTCATCGCGCCGATCGTCGATGGCCGTCTCGTCGCCCTCAATGCCGAAACCGGCAAGCCCGTCTGGGAATCGCGCGTCGCCTACAGCCAGGAGTATTACACCATCACCATGGCTCCGCGCATCGCCAAAGGCAAAGTCATCATCGGCGTGAGCGGCTCCGAGTTCCCCGTCCGCGGCTTCTTCGCGGCCTATGACGCCCTCACCGGCAAATTCGCCTGGCGCTTCTACACCATCCCCGGCGATCCCTCCAAACCCTTCGAAAATCCGGCGCTGAAGAAGGCCGCCGAGACCTGGTCCGGCGATTGGTGGAAACTCGGAGGCGGCGGCACCGTGTGGGACGGCATGGCCTATGATCCCGACGCCGACCTCTTCTATGTCGGCACCGGCAACGGCGGCCCCTGGCCGGAAGAACTGCGCAAATCCAAGGGCAAGGACAACCTCTATGTCTGCTCCATCCTCGCCGTCCGGCCCGATACCGGCAAGCTCGAGTGGTATTTCCAACCGGTGCCCGGCGACTCCTGGGACTTCGACAGCGTCCAGCAGCTCCTGCTCGCCGATCTGACCATCAACGGCCGCCCGCGCAAGGTGCTGATGCAGGCCAACAAGAACGGCTTCTATTACGTGCTCGATCGCGTCTCCGGGCAGTTCATCAGCGGTATTCCGTTCGCGAAGATCACGTGGGCCAAGGGCCTCGACGAGCGCACCGGCCGACCGTTCGTGAATGCCGAAGCGCACTACGGTACGGAGCCGATTCAGATTTCGCCCGGACCCGGCGGCGCGCACAACTGGTCGCCGATGTCGTTTAATCCCACAACCGGCTTGGTCTACGTCCCGACTGCCACCGTGAGCAGCTCCAATTTTGCCATCGATACCGAATTCACCTGGCAGCCCAACCGTAGCAACATCGGCGTGCGTCGCGGTGCGCCGCCCAAGGATGGCAGCATCGCGCCGCCGCCTCCGGCCAAGCTTCCGCCGCCGCCCGCCATCGGCCCTGAGCCCCCGCCCGAAGGCCAACCGCGCAATATCCTGACTGCGCTCGACCCGGTCACGAAGCAAATTCGCTGGACGACTCCCGGTGGCGGCTCGATCGGTGGCGGCACGCTCACTACCGCCGGCAATCTCGTGATCCAAGTGATTCCCGATGGCCACCTCGTCGCTTACACCGCCGATAAAGGGCAAAAGCTGCTCGACGTCGACACCGGTCTCCGCAACGGCATGGGCCCGCCGATCACATATGAATTGGTCGGCAAGCAGTACATCGCACTCATGGGCGGCACCGGAGTGGTGGTGGCCCGCAACGCAGAGCCCGGCGCCGCGCCGCCCGCCCCCACCGCGAACACCGTTTTCCCGAAGCTCGTCACCTACGCGCTTCCGTAAGTAGCGCCATGAATCGTTTCCATCTCGTCACGCTGATCGCTCCGCTGCTGGCTGCCGCCGGTCTGCACGCTCAAAGCAATCCGTTCACCGATGATGCCCGCCAGACCTACGCGCTGGTCAAACGGAGCCTGCTGCGGGCGGCGGACAAGATGCCCGAAGAATACTACTCGTTTCGCACCGTTCCGGAAGTGCGCACGTTTGGTGAGATGATCGCTCATGTTGCCGATGGCCAGCTTCTCATGTGCGCCGTTGTCAGAGGCGACCACGTCACCGCGAACGCCGGTTCGAAAAAATCGAAAGCGGAGCTGGTCGCCGCTCTCCAGGCGTCCTTCGACTACTGCGATCCCATCTATGCCTCCATCACGGATGCCGCCGCGGCCGCCAAGGTCCGGTGGGCGCGCTGGGATATGAGCAAGCTCGGACTGCTTAGCTGGAACATCGAGCACGATAACGAAATGTACGGCATCATCGGCGCATTCCTTCGCATCAAAGGGATTGTGCCGCCATCGAGTGAGGGCCGGCCGTAGCGCGCCGACACTCACGGTAGAATCGGAAAGATGCCTTATCCCGAACAGTTCATCGCCCCCATGCGCGCCGACCTCACCCGCTTCGGTGTCGAAGAAGCCCGTACGGCTGCGGATGTCGACCGGCTGCTCGCGCCCGGAAGCGGCACGGTTTTGATGGTGGTCAACTCGGTGTGCGGCTGTGCCGCCGGCCGGGCCCGGCCCGCCGTGGGCATGGCGCTTCAACACTCCGTGCGTCCTGCCAAAGCCGCCACCGTTTTCGCCGGCGGCGATGAAGCCGCGGTCGCGCGAGTGCGCGCGATTCTCTCCGAGTTTCCGCCGTCGTCGCCGTCGATCGCCCTGTTCCAGGACGGCAGAGTGGTTTATATGCTCCACCGGAGCGACATCGAGCGCCGGGACCCGTCCGAAATCGCCGAGCTCCTGAAGGGCGCGTTCGATCGCTTCTGCGGCTCGCTGGCTTCTTGATGCAGCTCGACCTCGACAGCCTGCGCCGCCATTACCGCTCGCTTCCCGATGACGAGTTGCTGGCCATGGAGCGAGACGAACTCACCGAGGCCGCCCAGCGTTGTTACGACGAAGAGCTGGCCGAACGCGGCTTAACGTCGCAGAAGGAGGAGCCCGCCGGGCAGGAGTACGGCGAGGCCGATTACGACACCGAAGAGGAAGCCGATTGGCTGCCAGATGCCGCTTGCGCTTGCTCGTTCGTGAGCCAGCCCGGGGGCTCGGCCGCTACCGACGCCGGCAACGCCCGCGGCGCCCTTCAGGACGCGGGAATCCCCTGCCAGGTCTCGGTGGTCGAAGTCACGGCGGCGAGCGGCGATCAGCCGGCGCAGCACGAATACCGTGTCATGGTTCCGGGCGCGCTCAACCTGATCGCCACGAGTATCCTCGACAAGGAAGTTTTCAATCCCCAGCTCGAAGCGGACTGGCGGACGCACTTCGAGGAGTTGAGCGATGAGGAACTGCGCGCGCTCCATCCGGACGTAATCTGCGCCGGACTGGTGGATCGCATCGCGCGTCTCAAGCGCGCGTACACCGACGAGCTCGCGCGCCGCGCTAAAGGTTCTTCCGCATGACCCAGGTGGTCATCGAGCGCTGGTTCTGCACCACCGTGGTCTTGAGCGGATCGAGCAACCGTCCGCCGAGCTGTTCGGTGAGTTGCATGAGAAGCGCCTCGTCCACCAGGTAACGCTCCGAGCCGTCCGGCAGAAGACACCACCGCCCGCCGATTGCCTGCACGCGCCCCTCGATTCCGATCGACGACGCGAGCCGGCAAAACAGCAGCCCGCCCGCTTTCAGCACCCGCCAGGTGCCGCACAGCATAGCTTGGAACTGTTCATCGTCGCGCGCGAAGTGCAGCACCGCACTACTGATGACCACATCCGCGAAACCGTCTGGAAATGACATCGCCTCGATCGGCTCGACCCGAAAATTCTCCGGAGGAAGGGTGGCCGCCACCCGCCGCACGTTCTCGATCGCGCGCGCATCCGCGTCCGCGCCGAAGACCTCATACCCGCCTCGAATGAAGTACACGAGGTTACGTCCCGTCCCGCACCCCGCCTCGAGCACCCGCATCCCCGGCACGATCCGCCCGCGCAGCAACTGATCGAACAAGTAGATGTCAATCCCGCCAAACTGTTCCTGAAGGCTGGCCACTATTTTTCCCGGCTCAGCCCGAGCGCGCGGATGCGCTTGTGAAGGTTCGTCCGCTCCATGCCGAGGGCGCGGGCGGCGCCGCTGACGTTCCACTTGGATTCTTCGAGCGCGCGGAGGATGTGCTCGCGCTCGGCCGATTCGCGCGCTTCCTGGATCGTCGACTTCGGGCCGCTCTCGCGCTGGACGCGGATTTCCACCGGGATCGAGTCGCGCGTCAAGCGCTCGCCCGGGCTGAGAATCGCCATCCGCTCGATCACGTTGCGCAGCTCGCGCGCATTCCCGGGCCAGCCGTAACTTTCGAGAAGAGGAAATACGAGATCCTCGATGGTCTTCCGCTTGAAGTTGTTTCGCGCGCAGAAGTCTTCGAGGAAGTACTCGGCCAAGGGCCGGATATCTTGCGGGCGCTCGCGGAGAGCCGGCACGCGGATCGGCACGACGCTCAACCGGTAATAGAGATCTTCGCGGAACTTCTCCTGGCCCACCAGCGCGTTCAGGTCGCGGTTGGTCGCCGAGATCACCCGCACGTTTACGCGGATGATCGCTTCGCCGCCCACACGGTGAAATTCGCCTTCTTGTAGGACGCGAAGCAGCTTCGCCTGTGAACCGGCGTGCAGGTCGCCCACTTCGTCGAGAAAGATCGTGCCGCCGTCCGCCAGCTCAAACTTGCCGCGGCGCATTCCGGTCGCGCCGGTGAAGCTCCCCTTCTCGTGGCCGAACAGCTCGGTCTCGAGCAGCTCGGTCGGAATCGCCGCGCAGTTGACCTTGACAAACGGTCCGGCGGCGAACGGGCTCGAGTTGTGGATGTGCGCGGCGAGCAGTTCCTTGCCGGTGCCCGATTCGCCGATCAGCAGAACGCGGGCGTCTGAACGCGCCGCCATCGAAGCCTGTTCGACCGCTCGCTGCCAGGCCGGCGATTCGCCGATCATCTTCGGCGTCCCGCCCACCAGCTCTCGCAGCCGCTCGTTTTCCTTACGCAGGTTCGATTGCTCGAGCGCGTTCTTCACCGCCAGCAAGACGCGGTCGCGGCTGAGCGGTTTTTCGAGAAAGTCGAAGGCGCCGGCGCGCGTGGCTTCCACCGCGTCGGCGATGGTGCCGTGGCCGGAGATCATGACTGCGGGGGCCGGCGCGCCGTTGTGCCGAACCGAGCGCAGCACGTCGATGCCGTTGCCGTCCGGCAGCTTCATGTCCAGCAGGTAGGCGTCGGCGCGCTGCGCATCGGGATGCGCGCGAAACTCCGCCACCGAGCGGCACACGTTGACCGTATACCCTTCGCGCTCGAGGATCAGCCGCAGCGAGCGGCCGATATTTTCCTCGTCATCCACGATCAGGATGCGCTTGGCTGCCATGGATGGCCGCGGGCAGCAGGACGCGGAATCCGGCGCCGCCCAGTTCTCCTTTCACGAGCTGGATGTCTCCTCCCGATAGCAAAGCGCTTTTGCGCGCGATCGAAAGTCCCAGCCCCATGCCGCGTTTCTTGAACGAAATCGTGGGCTCGAACAACGACGAACGCGCCTGCTCGCTCAAGCCCGGCCCTGAATCATGCACCTCGATCGTGACATGCCCGTTCTCGGCGCGGGTCTTGCCGAGGATGTGGCCGCCCTCACCCGCTGCTTCTGCGGCGTTCTCGAGCAGATTAGTAAGGATTCCCTTGACGAGATCCTGGTCGGCGAGCACGGGCGGCGCGGCATCGGCGAGCGAGCAATCGTACGCGACTTCCGGATGCGCGTTTTTCAGGAACGAAATCCGCTCTTGTAGCAGCGAATTGACGTCCACCGGCGCGGGACACAGCGGAGGCTCGGCCGAGAATTGCGAGAACGCGCGCACCCGCCGCTCGAGGGTTTCGATTTCGTCGATGACAATTTGGGCGGCCTGCTCGATGAACGCGCGGTCGGCCGATCCGGCGCGGACCACCATCTCTTCCACGGTGAGACGGATGGGGGTCAGCGAGTTTTTCACCTCGTGCGCCGTTTTACGGGCCAGCGATTGCCAGCCGGCCAACTGCCGCATGTACACCAGCCGCTCGGTGGATTGTTGCAGCCGCTGCGCCATGTCGTTGAAGGCCTGGATCGCGCGCCCGATTTCGTCATCGCGGCGCGCCGGCACGCGCGCGCCGAGATCACCCGCGGCCAACCGTGTCAAACCTTTGGTCAACTGCTGGATGGGCCGGCTGACGCGATGCGCGGCATAGATGAGCAGGGCCAGGAACACGAGCCAGATGGCGGCCGCAAGCAGGGCGTAGACGAGTTTGAACCCACGCCGCAGATCGCGCAGGCTGGCGCTCTCCACATGGGCGCGCGCCTCACCCAATTGCCGGGCCAGCCGCTCCATCCCGACTTTGCCGAGGTCGGCCGAGTAGACCCACACCTCGCCGCCATGGCGGACAAAGTAGTCCAGCCGGTTGCCGTCGGTTCCGGCGTAGGCGAAGCTCTCGGGTTCTTCGCTTTGCGCAAACGATCGCACGGCATCTGGTCCGGTTCCAGCCGCGTACTTCTGCGGTTGGACTTCGCCGGAGAGCGCCTGTTTCCGGAGATCATCGCGCATGTGCTGGTAGTATTCGCGCCCGGTCAATTGCAGCGATTTGGAGATGGCGTCGAGTTCGGCGGTCGAAGAGTACTCGAGACTGCGGTCGAGCAGAGCCGTGGTGATCCAAACGGTCGCTGCCAGCGGGAGCAGCGTAGCCGCCAGGAAGATCACAACGAGTCTGTTACGAAGCCGGTTCACCCTTTTCGCGTTCCGTGTCCCAAAGTTCTCGGCAGTCCGGATAGCCGCAGCGGACCGGCATTGAGCATCCACGGTTCGTCGCCGGCTCCCGGCTTGCGGCTGAAGATCTCGATCAAGCCGCTGATGCTGATCCCCGGGTCGCCCATCAGCGTTGACAAATCCTTGGGATCGGCCGTTCGCAGTTCCAAGCGCAGCCAGAACGGCCGTTCCGGCGACAGGCCCAGCGCGCTGATCGCCAGGTTGTCGAGGCACCAGGCTTCGGCGGCAGTGGCTGTGAGCCGCGAGACGCGCCGGTTGGCCGAGCCGAGAACGACACTGAACTTTTCCTCCCACACGTCGTAGCTGACGGTGAGCCGCTCGTGAGCGTGCCGCCAGACGGTGCCGCGGTTGTCGCCGAAAATAGTGAGCTGCGAGAGAAACGTCACAGCGGCGCCGTCCTGAAGGCGGCTGAGCGACTTTCCGCTCAGGAAATGCAATTGCGGCGCAGTGACATGCAGGTCATCGCCGTCGAAACTGGCAGTCAAATGACCGGCAGTCCGGGCCCGAAGCAGAGGACCAGCGAGGCCGGCCAGAAGCCAGCTTCTGCGGCTGATCTGTAGGCCCCGGCGATGTTCGCTCAATAATTCATGCCCATCAGGAACACGGGATCCGCGCGGCCCTCCCGCAGCGGAAAGGCGATCGCCAGGAACAACGACGCCTGGCGCAGTCCAATCCCTACCGAATGCCGTATCGGAGCCGCTTGTCCGGCATCCCATACCGCCCCGGTATCATAGAACACCTGAAAGATTCCGTACCGATAGTCGACGGAATTGGCGACGATCCGGTTTCCTCCGAACGGATTGATTTCGTACTTGTCCCAGCCGCGCATTACGGTGCTGTTGCCGCCCACATACCGCTCAAACAGGGGAGCCCGCCCGGTCAGGAGCCCGGCCTGAACTTCCTCTTTTAACACGTGCTTGCCGTGGGTGAGGGTATACCGGAAGTTCAAGCGCTGGCGGGCATAGGCGAAGTCGCTGCCCAGCACCCGGGTACCGGCTCGCAGGCTATAGCCGGCGTCGATACCCTGGCGGTAGTCGGAGTCTTCCATGCGATGCTGGTAATCCAGCCGGCTGACAACAGCATTGGCGGCGCCGACGGGCGTGCCGGGGGTTTCCTCTTGAAAGCTCTGGAAGCTGGCTCCGACGCTCAGCGTTAGGGGCCTGGCGAGAACGAAAATCACCGCGGGTTCGTAGTTCCGGCGGCTGCGGTAGATGCCGGAAGTTTCATCGGGAGGAACAGCGAGATCAGTCCGGGTCGCCCCGTTCCACTGCTCATGGTAATCGTCGAAGTCGAAGCGGAGGTGGACGCGATCGGTTCCCAGCCGCGTGTTTTCGTACCGCGCCAGCAGACCGGTGTAACGCTCGGCCAGATCGTCGCCATCGCTCACCAGACCGACAGTGAAGGCGTTGTGGTGCACGGTCGTGGTGCTTTCGACCGCGCCGGTCCAACCCTGCCGGTTTGCGTACAGGAACTTGGGAACGGAAACATCGAAGCGCGCCGGCTTCTGCGTGATCTCAAAGACGACCCGGACGGATTCGGGTGTGGTTCCACGAAGCAGCCGGTGATTCACGGCGCGGGCTTGAAACTCGCGCCGCAGGCGGACCGCCAGATCGTCAAGCACAGCCGGGTTCAGTTTGCTGCCAATGAGAGCGGTGATTTCGCTGCGGAGACCGGAACTGATCTTCTGGTCGTGGTCGGCAGCCAGGTTGGTGGACCAGCCGTCGCCAGAGACGATCACGGTCTCCACCGTATACCGCGAATTCACATTGAGTTCAGGATCTTCGTTTCCTGCCGTCAGGAGAGTCGGAGTGAGCACGCTGCCAAAGACCAGACAGGCGAGCCAGGGCAATCTCATGCGGCCCCGAGAAGCACGCCTTGTGCCAGCCGTAAATCGCTAATAATGAAGGGGATAAAGCCAGAACGGATGTGACTGGCGTTCACAGGTGTGGAGACGAACAGAAACCGGGATCGCCGCGGGCGGCGGTTACAGGACTTTGGCCAGCTCGGCGGCGAAAGCACTGCGGGAAGAGTCCTGCTCTCGCTCGCGACCACCGCGTTTGCGGCGCTGGTTGCGCGGCGGCGGCGCAGCGCTGCGTGCGGTACCGGCCTGCGGCGCGGGAGAAACGGCGGCAGCACCGCGGGGGTCCTTCCCTTTGGGAGGCTGGGCCGGATTGGCGCGTAACAGACGATCTTCGAGCGGCGCGCGATCGAAGCGACGGATGATTGCCTGCATCTCGTCGGCGGTCGGCGCTTCGACGAAAGCGAAGCCCTTCGATTCCTGCGTCTCGTGATTGCGGATGACTTTGATCGAGTCGGCGACGAGGTCTTCAGCCGAAAGCCATTGCTTAATGTCGTCAGCTGTGACCCAGGTGGGGAGGTTGCCAAGAAAAACAGTAAAACTCATTCAGTTGGTTTTTTCGCTCCGTCGGTTGGATTTTGGATGATTCAAGGAGAGGATCTGCCAACTAGATGTTAGCAGAGTCGTCAAACCGATTGCAAACGCAGAAATGCCGCGACGCTGCTGATGCGTACTATTGGTTTGAGGGGCGCTGACAGGTGCATACCGCAGACCCATGCTCCACTTATTAGGATGATGGTTGGAGGGGCGAAGATGCAATTTCACGACGTATGTATGGCGCAGGCCGGCGGGGTGGCAGGGGTCACGCTGAACCGGCCGGAACGGCGGAACGCGCTTTCGCTCGAACTGATGCTGGAATTGATCGCGTGCCTGGAGGAAATCGGACGCGATACGGCGGTGCGGGTGGTGATCCTTCGAGGCGCTGGGAAGGTCTTCTGCTCCGGCCATGACCTTTCACAAATGACGGGGCGCAATATCACCGAATACCGGCGCATCTTCGACGTCTGCACGGAGCTGATGACCAAGATCCAGGAAATTCCGCAGCCGGTGATCGCCGAAGTGCACGGGATCGCGACGGCGGCGGGCTGTCAACTGGTGGCGTCCTGCGACCTCGCGGTGGCGGCGGAAGAAGCGGCATTCGCGACGCCGGGCGTGAAGATCGGGTTGTTTTGTACGACCCCGATGGTGGCGCTGACGCGGGCGATCGGCCGCAAGCGCGCGCTGGAAATGCTGCTCACCGGAGAACTGGTGAACGCGCGCACGGCGGCGGACTGGGGCTTGGTCAACCACGTGGTGCCGGCGTCGGAACTGCGTGCGACAACCGAGAAGCTGGCGGCGAAGATTGCGGAAGCAAGCTCGCTGGTGATCGGGCTCGGGAAACAGGCATTTTACACGCAGATCGATATCGACCAGCCGAAGGCCTACGCGTATGCCAAGGAGGTCATGTCGATGAACGCACTGGCGGCGGACGCGCAGGAAGGGATGAGCGCGTTTCTGGGGAAGAGGGCGGCGTGCTGGGTGGGCCGGTGATGGTGGTGCGGGTCACGCGGGTAGCATTGTTTGCGCTCGTCGCGACGGCGGCTGACCGTCCGTCAAACCCTTATATCGATCGCGGTGCGTGCCCGTTTGAGTGCTGTCTGTACCGGGAGTGGTTCGCGTCGAAACCGCTGGCGGTGGTCGACAGGCCGGAGGGGCGGCGGGTGGTGGCGCGATTGCGCGAAGGCGAGCGGGTGACGGCCCTCACGGGCGAGACCCGCTCGATTCCGCTGCCGATGAAGTCGCCGGTGGGAGATTCGGAAGCCGGCATTCACCAGGGTGATCGGATTTACGTGCTGCATTACGAGGGAGAAGGCATGTGGGCGGTATGGTTCCGTGGAAAGCGCGCGGACGCGGAACTGTCGAACCTCAAGGTGGCGCCGAAGACGGAGTGGTGGGCGAAGATTCGAACGGCGCGAGGCGTGGTGGGTTGGGTACGGGCGGAAAGAAACTTCCAGAATCAGGATGGCTGCGGCTAGGGCGTGCGGCGGCGATAGACGACGCTTTGGCCGGATCGCGACACCGCGTGATAGTGGGCGAACCAATCGCGTAGTTCGGGATAGTTGGCGATCGAGAGCTGCGGATTATATAGACTCAGGCCATCGACGATAAAGGTCGGGGCGGAGCGGGCCAGCTCGGCACGGTGCTCGCGCGGCCCGGCGGTTTCCATCGGCGTTGACTCCGTGAGGTGACGGTCGGCGGGCACACCGGTGAGCGGCTGCGAATCGAGAAAGCGCGTCGCTGCGGGCAGGCCGGTGTAGATGTATAACTCGGGGCGGAATCCCCAAACGAAGAGAGTGTCGCCGGGATGCGCCGCGAACCGGACGAGTTCGGCGGCAAGGCGGCTGTCCCGATCCATCGCGATGTCGCCCCAGTCGGTGTGGCCGGAGGCGAGCCACAAATAACGCGGGCCGAAGCGGGCCAGCGGGATGACAAGGAGCAGGGCGATCCATACCGATTTGCGGCCGAGCCGCGTGAATCCCCGTGCGGCGGCGATGGTCAGCAGCGGGAGAAGCAGGAAGTAGTAGCGGGGAAAGAAGCGCCATCCGGCGATCACCCCGGCGACGCCGATGCCGCACCAGATGGCCCATTGGAGCGGCGACGGTCCTTTCTCCTCCGAGGGGCGGCGCGAGAAAAACCAGACGGCGGCAACAAGCGGCGCGAGGTGAAAGCCGGCCCAGCCGAGGGTCCGGATCAAGCCGTTGCGGAAAGGGTCTTCGCCGAGAGGCGCGGCGGCGTAGAGGCTGCCCCAGCGCCAGACTTCGTCCCAGTAACCGGGCCAGGCGCCCGCGACGGCCAGCGCGAGCAAAGCAACGCCGTTCACCGCTGCGAATCCGGCCGTCAACGCCAGCAGGCCGGCCGGATTCCAGAGGACGCAGACGGCGGCAATCAACAGCGCCTTGGGACTGATCAGGAATCCAACGCCGAGCACCACGCCGCTCCAGAAGGAGCGCCGCGTCCAGACGAGCCAAACGGCGGCGAGATGCGGAGCGACGAGCAGCAGGTCGGAGGCGAGCGGCATCACGGCGGAAGGGAAATCGAAGGTCAGGAAGAATCCAAGCAGTGCAGCGGCCCAATAGGCTTCGCGCGCCGACCAGAGAGAGCGCGCCAGCCGGTAAGCCAGCCAGCAGGTGAGCACCACGTAGAGCGCGCCGGCCAGGCGCAGCGGCCAACCATCGCGCGCCCAGAGCAGGTAGGGCGCGGCGACGAGCGGCGGCTTGTCGAACCAAATGTCGCGGTAGAGCATCTGGCCGCGCAGGATTTGGGCGGCGGAGGCGAGAGGCAGCGTCTCTTCGGCCCAGAGGATGCCGACGTGGCAGAGGCGGGCCGCCAGCAGCACGGCGAACAGCGCGACGAAGAACAGCCTGTTGAAACGCACGGTTGATTCCGATTATAGTGGGCAAAGAAAAGGCGAATGGAGAATTTGCAGGAACAGCTCGCCGCGCTGCGGCGCCAGATGGCGCGGATCGACCGCAAATACGCCGAGCCGCCGGCGGCGCGGACGGCGCCTCCGAAGCCGGGACGGTTCATTGAAGAGCTTCTCACAGGGCAGGTGGTGCGGACGCCGCTCGGCGAACACTTCGAGACCGAGAAGCTGTGGGAACGGCACCGGCGGCACGGGAGCGTGGACATCGCCGATCTCGCGGCGCTGCCGGAGGACTTGCTCGACTCGCTTTCGGGCGGGGCGATTGCGCGCGCGCACCCAACCAAGTGGGCGTTTCTCGATACCGAAACGACAGGGCTGGCGGGCGGCACGGGCACCTATGCATTTCTGATCGGCGTCGGGTCGATCGACGGCGAGGGATTCCGGCTGCGGCAGTTTTTCATGCGGGACTACGGGGAAGAGGCGTCGCTGCTGACGCGGCTTGCGGAATATCTGGCGCAGTTCGACGTGCTCATCACGTACAACGGAAAGGCCTACGATCAGCCGCTGCTCGAGACGCGGTTTCGAATGTCTCGGGCGCGGCATCCGTTCGAGCGAATGGAGCATCTGGATTTGCTGTTCGGGGCGCGGCGGATCTGGAAGCTGCGGCTGGAAAGTTGCCGGCTGGTGGACCTGGAGAACCAGATACTCGGTGTCGAGCGGCAGGGCGATTTGCCGGGAGAAATGATCCCGTATTACTACTTCGACTACCTGCGATCGCGGCAGGCTTTCCGGCTGGTGCCGATCTTTCACCACAATGCGATCGACATTCTGTCGCTGGCCTGCCTGACGGCGATCGTGCCACTGGCGTTCCGCGCACCGGAGGAGACGGCGTTCCGGCACGGGGCGGATTTGATCGGAGTCGCGCGCTGGCTGCTCGCGGCCGAGCGGCTGGAAGAGGCGCTGCGGCTGTTGCGGCGCGCTGTGGATCTGGGGTTGCCGGACGCGCTGCTGTTCAAAACGCTATGGGACTTGGCGGCGATCGAGAAACGGCTGGGCCGGCTGGAAGCGGCGCGCGCCGGTTTCACGGAACTGACAGCATCGCGCA
>DASXAK010000031.1:0-59936 GCA_036406715.1 Bryobacteraceae bacterium | reverse complement strand
CGACATCCAGGTGGCTTTCGGCGGCAGCACGATGGCCCTCATGTGATGAACCACTTTAGGATTGCCGGCACGCATCTCGGCAGCGACCACCCACAGGTCCTCGGGGAAATTCACTTTCACGCGGATGTTCTGGTAGTTGATGGTTCCGGTTGCCGCAACGTGAAAGTCCTTGGGCATTTCGATGACCATGTCGGGTTTAATGTTCCAGCCATCCTGGAACGTCAGCGGCGGCGGGGCATCTTTTTTGTCGCCCTCTGCGGCGCCTCCATCGACCCATGACACGAGCGTTTTGGTTTCTTGCGGGCTAAGCCGGCGATCGTTCGCAAAGTGACCGTACTTCGAGTCTGCGAACCATGGCGGCATCTGCTCGGTAAGAATCGCGGCCTTCATTGCTTTAGCCCAAGGCCGGGCTTCGGAATAGGTAAGCAGAGAAAATGGCGCGATCTCACCGGGGCGGTGGCATCCCTGGCAATGCTTCTGAAGAATCGGAACTACGTCCTTGTGAAACGTGACCGAGCCTGCGGCCGGGGCGGCCCATGTCACGACGCCCATTAAGAAACCCGCTGCTGCCAGACGAAACATCCCAGTGTCCTCCGTGGGTGGGTTGAACTGCTGCAAGTATATCGACTGCCTGAAGTAAACACAATGTCCTGTGCGCCGTGGCGCCGCAGGCCGGGTGATTCCCCCTCCGCAGTACCAGCAGTACCTGAATTTCGTTGGTAGGTTCCCTTTCGCTAATTGTTCCGTTTGGTGCGATCAGTTACGCTCGACCCATGAATCGGCCGGCCGGTGCGCCGCTGACCTGGGCGGACTTGAGAAAGCTCCTTTTTTTCGCTGCACTTCTGAGCATCCTGTGCCTCTTTCCCAAGTCCGTAAAGGGACAGGCGGGCGATCGAATCCGCGAACCAATCAACGAAGAGATGCGGGTACGCCGCGCAGGCACTCATCCCTTCGTGCGCCCCGAGTTCGACGCCGGGCGCGTCGAGGCTGAGACTCCCCTGGAGCGGATGATTCTGGTGCTGCAGCCAGACGCCGCTCAGAGCCAAGAACTCGAGGAATTGCTCGCCGCCCAACAGAACTCCGCTTCGCCGCTCTTTCACCAGTGGCTCACGCCCGAGGACTTCGGCCGCCGGTTTGGCCTCTCCGACCATGACCTGAATCAGGTGGTGCGGTGGCTTCAGGACCACGGATTCACGATTGAATCGGTCGCCGGAGGCGGCCGCCAAATCGTGTTCAGCGGAACGGCCAGCCAGGTGGAAAATGCGTTCCGGACCGAAATTCACGAGTACCGCATCAACGGAGTTGTCTATCACGCGAACGCCCGAGATGTGGAGATCCCGGCCGCGCTCGCACCCGTCGTGAGCGGCATCGTATCGCTGCACGACTTTCACTCCCGGCCGATGCACGCGCGAATCGCACCTGCATCATCCGTTCCGGATTACACGGCGGGGGGCGGCGTGCATTATGTGGCGCCCGGTGATTTCGCCACGATTTACAACCTCTGGCCGCTCTATGGAAGTTCGACCACCGGCAGCGGCCAATCCATTGCCGTGGTGGCGCGCAGCAATCTGAAGCTCGACGACGTGCAAGGATTCCGAAGCAAATATGCGCTGCCGCCGAACACTCCGAACGTTATCGTCAACGGGAAGGATCCGGGCGTCTCGTCGTCGGACGAGCAGGGCGAAGTGACGCTCGATGCCGAATGGGCCGGCGCGGTGGCGCAGAGCGCGTCGATTCAAGTGGTAGTTTCGGCATCCACTCAAACCACCGACGGCGTTGCCTTGTCGGCTCAGTACATTGTCAATCACAACCTCGCTCCGATCGTGACCGTAAGCTTCGGTGGTTGTGAATCGGCGATGGGCCGGTCGGCGAATCAATTCTGGAACGGCCTCTGGCAGCAAGCCGCGGCTCAGGGAATGAGCGTATTCGTCGCATCGGGAGACGCGGGGGCCGCCGAGTGCGACGACGCCTCAGCGACCACCGGCACATCGGCTGATGTTAATGGCCTTTGTTCGTCGCCCTATTCCACTTGCGTGGGCGGCACGCAATTCGACGACACGGCCACACCGGGCGCCTATTGGCTTTCGAGCAACAGCTCGACGCGCGGATCGGCCACGGGATACATTCCGGAGATTGCCTGGAACGAGAGCGCCAGCGGCACAGGGCTGTGGGCAAGCGGCGGCGGTGCGAGCCATACGTACTCCAAACCTTCATGGCAGACTGGCCCGGGCGTGCCGGCAGACGGCCACCGCGACGTGCCGGATGTCTCGCTCGCCAGCGCTGCGCATGATGGCTACCTGTTCAACCTCAACGGCCAATCTTATTCGGCGAGCGGAACCTCGGTAGCCACGCCGTCTTTTGCCGGTCTGATGGCGCTGATCGATGGGAGACAGGGCGGGCGCCAGGGGAATGCCAACCCTTCGCTCTACACGCTGGCGACGAATCAAGCGAAGGGCGGATCGACGGTTTTCCACGACATCGCGAGCGGTAACAACAGCGTTCCGGGCGTGACCGGCTACACAGCCGGCCACGGCTATGATCTCGTCACGGGGTTGGGTTCGGTCGATGCCAACCTGCTGGTGAACGCCTGGGGCAACGGCAATGCGCCGCCGCCGGCCCCGTGCACGTACTCGCTCAGCGCCGGCAATGCGGCGCCGGACGCCACGGCTCAGGGGCTCACGGTGGTGCTGACGGCTTCCTCTCCGAGTTGTTCCTGGACCGCTGGCAGCGACTCGACCTGGATCGTGATCACGAGCGGCGCCTCGGGGACAGGGACGCAAACGGTGACGTACTCCGTGTCGGCGAACCCGTCATCGCTTGCCAGGACCGGAACCCTGACGATCGCGGGGCTTGCTTTGACCGTGACGCAAGCCGGAACATCTTGCATATACTCGGTGCGGGCCGGCTCGTTGCGCCTGCCTGCCGGGGGGTTTAATGGGTCGGTTGCCGTGGCCAGCCCAGCGGGGTGCGGCTGGACCGCGACGACGGACGTTTCCTGGCTGCGGATCAATTCGGGCGCCTCCGGAAACGGCACAGGCGCCGTAACCTTCACTGCTTTACCAAATGCCGGCGGGACACGGAGAGGGACGCTTGTCGTCGCCGGTTACACGCTGAAAGTCACGCAGCAAGCACGCAGCCGGATCGGCATAGCCATGATGCCGGAACCGGCCACCTCGCTGGAGTAGGCAAAACGCAGCTACGCTTCGCCCTCCCAACGGAAGCGGGCGAGCGCGACGAGGCCGAAGGCCAGCGCGAATCCAACCAGCACCAGAACCGGGGCCCAGGCGGCGCTCAGTCCCAAGCCGCGCCAGGTCATGGCTTCCAGTCCGTTCATGGCCCAACTGGTCGGCACGATGAGGCTGGCCTTTTGCAACCACTCGGGGAAAAGAAACATAGGAATCCACGCTCCGCCAAGCATCACAGCGAGCAGGGTGGCAAGAATCGAAAGCCCGCGGGTAGCATCCGGCGTCTTACCGAGAGTGGCTACCAACATTCCGAAGCCGGCGGTCATCAAGGAAAACGCGGCGCTCACGGCCAAAAACCCGGCCATGCTCCCTTCCACGCGAACTCCAAAAACCACTCGCGCGAACAGAAAATTCGCGAGCACCACGAAGAACGCGAGGATCGCAGCGCTTAGCGCGCGGCTGCCCAGCAGGACACCGCGGGAGAGCGGGGCGGCGCGAAATCTTTTCCATAGGCCTCGCTGACGCTGCTGAAGCAGTCCAATCCCGACGTCGATCCCGAGGAACAGAACGAATTGCACCACCATGCCGGAGAAGGCGTGGGCGTATCCGTTGTATTGGATATTGGCCCGAGCGGTGACTGCTTCCTCGCGCGTGGTGAAGGGCATTTTCAAGCCGCCCTCGAGTGCGCCGGCAGAGCCGGTCCCGGTGGCATCCTGTTGCTCGTTCAAGCGCTCGACGCTGCCCAGCAAATCGGTCAACGTCTTCTTGGTATCCGGCGTGAGCCCGCGGCTGTGCTCGATTTCGGCCAGAGAATCCTTGACCATCTGCCGCCCCGTGGCGCCGCTGAACATCTCTTTGCTCACGGCCTGCATCACATCGCCCGCGAGCATGCCCTGAATCATGGCGCGCTCAGCGGTATGCGAGGGATCATAAAGCACGCCGATCTCGGGTTTCGGACGGGGGCCGAAGAACGCGGCGCCCGCATCCTCTCCGAATTTCGACGGGATCACGACAGCCGCGGTCGCGCTGCCTTTTCGGACGGCCGCGCGCGCCTCCTCAGTACTGGCGGGCTTCACCTCCAGCGACTTTTCGCTGCTTAACAGTTTGACCACCTCGCGCGAAATCGGGCTGCGATCCTGATCGACCACCATCACCGGAATGCGGCTGGCATCGGCCTGATTGCCCTGGCCGCCGAAAACATAGCCGAAGAAAGAACCAATCACGATCGGAACGGCGAAGCTCATGAGAAGGGCGCGCCGGTCCACCAGAAACAATTGGATGTCCTTGCGGACCAAGGCTCGAAACGCGGTTATCATGAGTCGCGCAAACTCCTTCCGGTGAGAGTCAGGAACACCGTCTCGAGGTCAGCCCGCTCGCTCACAACGTGCCGATACGGATTCCCGCGCTCGACCAGCCACTGGAGGACGACCGGCGTGCCGGCGGCCAGGTCGTGCACGCCCACTCGTAGCGTTCCGCCGCTCAACTCCGCGGATCGAACGCCACTGACGATTCGAAGATCCTCGACTGGCAATCCGTTTCGCCCGTTTTCAAGTTCGATTACCAGAAGGTTGGATACCGGCAACCGCCGGTACAGTCCCTCCAACGTGTCATCGGCAATCACCTTGCCGTGGTCGATGATGATGATGCGATCGCACAGACGCTCGGCCTCTTCCATGTAATGCGTCGTGTACACGAGCGTCTTGCCTTTTTGTCTCAGCGCCTCCAGATTCTCGAAAATGGCGTTGCGGCTCTGGGGATCCACGCCCACCGTCGGCTCATCGAGCAAAAGAATCTGCGGATCATGAAGCAGCGCCGCGGCGAGATTCAGCCTGCGTTTCATCCCGCCGCTGTAGGTCCGGACACGGTCGCGGCCGCGATCCGCCAGACCCACGAGGTCGAGCGTCTCGGCAATTGCCCGATTCGCCGCGGCTCCCGCCAATCCGTACAGAGCTGCGAAGAGGAACAGGTTCTCGCGCGCCGGCAGTTCCTCGAAGAGTGCGAGATCCTGGGGCACCAGCCCGATGCGGCGCTTGGTGGCGTCCGAATCGGCAACGATCGGCCGCCCCTCGATCTTTACCGATCCGGAGTCGGGCCGCAAGAGTCCGGCAACCATTGAGACAGTGGTGCTTTTGCCCGCGCCGTTGGGACCGAGCAGCCCGAGGATCTGTCCGGGGTCGGCGCGCAGCGACACGTTATCGACGGCCACGACGCCACCGTAGGCTTTTCTCAAGCCATGCGCCTCAAGCATTTCTGGAGTGTATCAGGCCGCCATTGCGCGCATCGCTTCGCTACTCGATTGACAGGCGCTCCAGTGCGGAAGTATTTTGGGAGGCGCCTATGAGGGCTCAGCGTGGCTTTATTTTGATCGCAATCCTGACGGTGGGCTCGCCGGCGCTTTTCGGTCAATGGCCGGCGTACCCGACTGCGGGCGTGCCGCGAACGGCCGACGGCAAGCCGAACCTGACTGCGCCCGCACCGAAGACTCCGGACGGTAAGCCGGACCTCACCGGGATTTGGGAAGTTTCTCGCCCGTTGGCCGGAACCCTGAGGGAAGGCGCTCCCGCGCGGACCCCGCCTGCCGCGAGAACGGCGACGACGAATGATGATTTCATCGCCGCCGCCCGGCGGAGCCCGTTCTGGAATCTCGGCGCGTCTTTCCCGGATGGATTGCCCTTTCAACCCTGGGCTGCGGACCTGCACCGGCAACGCGTCGCCGATAACAGCAAGGACAACCCTGACGCGCACTGCCTTCCGATGGGAATCATGCAATTCCACAATCACGGGCAGCCGCGCAAGATGATTCAGACGCCCCAAGTGATCGTAATCTTGTACGAGGCAAACGCGGGGGTACGGCAGATCTTCACCGACGGGCGCAGCCTGCCGAAAGATGCGGAACCGTGGTGGTACGGCTACTCGACCGGCCATTGGGAGGGCGACACGCTCGTCGTGCAATCCGCGGGATATCGTGATCTGGGGTGGCTCGACGTCGAGGGCAGTCCGCTGACGGATTCGGCGAAAACGATCGAACGGTATCATCGCCCTGATTTCGGGCACCTGGATATCGAGGTCACCATCGATGATCCGAAAGCCTACACAAAACCCTGGACGGTCACCGTGCATCAGCGGATCATGGTCGATACCGAGTTGATCGAGTTCGTGTGCCAGGAAAACGAGAAGGACGCCCCGCACCTGGCGGGTAAATAATCGCACCGTTCGTCGAACGAAGCGGCTGCGGAAACCGG
The DNA here is from genome assembly GCA_036406715.1 of Bryobacteraceae bacterium. Taxonomy (GTDB): domain Bacteria; phylum Acidobacteriota; class Terriglobia; order Bryobacterales; family Bryobacteraceae; genus PSRJ01. The sequence continues at coordinate 53,509 of DASXAK010000031.1, read as the reverse complement.
GTTGCTATACTGGCATTTCCATGATTCGCGTGCGGTTTGCGCCGTCTCCCACAGGCTTCTTGCACATCGGGAGTGCGCGCACTTTCATCTTCAACTGGCTGTATGCGCGCCGCAACGGCGGAACCATGATTCTGCGCATCGACGACACCGATATTGAGCGCAACACCGAGGCCTCGCTCAATTCGATCTACGACGGCCTGCGCTGGCTCGATCTGGGTTGGGATGAGGAATATCGGCAGTCCGAGAGGCTCAAATTGCACCAGGAAATGGCGCAGGCCATCTTCGAAAAAGACCTCGCCTACCGCGATTTCACGCCAGCCCAGGCGGACGAAGGGGAACGGCGGGCCGGAGAGACCTGGCTGTTCAATCCGGGCATGCGCGACCTTTCCCGCGAGGAAAGCGACCGGCGCGCCGCCGCCGGAGAGCGGTTTGCTTTGCGCTATCGCGTGCCGCGCGAGCCGGTGCGCCAGATCTGCTTCCAGGACGCAGTTTACGGCGAGCAAATGAAATCGACCGCCGATATCGAAGATTTCGCGCTGCTCCGCAGTGACGGGATGCCGACGTATCACGCGGCGTCGTGCGCCGATGATGCGGACCTCCGCATCAGCCATATCGTGCGCGGGCAGGATCACCTGACCAACACCTTCAAGCACATTTTGATTTTTGAGGCAACGGGTGCCGCCTCGCCGCAGTTCGCGCATCTCCCGCTGCTGGTCGCGCCGGATGGAACGAAACTATCGAAGCGCCGGCACGGACCCGTGGTGAGCGTCACCACCTACCGTGACGCCGGCTTTCTGCCGCACGCTTTCACGAACTTCCTGTGCCTGCTGGGTTGGTCTCCCAAAGACGACCGCGAGAGGATGACACGCGAGGAATTGACCGGCGCGTTTTCATTCGAAGGCGTGAACCGCAGCAATACTACCGTGAATTTCACGGACGAGGATCCGTTCGACCCGAAGGCGGTCTGGTTGAATGCCGAGAACATTCGGGCGATGCCTGTCGCCGAGCTGGCAAAGCAGCTTCTGCCGTTCGTCTGCGCCGCCGGATTCCATGCCGGCGACGAGAAGATGCTGCAGGTTACGCCGCTGATTCAGGAACGCATCAAGCTCCTGCGCGATGTGATCACGGCCGCCGATTTCTTCTTTGTGGACGAGCTGCCGCCGTATGACGCGGCCGAGCTGATTCCGCAGAAAGGCGATCGCGCCATGGCCCGAATGGTGCTGGAAAAAGCGCTGCCGGTCCTGGGCGCCGCCGAGTTTTCGCACGACGCGCTGGAAGCCGCGCTTCGACAGGCTTCCGACGAACTGAAGATCAAAGCCGGCCAGATGTTCCAACCGATTCGCGTTGCGGTGTGCGGGCGCAAGAACGCGCCTCCTCTTTTCGGAACCCTTGAAGCGCTCGGAAAAGAGACCTGCCTCCGCCGGATCCAAAAAGCCATTGAGACATTGCAATAGAAACCATGTCAGCACCTGTTAATCCGGGCACCGGGCCCTCGAACTTCATCCGCGACATCGTCGTCGACGACCTGAAAACCGGGAAATTCAGCGGACGCGTACACACGCGCTTTCCCCCGGAACCGAACGGCTACCTGCATATCGGTCACGCCAAATCGATCTGTTTGAACTTCGGCCTGGCGGCGGAGTTCGACGGCAAATGCAACCTGCGGTTCGACGATACCAATCCGGAGAAGGAAGAGCAGGAATACGTCGATTCGATCATCGACACGGTGCATTGGCTCGGGTTCGATTGGGAAGGCCGGCTGTTCTATGCCTCCGATTATTTCGATCAGCTTTACGAGTGGGCGGTGCAACTCATCAAGGCCGGCAAGGCATACGTCTGCGACTTGAGCGCGGAAGAGGTGCGCCGGTACCGTGGCACGCTCACGGAGCCGGGAATCGAGAGCCCGTACAGGAACCGGTCGGTGGAAGAGAATCTCGGTCTTTTCGAACGCATGCGCGCGGGAGAATTTCCCGATGGCGCCCGGACGCTGCGTTCGAAGATCGACATGGCCTCCCCGAACCTGAACATGCGCGACCCGGTGATGTATCGAATCCTGCACGCCGAACATCACCGCACCGGGGACAAGTGGTGCATCTACCCGATGTACGATTTTACGCACGGCCAGTCGGATTCCATCGAACGGATCACGCATTCTATTTGCACGCTCGAGTTCGAAGATCACCGGCCGCTTTATGACTGGTATTGCGACAGCCTGGGAATCTATCATCCGCAACAGATCGAGTTCGACCGGCTGAATATCACGTATACCCTGCTGAGCAAGCGGAAGCTGCTCAAGCTGGTTCAGGACAAATATGTGAGCGGCTGGGACGATCCGCGCATGCCCACGCTATCCGGAATTCGCCGGCGCGGTTATACACCCGAAGCCATCCGGAATTTCTGCGCCTCGCTTGGCGTATCGAAGACGAACGGCATCGTCGAACTCGGCATGCTCGAGCATTACGTTCGTGAGGATCTGAACAAGCGCGCGCAGCGGGTGATGGCGGTGCTGCGTCCGCTGCGCGTGGTGATCGACAACTATCCGGAAGGCCAAGTGGAGCACCTGGAGGCGGTCAACAACCCGGAGGATGAGTCGATGGGTACCCGGAAAGTGCCGTTCTCGCGCGTGCTGTACATCGAACAGGACGATTTCCGCGAAGATCCGCCAAAGCAATACTACCGGTTATCGCCGGGCCGGGAAGTTCGGCTGCGCTACGGATATTTCATTACGTGCACCGGCGTGGTGAAGAACGAGAGCGGTGAAATCATCGAGGTGCACTGCACGTATGACCCGGCGACGCGGGGCGGCAACGCTCCTGACGGCCGTAAAGTGAAATCGACCATCCACTGGGTCTCAGCCGAGCACGCCGCAGATGCCGAAGTGCGGCTGTACGACAATCTGTTTTCCACGCCCAACCCCAACGAGGAGACGGAAGGAAAAGACTTCACGGCGAATCTCAACCCCAAGTCGCTGGAACTCCTGACCCATGCCAAACTGGAGCCGTGCCTCGCAGCAGCCAAACCGTTTGACCGGTTTCAATTCGAACGCCTGGGCTATTTCTGCATGGACCCGGATTCGGCTCCCGGTAAGCCGGTCTTTAGTCGAACGGTGGCGCTGCGCGACACCTGGGCAAAAATCGAAAAGCGACTCTAACTCTCATGGTTATTTTAGGAATCGGCGGAATCTTGGGTGACGCCGCGGCCGCCGTGCTGCGCGACGGCGTTCTCGCCGCGGCCGTGGAAGAATCCAAGCTGTCGCGCCAGCCTCATCGCGCGAACCAGAACGAACTCCCCGAGCGCGCGATCGCAGCGTGCCTGGAAATGGCGAACGCGAAACCGGAGCAGGTCGACGCGGTGGCGGTGGTCCGTCCGTTGCCGGAGACCGGCTTTCATCTCAAACTGCGGGCGCGCTTTCCGAACAGCCGCATTGTGGTGCTTGAACATCATCTCGCGCATGCCGCGTCCGCATATTTCGCCTCGCCATTTGAGGAAGCGACCGTTCTCACACTCGATCGGGAGGGCGATTTTCGCTGCGGTTCACGTTGGCAGGCGCGCGGGACGCATCTCACTCTCGAGCAAGAGCAGTATTACCCGGATTCGCTCGGCGACCTGTACGGTCGCGTAACCGAACTGCTCGGCTTCGATGCCAATCTCGATGAACATAAAGTGCAGTGGCTCTCGGTGGCGGGAGATGAGCGGTATCGCGATCTGTTTCTCGAGATTCTGTGCCCTTCAGAGAGCGGCCCGCGTTTGGACCGGTCCTTCTTCAGCACCGAACGCCTGAGGGACGGAGGATTCAGCGCACGATTCTACGAACGGCTTGAGCTGAAGGATGGAGTCGCCATTCCGAATCAACTGCGGCCACACGTAGCCGCCGGGGTACAGAAGGCGATCGAGGCGGCGGCGATTCGGATGGCTTGCAACGGCCGGAATTTGTGCCTGGCCGGCGGCCTCGGCATGAACGCGCTTCTGGTATTTGCCCTCGAAGCCAGCTCGGGATATCAGAACGTCTTCGTTCAGCCGGCTGCAGGAAACGCTGGAACTGCACTGGGCGCGGTGCTCGAGACTTGGCACTCCGTCTACCAGCAGCAACAACGTGTTCGGCTCGAAACCTTGTGCATTGGCCCTTCTTATTCGGCTGCGGACATCAAGCAGGTGGTGGAGAATTGCAAGCTGCGTTTTCGTTACATGCTCACGACCGACGAAGTGATTGAAACGGCGGTCGCTCAACTGGGCGAGAACAAGATTTTGGCGTGGATGCACGGCCGGATGGAGTTCGGACCGCGCGCTCTGGGGAACCGGAGTATCCTGGCATCGCCGCTGGATCCGTACTCGACCGAGAATCTGAACGTATTCATCAAGCATCGCGAGCCGTTCCGGAAGTTCGCGGCTTCCGTTCCCGCCGAACGTGCCGCCGAATTCTTTGAAGTGGGATCCAACGCCCGTTACCTTTCGACGGTCGGCCGTGTCAAACCGGAGCACCGGGAAAAATTCGCCGCGGCCGTCCTTTCCGGCGATCTGGTACGCGTTCACACGGTGGATCGCGAGGAGAACTTCCTATACTGGCGGCTGCTCCACGCAGCGGGCAAGGCAACGGGGCTGCCCGTGCTCTATAACACGTCTTTCAACCTGTTCGGCGAACCGCTGGTGTGCACGCCGCGCGATGCGGTGCGCAGCTTTTACGCCTCTGGGATTGACGCCATGTTCGTGGGAAACTTCTTCCTGCAAAAGTAACGTCGCGCCCCCGCGACGGGGCTGACCTGCCGCTTGCACTCACAGCCGTGATCAGTTAGAAAACTCCCATGCACAAAACTTGCTTGGTTTGCATGAGTACTCTGCTGTTCGTCGCCGGATGCGCCCAAACGTCCTCGGCTCCCAGCGTTGATCTGGCCGCCGAAGAAGCCAAAATCCGGGAGCTGGAGGAAACCCATATGAAGAACTTTGCCTCCAAAGATATGGACAAAATCATGGCGTTTTATGCGGACGACGCGACCTTTATCACCACCGGAGGGCCGGCCCTCAAGGGCAAGGATGCGATCAGGAAAGGTCTGGCCGGCATGGTGGCGGACCCGAATCTGAACCTGCAGTTCAAGGCCGATCGGGTCGACGTCGGTAAATCCGGAGACGTTGCCTTCACACAGGGCTCCTGTCAATTGACCGTATCGGACGCCAAAACCAAGAAGCTGTTGAATGACAAGGGGAGCTACGTCACCACTTACAGGAAACAGGCCGACGGGAGCTGGAAGGCGGTATCCGACGTTGCCGTCTCCGAACTGCCGCCGGGCGGCGCGAGCTAAGACACCATGATTCTCGCGTCGCCGCTGGGGCGTCTGTTATAGTCTTCCTCAGACGCATGGGACCGGTGTTCGACGAGAACTACCTTAGGGCTCTAGCGGACCGGAGAGAAGACGTCGAGCGGCACCTGGTCGCCCACTTTTCGCGGCCGGTTCAATGTAAGCTGCGCGCCCGTCTGCGTTCACCCGAACTGGTGCAGGATGCGTGCCAGGAGACGTTTCTGCGGGTGTTGACCTATTTCCGCTCGGGGAAAACGCTAGATAATCCGGCCAGTTTGCCAGGCTTTGTCCATGCGGTCTGCCATAACATCGGGCTGGAGTTCCTCCGGTCGCATACGCGCCATCCACAGTTATCGGAAGATGCGCCCGATCCCGTCGATACGGCCCAGGACCCCGAAGACCGCCTGGTGAGCGAAGAACGAAAAGGAATCGTCCGGCGCATCCTAGAGGATCTACCTGAGAAAGACCGCGAGCTGCTGCGGCGTGTGTTTTTGAACGAGGAAGATAAAGATACTGTTTGCAGTGAGTTGAACGTCAGCCGGGACTATCTGAGGGTTCTGCTTTATCGGGCCCGGCTGCGCCTGAAAACGGCCTGGCTACGGTCGGATACAGGACGAGCGATACAGGGTGCCCGCCCTTGAAACGGAATGTCCGCCCGACGCACTGAAAACATGAGGGCTCAATCGGATGGATCATAGCCACGCAACCGAGGTGCAAGCAGCGGAGCGATACTTGTTGGGAGAATTGCCCGCGGACGAAGCCGAGGAGTTCGAGCGCCACTTTTTTGAGTGCGCCGACTGCGCCCAGGCCGTCGAGGCCGGAACTCAGTTCATTGCCAACGCGCGGGCAGTATTCACCGAAGGCATCGCGGAACCCGGGCGCGGGCGTGAGGACGCCAAGCAGCGTGTTTCGTTGCGAGAGCGGCTTCAAGCCTGGTGGTCGATCCCGGGATGGGTTCCGGCAGCGGCCGCGTTGGCATTGGCGTTGGTGGCGGTCTACCAGGGCGCGGTGGTCATACCGGGCCTGCGGCAGGGACTCGATACGGCGCGCGCCCTGCCCGCATTTCAATTGGCCGGCCTGTCGCGGGGCGAAGGTCAAGCGATCAGCGTTCCTTCCGGTACGCCCTGGCTGGCACTGTCCCTCGATGTCCCTCCGGACGTCCATTTTTCGCGTTACCTGTGCGTGGTGACGGCCGAAAACCGGACGCTCTTCCGCGTGGAATCCACAGCGCCGTCCCCAGGACAGCCGATCACGATTCTGGTTCCAACCCGCACCCTCTCCCCGGGAGCAGAAGAGTTTACAGTATACGGACTAGGGCCAAACGGCGAGCCGCGTGATAAAGTAGCAGGTTCTTTCTTCCAATTTCAAATCCGTTAGCGAGGTGCACTGTTGCCCAGTCGTTACCGCTTTCACGGCCAAGCCATCGGCGCGGGCGGCCGCATTGATCACCCCTTCCACGAGTTCATCGACATTCAAGCCGCGTTGGCGCTTCCCGAGATTGGCGGGCACGGAGCCTCACACTCCCACGATTTCCGGTATCGCGACGTTCTTCGTTTCAAGCACGCCTATACCGAAGTAACGGGAGCTCACGCCTCCGGACCCACCGGAAAGCCGGTGCACAAATCGCTGATCCGTTCGCGGGTCGAAGGCCTGGACATCGGCGGCGTGGTGACCGCTGATCGTATCGAGGCGCGGCTGGTTTCCTTCACGGAAGAGGATCGCGAGGACGAGCCTTGTTTCAAATTCACCGGATCGCATTTCGACAATTTGAAGATCGCGGGTGTCCCCGTTAAGGTGCATCTGGCATGCGGCATATTCGACCGGTTGCCGCGTCACTCGGATATCGCCAAATCATACAAAGAGAAGGGTGAGTTCCACGGCCACTACCAAAAAAGCACGCTCAAAGACAACTTGAAGAAGGCGCCCCCTCGCGTGCAGCAGTGGTTTCAGCAAGCTCCCGAAAAAAGCGGCGAGTTGCCGCACATCCAGGGATTCACGAGCCTGTCGCTGGTTCAGCGCATCGAGCCGGAGCGTGAAGAGTTCAACTATTGGGGTCATGTAATTTATGTCGAGGGGTTTGGCACCATCCACCTGGCGGAGGTAGCAGTCAGCAAGCTGAAGCGGCGCCTGACTATGATTCATGTGGATCTCGGCTCGCCAATTTCTGGCGGCATGCAACTGTGCGAAGTCGATGGAAACGGTACCGGGTGGTGACGAATGCGGGTTGTGGTCTGGCTCGCCGTGGCCGGGCTCGCCGGATGTGGGCACGGCAGGCGGTCCCTCGCCGATGAGCCGGAAACAATTCGCCGTCTGCTGCAATCCGAGCGTTACGACGTCGCACAGACCCGGGCTAACGACGATCTCTCACAAGCCCGCCAAACCGGCGATCTAAAGTTAGAATGGCGCTTTCGCCTTCTGAAGGCGGAGGTATTGGTGGCGAGGCGCGATGCCGCCGCCGCGCTCCACGAACTGGACCAGCAACCTCCCGCCGGGCCGGATTGGGCGGAATATCGCGGCAAAGCCCTTCTGTTGCGCGGCCACTCGGCATACTTGCTCTCCCGCTATGAGGAAGCCGAGCGCCTGATTGCTCAAGCGGCGGACGAGGCGCATCAATCGGGCTCGGCTTTCCTGGAAGCTGAAGTCAACCTGCGGCGTGGTTTCCTACAGGTTCGGCAAGGACATTTTCAGAATGCCGAAGAACTGTTTCGCAGTGTGATTGCCGCCGCGAACCATTTGCAAGATTCCTACCTGGAAGCGAGCGCGATCGGCAATCTGGGCTATGAGCTCCTGCAGGCATCCCGATATGACGAGGCGATCGTCTGGTTCGAGAAGGCCAAAGGGCTCTTCACGCGGCTCGACGCGAGGGAATCGATCGCTCGCGTCAGCGGCAATCTGGGCTGGTGTTATTTCCGGCTCGGCAATCTCGACAATGCGCGGAGTCAGTTCAACGCCGCCGAAGCCGAATTCGTCAAAACGGGAAATCGATATGAACAGCAAGCCTGGCTGGGAAATGCCGGAAGCGTGGCGGCGACGGCCGGAGACTATGTCACCGCGGTGGCTGATTATCAGCAAGCGCTTGCGATCGCCCGCCAACTGCCCAACGATTTTCTGGTTTCCCAATGGCTGAGCAATCTGGCGGAGTGTTTGATCGCGCAGGGCGATTTAACCCAAGCCGAGAAGTACAACAACGAGGCGTTGCGGTTGCAGCACCTCTTTCCCGGCAGTCGCTCGGAGGTCTACCCGCTGGGGCACGCCGCCCGGATTGCCGCCTTGCGAAGGCAGTTCACCGAAGCCGAAGAACTTTATTCTAAGGCTCTTGCACTACCGGCCAATGACCCCACCGTGATACTGGACTCGCTGACCGGTCTTGCCGATGTTTACGCTCAAACCGGACGCAAACCGCAAGCCAAGCACCAATACGAACTGGCGCTGGAGAGCGTCGACCACCGCAGCTCCACCCTGTTGAAAGACGAGTACCGCTTTTCCTATCTGGACAGCGTCAATCGCTTCTATCGCCAGTATGTCGACTTCCTGATGGCGATCCATGAACCAAGCGCCGCGCTGGAAATCGCGGAATCGAGCCGGTCGCACGTCTTGGCAGCACGGAGCGGCGCGATCGGCCGCATGCAATCGCACACAGCGGACGCCTACAAGAAATTGGCGCAACAATCCGGCGCCACACTAGTCGAATACTGGCTGGGTGCGGATCGTTCCTACCTTTGGGTCATCACGCCTCAGCGGATTCGGGAGTATCCGATGCCGCCGGCGAAAGACATTCGCCCCCTGGTCGAGAGCTATCGCCGGATTGTCATGGGGCAGCGCAATCCAATGGAAGTTGCGAGCGAAACCGGGCGCAAGCTGTTCCAGGATTTGCTGGCGCCGGTAGCTGACGACCTCTGTCCACACTGCCGGGTGGTGCTTGTTCCCGATCAGGAGCTTTACTCGCTCAATTTCGAGATGCTGCCGGCAGCGGCCGACTCGAGCGAATTCTGGCTCGAACGGGCGACTGTAGCGATTGCGCCGTCACTCGACTACCTGATCGAGAGCCGCCGCCGGAGCCCAAATCCGGGAAAAGGCCTGCTCGTCCTTGGCGACCCTGCATCTTCACTCCCCGAGTTTCCGAAGCTGGAATTCTCGGCGCTGGAAATCGACTCGGTTCGCTCCAGCATGGCTGGCCGGGAGACGAAGGTATTTCGCGGGCCAACGGCGGTCCCGCCGGCGTACGTCGGCGCCCAGCCCGGGCGCTTCGGGTTCATCCATTTCTCGGCGCATGCTACGGCCAACACGCAAAGCCCACTGGATTCAGCGGTAATTCTGTCCGGTCCTCCTGACCGGTGCAGATTATTTGCCCGCGATGTGATGTCGGTGCCGCTCACCGCCGAACTGGTTACGATTTCGGCGTGCCGGAGCGCCGGAGCCAGGACCTACGCCGGAGAAGGCCTCGTCGGCTTTGCGTGGGCGTTCCTCCGCGCCGGCGCCCGAAACGTGATCGCAGGGCTCTGGGACGTGAATGACCGCTCAACCGAGGAATTGATGTCCCGCCTGTACGCGGAAGTGGCGCGTGGCGCTGCGCCCGCCGAGGCGTTGCGCGCCGCGAAACTCTCCTTCATTCACGCCGGCGGTTCTTACGCGAAGCCCTTCTACTGGGCGCCGTTTCAGGTATTTACCGGCGCGTTAAATTGAAGGTGGCTTGAAACGTCGGATGCCTTGCGGTCACTCTTTCCTAGACCCGCTAAAGCGGGCCTCTCGGAGGAGACGTGGAACGAAGGTTTGCAGTCGGAGGAGCCATCCAATACCCGGTGACCATGGAGGTGCGCTACAAAACCGCCGGTCGAACCCCACGCGTCGGAATGGGCCAGACCAGCCGGATGAGCAATAGCGAGGTGGTGTTTACGGCGGACCAACCATTGGAGGCCGGCACCAACCTCGAGATCTCGATCGCCTGGCCGGCACTGCTGAACGGCCGCGTTGCGCTGCAACTGGTCGTCGTGGGCGATGTAGTAGGTCGTCGGGAATCGCTAACGACGGTGCGCATCCGGAAATACCATTTCCGCACGCGCGGCCGCCAAACGGAATTTGTCCAGGCATCGGCGGTCGCCTACCAGACGGCCTCGGCGGGGCTCCGCTTTCAGCAGGCGGCCTGCGGTTAGCGGCCCGGTTTCGGGCGTCGCCAGGCGCAGGTTGCGGCTAAGATGAAAAGACGCCATGCCCGCAACGACTTCCGACGACGCTCTGGACCTTCTCTTTCGAAAAGGGCGCACTCATCACGCGTGGTTGCCGGAGCCGGTAAGCGACGACCAACTACGGAATCTTTACGATTTGGTTAAATGGGGGCCCACCAGCGCCAACTCCAGCCCCATGCGTGTGCTGTTCCTCCGTACTCCGGAGGCCAAGCAGCGGCTGCTGCCGGCGCTTACGCCGGGAAACGTTGAGAAGACGCGAACCGCCCCGGTCACCGCGATTCTAGCCAACGATATGCGGTTTTACGACCAGATGGCTAAGCTGTTTCCGCATAATCTCGGCATGCGAGATCTGTTCGTAAATAAGCCTCAACTCGCAGAGACTACGGCATTCCGTAACGGCACGTTGCAAGGCGGATATTTCATCCTGGCGGCGCGGGCGCTCGGACTCGACTGCGGCCCGATGTCGGGATTCGATAACAGCAAAGTCGACCAGGAGTTCTTCCCCGCCGGAACCGTGAAATCCAATTTCCTATGCAATCTCGGCCATGGAGACGCGTCCAAGTTGCTGTCCAGGCATCCCCGCCTCGATTTCGACGAGGCCTGCCAATTGCTCTAGCGCGGTACCATACTGAAAAGTCAGTGGATTTCTCCAACGTCGCGGACAACCTCCGCGAATCATTCCGGGTGCTGGCCGCTGGGCGTAAGACGGGCGAAGTGCGTGAACTGAGAGGCGTCAGCATCGCATCCGCCGGAGTGACGTTTCAAATGTTTAATGCGGCGTTTCTAGCGGGGCCGGTGGAGTCGGATGCCGAATTGGAACAGCGGATCTTGCTCGCCGCGCTTCATTTCCAGACGCGCGGCCAGGAATGGGCCTACTGGGTGTGCGACGACTGGCTGGAGCCGCGCGTCCGAAGCCGATCCCGCAAGATTTTCGCGAAACACGGATTGCATCATTCCGTGGATTTGCCGGGAATGGTGGCCGAACGCTTGCTGCCGCCGCGGCGGCCCCTGGCGAAGCTGGAAGTGCGGAAGGTTTGTGATCGCGCCACCCAGGAGGAGTTTTGCTCGGTTGGTTCGGTTTGTTTCAATGTTCCGCTCTCCTGGTTCCGTGAGGTATTTGAAACGAATGCGGTATGGGACCGGTTCGCTGGCTATGTGGCTTATGTAGGATCGGAGCCTGTGTCCACCGCGGCCGTGGTGGTCGATGAAGCGGTCGCCGGCGTCTACAACGTCGCAACAATTCCCGGCTATCAACGCCGCGGTTATGGAGAAGCCGTGATGCGGTACGCGCTCCAAGCTGCGGAACGCGAGCACGGCATCGAGCACACCATCCTGCAATCGACTCGCGCCGGCCTGCCGCTGTACCAAGCGATGGGCTACCGCACGGTAACGAACGTGGCGGTCTATTCGAGCTGAAGGCCGCCTTCGGCGATCAGCCTGTCCACGGCGGTGATATCGCGGTGAAAAGCGCGGTCGCCGGTGACTGGTGGCGAGACGGCGCGGATGCGGGCACGAACGCTCTCCAGCAGCGGACCGGAACGCAAAGGCGCCAGCAGGTCGAGGGCGCGTGCCGCCGCCAGCGCTTCGATGGCCAGCACGGCTCGTGTATTTCGAACGATTTGCCGCAGCTTCAAAGCGCCGGTCATTCCCATGCTGACGAAGTCCTCCTTGTTGCCGCTGGTGGTGATCGACCCGGTGGAAGCCGGATGCGCCAACACGCGATTCTCGCCGACCAGAGCCGCGGCGGTGACCTGCAGCATCATGAAACCCGATTCGAGACCCGCGTGACCGGCGAGAAACGGAGGCAAGTCCTCGTTTAGCGCGGGGTTGACCAAGCGGTCGATGCGGCGCTCGGAGATTCCGGCCAAAGCCGCAAGCGCCACCGCGAGAAAGTCCAGTTGAAACGCCAGAGGCTCGCCATGGAAATTACCGCCCGACAAAATCTCCTCCCCAAACACGAGGGGATTATCGGTAGCGGAGTTCAGCTCGATCGAAAACACCCGGCGGGCTTCGGCCAGGGCATCGCGGACGGCGCCGTGGACCTGGGGGATACAGCGGAGCGAGTACGCGTCCTGCACCCTGCGGCAGGTGATGTGCGACTGCCGGATCTCGCTCCCTTCGAGAAACCGGACCAAACGCGCGGCACATTCGCGTTGCCCCGGATGCGGGCGCGCATCGTGGATTCTCGGATCAAAGGCCCGCGGCGTTCCGCGCAACGCGTCCAGCGTCAGTGCGCCAACCACGTCGGCGGAGTTGGCGAGACGCTGCACAGCCTCCAGTTCCAGGCAGCCGATCGCCAGCATGGCCTGCGTGCCGTTGATGAGACTGATTCCTTCTTTCGCGTGCAGTTGGATCGGCTGAATGCCCGCACGCTCCAGGGCCTCTCGGCCGCTCAGCACCTCGCCGCCGACCTGCGCGTCACCCTCCCCGATCAGCAGCAGCGCCATGTGCGCGAGGGGCGCCAGATCTCCGCTCGCTCCCACGCTTCCCTGCTCCGGAACAACCGGCGTAACATCGCGGTTCAGGAAGTCACAGAGCCGCTCGGCGATCAGCGGACGAATTCCGGAAAAACCTTTCGCCAGCACGTTCGCCCGGATCAGCATCATCGCGCGAACGACCTCGCGGCTTAACGGCGGACCAACACCGGTCGCATGGGAGCGCACAACATTCACCTGGAGCTGCTCCAGTTCACCACGCTCGATCCGCACGTCTGCCAGCAGGCCGACACCCGTGTTCACGCCGTAGATCGGTTCATCGCCCGCGGCAAGCCGTTCGACAGGCTCGCGCGACCGATTCATCTTCTCAATGGCGGCAGGGCTCAGCGAAACTTCAGCGCTACTCTCCGCCACGGCACGGACATCAGCCAGGCTGAGGTGTTCGCCGTCAAGTAGAACAGGCATCAATAACGCTTTTGGCGGGCGGCGATCAGATCCTCGATGTTCACCAGTTCGGTTGGATAATCGCCGGTGTAGCAGGCGTAGCAGTATTCATGGCGGTCGTCAGCCACGGCTTTGCGCAGCGAAGGGAGCGAAAGATATCCGAGCGAATCGGCTTCAACAAATTTCCGGATTTCCTCGATCGGATGATTGGAAGCGATCAGTTCCCCGCGGGTTGGCGTGTCCACGCCGTAGAAACAGGGGGAAACGGTGGGCGGGCAGGAAATGCGCAGATGCACTTCGCGCGCACCAGCCTGCCGCACCATGCGGACGATTTTGCGGCTGGTAGTGCCGCGCACGATCGAGTCATCCACCAAGACCACACGGCGGCCCTGAAGCAGGTGACGCACGGGATTCAGCTTCAGTTTTACGCCGAAATCGCGAATCGCCTGGGATGGCTCGATAAAAGTCCTGCCGACGTAGTGATTGCGAATCAGCGCCTGGCGGAACGGCAAACCCGATTCGGCGGCATACCCCGTCGCCGCCGCGACTCCGGAATCGGGCACCGGGACGACGACGTCTGCATCCGCAGGGCACTCGCGAGCCAGCAACCGGCCGAGTTCCTCGCGCGATTGCTCGACCGCGCGGCCGAACACGATCGAATCCGGCCGGGAGAAATAGACGTGCTCGAAGACACATTGCGCGCGCGGCTGCTCGGGAGCGTACCTTTCGCGCGTCAGGCCCTCGGGACCGACGATCACCATTTCGCCTGGATCCACGTCGTGGAGGTACACCGCTCCGATCAAATCGAAAGCGCAGGTTTCGGAAGCGAACACGTAACACTGGCCGCCTGCAAACTCCATCTCCCCCACTGCGAGCGGGCGGAAACCGTGCGGATCGCGCGCCACCAGGATGCGATCCTCCGCCAGGCACACCAGCGAGAACGCACCTTCCAATTGAAGCAGGGCATCCCGCAGAGCCCCGGCCAGGGTGCGCTCAGACGAACGGGCCACCAGGTGAAGAATGACTTCGGTGTCGCTCGATGCCTGAAAGATCGAGCCCCCACGCTCCAATTCCTTCCGCAACTCCGAAGCGTTCGTAATGTTGCCATTATGGGCGATCGCGATCCGCCCTTTGTTGCACGCCACCGAGAACGGCTGAGCGTTCAGCAATGCAGTATCGCCGGCGGTGGAATAGCGCGTATGACCGATCGCCAAGGCTCCGGGCAGTTTCTCGATCACCTCAGGAGTGAAGATATCGGCCACGTGACCCATGGCACGGTGCGTGTATATCTGCTCGCCGTCGCTGCTGCAGATGCCCGCGCTCTCCTGGCCTCGATGCTGCAAGGCATAAAGTCCGAGATAAACCAGCTTGGCGGCCTCGGGATGGCCGTAAAGCGCCACCACGCCGCATTCTTCGTGGAATTTATCGAACATTCGATTCGAGCACCTGATCGTACCGCGTCTTCAGTTCCGCGATTTGCCATTGACCCAGCAGTTTCCCTCGTTGCCGGATCTCAACCGCCTTCTCGACTGTAACGCCCACGCTGAGAGCCTCCACGCCGTGCCGTCGCGCGATCTCGTTGATCTTCTCCGGCTGCGTGGTCGAGAGCAGAATTCGTGACGGCCCCTCATGGAACAACAATAAATCCGGGCGGATATCCGAATCCAGATCGAGCTTCGCGCCGATAGTTCCCGAACTGAATGCGCATTCGGCCACGGCGACCGCAAGACCGCCATCGCTCAGATCGTGCGCCGACTCGGCGGACCCTTCGTTGACAATGTCTCGGATCGCATCCTGGACCCGCTTCTCGCGATCGAGATCGAGCGCCGGCGGCAAACCCCAGAGCTGTTTGAGAATCACTTTTGCGTATTGCGTGCCGCCGAAACGGATCTCATCGCAAGCGCCGAGACCGCCCAGCAGCACCAGGCTTCGGCCGGCATTACGAAACGCGATACCCACGGGCGCCGCCGTCTTCAGTAAGCCCACGATGCCCATAACTGGAGTCGGATAAATTCCTTCGCCCAGGGTTTCGTTATACAAACTGACATTGCCGCCCGTGATCGGAGTGTCGAAGAAGCGGCAGGCTTCGGCCATGCCCTCGATCGCCTCCACCAGCTGCGCCATGATTTCGGGGCGCTCGGGATTTCCGAAGTTCAGGCAATTCGTCGCCGCCACCGGACGCGCCCCAACCGTCGACAGGTTGCGGCACGATTCCGCGACGGCCAGCATCGCGCCCTCCCGGGGTGAGAGATAGCAGTAGCGGCCATTGCCATCGAGCGACATTGCGACCGAGGTACCGGTCTCCTTAATGCGGATGATCGCGGCATCCGCACCCGGCCCCGCCAACGTGTTGCTCCGCACGAGGTAATCGTATTGCTGCCAGATCCAGCGCTTCGAACACAAATCGCTGGAAGCAACTAGCAGCGGAAGCGCCGTTTGCACGTTCGGTTCGGGCAAAGCCGGCCCACTCATGGGAACGCGCCGCATCGGTTTCGTGTGCGGACGGTCGTACAGCGGCGCTTCATCGGCCAGTTCGCGATTGGGAATCTCCGCGACCACGTGCCCGTGCTGCCTCACCCGCAGTTTGCCATCGCCCGTCACGACACCGATTTCGACGGCGTCGAGCCCCCATTTGCGGAACACGCGAAAAACTTCTTCCTCGCGTCCTTTGTCCGCCACGAGCAGCATGCGCTCCTGCGATTCCGAAAGCATGATCTCGTAAGGAGTCATGCCGGTTTCACGCTGGGGAACGCGGTCGAGTTCGATCTCCACGCCAACGCTGCCGCGACTCCCCATCTCGCATGTGGAACAGGTCAAGCCGGCGGCGCCCATATCCTGAATGCCCACGATCGCGCCCGTCTGCATGGCCTCGAGACAGGCTTCGAGCAGCAGCTTTTCGAGGAACGGATCGCCCACTTGCACGTTCGGCCGCTTTTGTTTGGATTCCTCCGTGAATTCCGCCGACGCCATCGACGCGCCGTGGATGCCGTCACGGCCGGTGCGCGCCCCGACATAGATCACTGGATTGCCGATGCCGGCAGCCTTGGCGTAGAAGACGTCTTCTTTCCGGCAAACTCCCAGCGCAAAAACGTTGACCAGTGGGTTGCCGTCGTAGCAGGATTCGAAAATGGTTTCCCCACCGACAGTCGGCACACCGAAGCAGTTGCCGTAATGCGCAATACCGGACACAACGCCGCTCAGGATTCGCCGGTTGCGCGCTCCATTCTGCGGATCGTCCAGTGAACCGAATCGGAGCGAATCCATCACTGCGATCGGGCGCGCGCCCATCGTGAAGATATCGCGCAAAATGCCGCCGACGCCGGTGGCGGCTCCCTGAAACGGCTCGATAAAACTCGGATGGTTGTGCGATTCGATTTTGAACGCGATGACGTAGCCGTTGCCGATATCGATGATGCCCGCGTTCTCGCCGGGCCCCTGCACCACCAGCTTTCCGCGGGTGGGCAGCTTCTTGAGATGCAGCCGCGAGCTCTTATAAGAGCAATGCTCGCTCCACATGACGCTGAAGATGCCCAGCTCGGTATAGCTCGGCTCACGTCCGAGAATCGTGACAATCTTTTCGTATTCTTGCGGGGTGAGCTGGTGTTGGGCGATGAGATCCGGCGTGATGGCCGCCGTGCTCATGCACGCACCGCCGCCGCAATCATGGATTGAAACACCACCAGCCCGTCGCACGAGCCCATGAGCGGCTCGGTCGCATCCTCGGGATGAGGCATCATCCCCATCACATTTCGTTCGCGGTTCAGGATGCCGGCAATGTCCCGCAGCGAGCCGTTCGGATTCTGCACGTACCGGAAAGCCACGCGGTCTTCGGCCTCGAGCTCGTCGAGTGTGCGCTCGTCGGCGAAATAGCAGCCTTCGCCGTGCGCGATGGGCACGCGGTAGGTCCGATCCAATTTCGCCGCGTTGGTGAACGGCGAATCGGTTGTGCCCGGACGCAGCTCGACTTCACGGCAGACGAACTGAAGGCTGCGGTTCCGGATCAGCGCTCCCGGCAACAGTCCGGCTTCCACTAGGATTTGAAACCCGTTGCAGATGCCGAGGACCAGGCCGCCATCGGCCGCAAATCTCTTGACTGCCGACATCACAGGAGAAAACTTGGCGATCGCGCCGCAACGCAGGTAATCGCCATACGAAAATCCGCCGGGAAGAATCACGGCGTCCACGGACCCCAGGCTCGCCGAATCGTGCCAGATTAGTTCTACTTTCTGCTGCAGAACATTGGAGACCGCATAAACCGCATCGTGGTCTCGATTGCTGCCAGGAAAGACAATGACGCCAAATGTCATGCGTTTTGTTTTCGGGGGGGCACTTTCAGTATAACCGATCAGTGCTGCGAAATGCTCAGTAGATTGCCATCAAGATCTTGAAACCAGGCGATGCGCGCCCCGCCCGGAGCCGTCCAGATGCCAAGCTCATCCTGCGGAAGACCGG
Organism: Bryobacteraceae bacterium; assembly: GCA_036406715.1. Classification (GTDB taxonomy): domain Bacteria; phylum Acidobacteriota; class Terriglobia; order Bryobacterales; family Bryobacteraceae; genus PSRJ01. The sequence goes on along the minus strand of DASXAK010000031.1, from coordinate 35,704 downwards.
TGTAATGCTGGAACTTGACACCCGCCGCTGCAAGCTTTCCGGCCATCGCCGTAATGTCTGTCACCTCCCAGCCGAGAACCGTGTACGGAGCGGCGACGACCTCGCGCACAATACTCACCCGCAGCATCGTGCCCTGGCAATCGAACACCAGCGCGAAGGGCAGTTCTTCACGCACCAGCTTCAAACCGAGCGTATCGCGGTAGAAAGCCTTGGCGCGCTCCGGATCGCGCACACCGACGAATCCGGCCAGTTTGCTCGAGCCCAGCATAACGCTATTTTTCCGGCATCAATTTGCTAAGGATGCGGTCGTGGATCCAGTGCTCGTCCCACCACTCGCGCGGGTTGATCTGCACGCCGTCGATCTGCATTCCGAAGTGCACATGCACGCCTTCGGCGAGCCCCGTAGAGCCGGCGATCCCGATCTTGCCGCCCTTCTCAACCATGTCGCCTTCCTTCACGTCGATCCGTTGCATGTGGCCATAGATCGATTGCAAACCGTAACCGTGATCGATCACCACGCAGTTGCCGTAGATGCCAAGGTCCTTCGCCCACACCACGCGGCCGCTGTTGGCGGCGCTCACAGGCCCGTTCGCCACGTCGGAAAGGTCAAACCCGAGATGCGTTTGCCGGTCCACCTGTTTGCCTTTGTACTTGTAGTCGCGCGTGTCGGCGAACATCGCCTCTTCCTTGCCCCAATGGATGAACGGGCCGTTCCATAGAACCTTTTCTTCGGTCTTCAGGCGCAAATCGTAGAGTTGCTCGTTGTTCTTCTTGCGCATCTCGCCGTTGATCTTCAGGAACCGTGAAAGCAGGTCCGGCCCGGGCACGAGCGTCCCGGTCTGGTCGATGTTGGTCACGAGTTTTTCCATCAGCGCATCGTCCAGCACGAAATCGCGTTCGCGAAACTTTTTCGGAAACAGTTTGAACCAGAACCGCGCCGTGGCTTCGGTCCCGGCTGCATTCCGCGCATACACGGCGGGCGTGACATCCGGCGGCAGGTCCCACGGATAGGCGAACATCGCGAACCGCTGCTCCGGAGGCTTGCCGGGAAGCGGAAAACTCCGGAATGTGTGCGGTCCCACTTTAACCCCGGCCTCGGTCCACGAGCCGCTCACCGTGAACGTCACGAGTTCCATGCCCGCCTGATTGATGTAGTGCTGCAGGTCGTCTGCCGCCACGTGCGGCGGCGCCAGCACCACCGTGACTTCGTACGCGTTGCGGTCGGTGTCGCCGCGCAGATCGTCGGAAACGGCTTCCACCAACAGCCGAGCCTTGCCCTCCTTCAGGTTGGGCGCCTGCTTCTTCCCTGCCTGGAAAGAAATACGCTGCACCGGTTGATTGCGCCTCCAAAACAAGCGATGCGCGGGAGCATTCTGCTCGTAAACCGGAAACTGCGTTCCATTCTGCTCCAGGTACGCGGCGACGTGGCGGACACCGTGCGGATTGCTCAATTCAACCGTCACCGGCGTGGAGACGCCGATCGTTTGAACCGCCGGAGTCACGGCCAGCGCCGTGCCGTTCGACAGCACCATTAATGCGATCGCCGCGATCACAACCAAGCCGACCAATGCAATGATGAATTTCACTTTTTCACCCAGGAATCGAGCCAATCAATGAAAGTTTTGTACCACAGAACGCTGTTCTGCGGCTTCAAAACCCAGTGCCCTTCGTCAGGGAAAACCAAAAGCTTGGAGGGCACCTTCTGCAGTTGAAGCGCGGTGAAGAGTTCCAATGACTGCGTGTACGGCACGCGGAAATCGAGTTCGCCGGCGACCACGAGCGTCGGCGTATGGAAGTCCTTCACGTAACTGCTCGGCGACCACTTCGTGTAGAGATCCGCCTTGTCCCATGGCGTTCCGCCGATCTCCCACAAGGGAAACCAGACTTCTTCGGTAGCGCCGAACTCGCTCGTTAAATCATAGACGCCGGCATGCGTGATCAACGCCTTGAAGCGCTGAGTGTGTCCCAACAGCCAGTCGGCCATGTAGCCGCCGTACGACCCGCCGGCCGCCGTCATGCGGCTCCCATCGGCGTACGGCATCTGCGCAACAACGTGGTCAGTCACGGCCATCAGATCGTCGAACGGCTTGCCGCCCCAATCCCCATTAATGTCATCGATGAATTTCTGCCCGTAACCAGTAGATCCGCGCGGATTTGGCTCCACCACGAGATATCCGGCAGCGGCGAAGACCTGGGCGTTCCAGCGATATGTCCAGGAGTGTCCCCAGAATCCTTCCGGCCCGCCATGGATCAGCAAAAGTACAGGGTAATGACCGTCCGGCCGAAACCCCGGAGGCTTGACCACGAAGCTCTGAATCTTCGCGCCGTCGTCGCTGTCGACCCAAAATTCTTCGACCGGTGTCAGTTGATGGCTGTTGAGCACCGGATCGTTCAAATGGCTCAGCGCCACCGGAACGCCGCCCGTTGACGATGCCCGGTAGATCTCAACCGGAGACGAGCCGGTCTGCTGGGTATAGACCATGCTCTTGCCATCGCGCGTCAACTGCATTTCGTCCAGAACGCCGTCGCCGCTCGCCGCCGCGCGAATCCCCCCGCCGCCGACCGGAATAAAATCGATTCCCTGCCGGCCGCGATCGAGGCTGGTGAAAAACAGAGCCGCCGAGTCCGGCGCCCAGGTGAAATTGGTCACCCAGCGGTCGAGCGTCTCCGTCAGGTTCGTCACTTTTCCCGTGGCTCTCTCCACAACCATCAGCCGCCACCGGTCGCTTTCATAGCCCGCGCGGAACTGGACGCGCCAGGCGAGATATTTTCCGTCCGGAGAATAGCGCGGTGTCGCGTCGGCGCCCGGCGTAGTCGTAATCTTGCGCGGCATACCCCCGGCGGTGGGCACAACGTACAGGTCGGTGTTGGTGCTGATGGCCTGCACCGGATCGGCATTCATCGAATAGCAAACTTCGGAACCGTCGCCCGAAACGTCGTAGTCGTCGATGCCCTCTAGCGAAAATGGCGGCACATCGCGCGTGCCGGGCGTCAGATCTTTGGGAACTCCGCCATCGACCGCGACGACAAAAAGATGGCTGCGCCGCTTCGATTGCCAGGCGGTCCAGTGCCGGTAGAGAAGTTCGGTGTACATGCGCGCGCGAACCGGGCTGGCTTTTTCTTCGTCGAGGTTCTTCTTATTACACGCTTCGTCGGCGCAATCCGGATACACGGCCGACGTGAACACCAGGTTCTTGCCGTCCGGCGTAAACAGTTCGCCGTCGGCTTCGGTCGACAGGTTCGTGATCTGTTTCGCGTTCCCACCACTCGCATCCATCATCCAGATCTGCTGCGACCCGCCTCGATCCGAGATATACGCAATGTTCTTCGAATCCGGCGACCACCGCGGTCGCTGATTGTTCTCGCCATCGTGTGTGATCTGCAGAGGCGCGCCGCCGGCGAGCGGCACGATCCAGATCTGTTGCGGCTTCTTGTTCGCCGCCACATCCACGGTTTGCACCGTAAATGCCACTGACCTGCCGTCGGGTGAAATCTGGGGATCACTGATGCGCTTGAGTTGCAGCAGCGCATTCACATCAAAAGGTGGCTTCTGCGCAAGAGCCGCGATCACACAGGCGAAAAACGCAATTCCCCAGCGCCGCATACAGGATGATTGTAACCCCATGTGCTAGCATGAGCTTTTCCGAAGATCTTGATTAGAGCCGTCAAAGGAACCAGGGACTTACTGCCCCCCGCCACCGAAGTATGGAACCGGGTCGAGAGCACCGCGCGCGACGTGTTTCGCACCTATCACTATCAGGAGATTCGCACTCCCATCCTCGAAGAGACACAGTTGTTTTCGCGTGGCGTGGGCGAGGAAACCGACATCGTCACCAAAGAGATGTACACGTTCGATGACCGCGACGGCTCGTCACTGACGCTGCGGCCCGAAAACACCGCGTCGGTGATTCGCGCGTACATCGAGCATCGGCTCGATCAGCGCCCGGGCGTGCAGAAACTCTACTACATGGGCCCGATGTTCCGGCGCGAGCGTCCGCAGAAAGGGCGCTACCGGCAGTTCTATCAGATCGGGGCCGAAGCGATCGGCTCGGAATCGCCGCTGGTTGACGCCGAAGTCATTGCCATGGTCGTCGAAATCCTCGGGCGCGCCGGGCTGAAGGGCTTTCAACTGCTGATCAATTCCGTTGGCGATCACAACTGCCGGCCGCAATATATCGAGCGGCTGCGCCAGGCGCTCGAACCGGTGGCGCTGAACATGTGCGGCGATTGCCGCCGCCGCTCGCAAACCAACCCGCTGCGCGTACTCGACTGCAAGGTGGAGGCGGACCAGCCGATCATCGAACGCCTGCCCATGATCGTCGACCACCTGTGCGACCCCTGCCGCGCCCATTTTGACGCAGTCAAAAAGCACCTCTGCGATCTCGGCGTGCCCTACGAAGTTCGGCCGCGGCTCGTGCGAGGGCTCGACTATTACATGCGGACCACATTTGAAGTGGTCCACGGCTCTCTCGGGGCGCAGAATTCGGTGCTCGGCGGCGGACGCTACGATGGCCTCGCCGAACAACTCGGCTCGAAGGTGCATTCGCCCGGCATCGGTTTCTCGATCGGCGAGGACCGGCTGGTGATGAGCGTGGAGGAATCGCACGCGGCGGCGCTCGATCTGTTTATCGCTCCGCTCGGCGAAGCAGCCCTGCGACCGGCCGCGGTTATGGCCCGCGATTTTCGTCGCGCGGGTCACTCGGTGGAACTCGGCGAAGGCAAGCTCAAGCGAGTCATGGAACTGGCCGACAAGCTGGGCGCGCGATTCACCTTGATCGTAGGCGATAACGAGATCGCCGCCGGCCGCTACGCGCTCAAGAACATGTCCACTGGCAAGCAGGACAATCTCACCCCCGACGAGATCGCCGCGGCGCTGGCTACCGCCCGCGGTAATTAACGGCATTCACTATGGAAACTTCCGTCCCACTGGATTTTCTGGGCGACCTTCGCCGCACTCACACTTGCGGCGAACTGCGTGCGCCCGACGAAGGAAAACACGCCGTGCTGATGGGCTGGGTGCACCGCCGCCGCGATCACGGCGGCGTGATCTTTGTCGACCTGCGCGACCGCGACGGCATCACCCAGGTCGTCGTTCACGAAGACGTGGATCCGAGTGTGCACCAGCGCGCCGAAGTAGTCCGGCCGGAATACGTCATCGCCGTCGAAGGCAAGGTCGCGCCGCGCGGAGCTGCCGCCGTCAACCCCAATTTGGTCACCGGCATGATCGAAGTCGTCGCTTCGCGGATCTGGATCCTCAACGAATCCCGCACCCCGCCGTTCCCGATGGAAGAACAGGTCGACGTCAGCGAAGACGTTCGCCTCAAATACCGGTACGTCGACCTGCGCCGCCCGCACATGCAGCGCAATATCATTTTGCGGTCGAAGGTTTCCTTCGCCGTCCGCCAATCTCTGTACTCGCAGGGATTCCTGGAAATCGAAACTCCATTTATGACGCGCTCGACGCCGGAAGGCGCCCGCGATTACCTCGTGCCGAGCCGCGTGCAGCCCGGAAGTTTTTATGCTCTCCCCCAATCGCCGCAAATCTTCAAGCAATTGTTGATGGTCAGCGGCTTCGAGAAGTACTTCCAGATCGTGCGCTGCTTCCGCGACGAAGACCTTCGCGCCGACCGCCAGCCCGAGTTCACCCAAATCGATCTCGAAATGTCTTTCCCCCAGCAGGAACGCATTTACGAGGTCATCGAACCGCTGGTCCATCGCGTCTGCGAGACCGCCGGCGCGCACGTACCCTATCCGTTTCCCCGCCTCTCGTATGCCGAAGCGATGCGCAGTTATGGCAGCGACAAACCGGACCTGCGTATCCCGCCGATGCATCCGGTCGACGACCTTGTTCCCGATCTCGCCAACGCCGGCATGCCCCTGGTAGCCATTCATCTGCCCGGAACCGGCGCTCCCAGCCGCAAGGAGCGCGATGAGCTGAAGGCATTCGGTCAGGAACGTGGACTGCGTGTGTACGACGATGCGAAACGTCTCGAACGAGACCATCCGGCGGGGATGGACGCGGTGAAGGACCGCTGCAAAGCACGCGAAAACGATTTGTTGGTGCTGGCGACCTGGGCCGGCGAGCCCAAAGGCCATCGCCCCGAGGAAACCGTTTATCAGGCATGCGGCCAGTTGCGCCTCTATTGCGCCCAAAAATTCCAAGATCGGCACAAGCTGCTCGACTCGCGCAATTTCCAATTCCTCTGGGTGGTCGACTTCCCGATGTTCGAGTGGGACGAGGAAGAGCAGCGCTGGAACGCGGCACACCACCCGTTCACCTCCGTGCACGATGAAGATCTGGACAAGCTGACCTCAGACCCGGCGCGCTGCCGCGCCAAATCGTATGATCTGGTTTTGAACGGTGTCGAGCTCGGCTCCGGGTCGATTCGTATTCATCGCCGCGACGTCCAGGCCAAGGTGTTCGCCGCCCTTGGATTCAGCGACGAAGAAGCACGCCGCCGTTTTGGATTCCTGCTCGATGCGCTCGAATACGGCGCGCCGCCGCACGGCGGGATCGCGCTCGGCCTCGACCGGCTGGTGATGATCCTGGCCGGAGAAACCTCGATTCGTGACGTGATCCCGTTCCCCAAAACGGCGCGAGGCACCGACTTGATGTGCGACGCGCCTGCGCCCGTGCCCGACCGCCAGCTGCGCGAACTCGGCATTACCTTTCGCGGACAGGCGAAGTAACCCAGTGCCACAATAAGGATCATGAAGGCCATTGCCATTCTGCTGGCGGCCGCCGCCCTTATGCCTGATCTCGCTCACCTCAAACAAATGAGCGCGCGCTTTGCGCCCGTCAAGCTCAGCTATGACAGCTCGAAGTTATCGCCCGGAGATCAAAAAGCTCTCGCCAGGCTCGTCGAGGCCGCGCGCCTGCTCAACTTCCTGTTCATGGACCAGCTCTGGAACGGCGACCGCACCCTCTACGCGCAGCTCCAGAAGGACACAACGCCGCTCGGCAAGGAGCGCCTTCATTACTTCTGGCTCAATAAAGGACCGTGGTCCGACCTCGACGGCCACACCGCCTTCATGCCCGGCGTACCCGACCGCAAGCCGCTCGGCGCCAACTTCTATCCGGAAGACATGAAGCGCGAAGAGTTCGAAACCTGGGTAAAGACGCTCGACGGTCCCGCTCGGCAACAGGCCGAAGGTTTTTTCACATTGATTCGCCGCGACTCCGCTAAGCATCTCACGGCCGTCCCGTACAGCAAGGCCTACGCGACAGACCTGGCAAAAGTCGCCGGCTTGTTGCGCGAAGCGGCGGCAGCCACTGAAAACCCGTCGCTCAAGAAATTCCTGACGCTGCGAGCCGACGCCTTCCTCTCGAACGACTATTACGCCAGCGACCTTGCCTGGATGGAGCTCGACGCCCCGCTCGATATCACCATCGGGCCGTATGAGACCTACAACGACGAGCTCTTCGGCTACAAAGCCGCGTTCGAAGCCTACATCACCATCCGCGACGAACAGGAGACCGAGCGGCTGAAAACCTTCGCCAACCGTCTGCAAGACGTCGAAAACAATCTCCCCATCGAGCCGCGCTACCGGAATCCGAAGCTCGGCGCGGCAGCGCCTATTCGCGTCGTCAACGAGGTTTTCGCGTCCGGCGATGGTGCCCACGGCGTTCGCACGGCCGCATTCAATCTTCCGAATGACGAGCGGGTCGTCCACGAAAAGGGCAGCAAACGGGTGATGCTCAAGAACGTCCAGGACGCCAAGTTCCGCGCGATCCTCACGCCGATCGCCGCGCGCGTCCTGTCCAAAGCCGATCAGGCTCACCTCAGTTTCGACGCCTTTTTCGAGCACATCCTCGCCCACGAGTTGAGCCACGGCATCGGCCCGCACCAGATTCAAGTCGGCGGCCGGGCGACCACACCGCGCCAGGAGCTGAAAGAGATCTACGCGGCGCTCGAAGAAGCGAAAGCCGATGTCACTGGCCTCTTTATGATGCAATTCCTCTACGATCACGGCCTGCCGCATTCCGCCGATGCCGAGCGCCAGCTCTACGCCACCTTCCTCGCCTCGGCGTTCCGCTCGGTCCGCTTCGGTTTGACGGAGGCCCACGGCCGCGGCATTGCGATGCAATTCAATTACCTGACCGACAAGGGTGCGTTCGCGGCGAATTCGGATGGCACCTTCTCCGTCGATTACAGCAAGGTCAAACCAGCGGTGCGCGACCTCGCCCACGATTTGCTCACGCTCGAAGCGCAAGGCGATTACGCCGGCTCCAAACGCATGCTCGATACGTTGGCGGTCGTCCGTCCGCCCATGCAGCGTGCGCTCGATGCCCTGAAGGACATCCCCACCGATATCGATCCCACGAACGAGTGAACGCGCCCCTTAGTGGCGCACGGCTCTGGCTTGCGCAGTGGCGCCGGCGATCTTGTCGCCGGCGAGCCGAATTGCACGACGGCACGCCGGCCGGGCAATCGTCACCCCATTCAATCTCCGATTACACTTCCGCGCAATTGGCCGATATCATCTGCTACCTTCGTTTGACAGTGAAGGGCGTGGCCCAGACGGTGAACCCGGCCGACGTCGAATAGCCGCTGCCGTACACTGAAGGCATGTCCCCGGCCGCCATTCTGGTGCGCGATCTGAAGAAATCCTACGGATCGGTTGCGGCTGTCAATGGTGTCGATCTGGAAGTTCCGCGGGGTTCTTTCTTCGGCTTTTTGGGTCCCAACGGGGCCGGCAAATCCACCACCATCCGCATCCTCACCGGCTTGATTCCGGCCGATAGCGGCTACATCGAAATTCTCGGGCTTCCGCTCGCGGAAAACGAGATCGAGATCAAGAGCAGAATCGGTCTGGTCCCGGACGAATCGCTTCTCTTTGACCGGCTCACCGGTGCCGAGTTTCTCGAATTTGTCGGCCGCATGTACCGCCTCGACCGCCGCACCGCCATCGACCGAGCCACCGGCCTCCTCGATCTGCTGGAGCTGCCGAATGACCGGAAAATTGTCGGCGAATACTCCAAAGGTATGCGTAAACGCGTCGCCATGGCCGCGGCTTTGATTCACCATCCGGACCTGTTCTTGATGGATGAACCGTTCGAAGGTGTGGACGCGGTCGGCGCGCGCCTCATGAAGGACATTCTCATCGACCAGGTCCGCCGCGGCGCCACCGTGTTTCTCACGTCGCACGTCCTGGAGGTGGTCGAGCGCCTCTGCGATCACATCGCCATCATCAATCACGGCGCGATCGTCACGGCCGGCACGCTCGAACAACTCCGTTCCGGAGGCGAATCGCTGGAGGATGCATTTGTGCGGGTCGTGGGAGCCGAGCGTCAACTCGAAAGGCTTGACTGGCTGTGATTGCCGCGATCTTGCGGGCCCAGCTTTTGAGCATGCGCCTCGTCGCGCATCGCGGCGCCGCGTTCAGCCTCGTTACCGGACTGGTCTGGTACGGTGCTTGGCTCTTCCTCGCCGCGTTTGTGGAAGCACTGGCCCAGCGCGCCGGTCTGCCCATGCTGCGCACCTGGATTCCGGCCGGCCTGCTCGCCGTCTGCATCTACTGGCAGGTCGTGCCGATTCTGTCCGCCAGCATGGGTTCGGCGCTCGATCTCCGCAAACTCCTCATCTATCCCGCTCCGCACGGAAAGCTGTTCGCCGTCGACGTGCTGCTGCGTCTGACCACCGGCTTCGAGATGGTGTTGATCCTGGCGGGCGGAGTGACTGGCCTGTTGCGCAACCCCGCGATCGGCGGCGTACGCGCCGCACCGCGGATGCTGAGCCTCGTTTTCGTGTATGTTCTGTTCAACCTCCTCCTGGCTTCGGGCCTGCGCAGCCTGCTGGAGCGGCTGCTCTCGCGGCGGCGCTTGCGCGAAGTCCTGGTGTTCCTCGCGGTCATTGCGTTCACCCTGCCCCGGCTTCTCTTGGTTACCGATGTCAGAATTGGCGGCTTTCAAAACCTTGGCGCGGTGATTCATTTCCAGGCATTGCCTTGGGCGGCCATCGGACAGGCGCTCCTCGGTAGTTCGGCGCCGGCCGCCTTCGCCGCCGTCCTATGCTGGACCCTCGCCGCCGGCTGGTTTGGCCGCGGCCAGTTTGAGCGCAACCTGCGCTACGACTCCATGGCGGCGCAAGCGACCCCTTTGAGCACGGAGCCCCGCCGCGCCCGCTCTTGGAGCGAGCGTTTCTTTCGTTTCCCGTCGCTCTTTTTTCCCGATCCTCTCGCCGGAATCATCGAAAAGGAACTGCGCTCTCTGGCCCGCACGCCGCGGTTTCGCATGGTCTTCGTCATGGGCTTCTCGTTCGGCGTGATGGTCTGGCTGCCGCTGGTCTTGGGCCGGGATGCGGTCCGCAACCCCACGCTCGAACACAATTTCCTGGTCATTGTCTCGGTTTACGCGCTGACCCTGCTGGGACAGGTTACCTACTGGAATTGCTTCGGGTTTGACCGCTCCGCCGTGCAATTTTACTTCGCCGCGCCGCAGCCCATCGTTCAGACACTGCTCGGCAAGAATATCGCGGCGCTGGTTTTCATCTACCTGGAAGTCTTGATCCTCATCGGCGTCACCGTTGCGATTCGAATGGGGGTTAGCTTCGGCGGAATCGTCGAGGTCGTTCTCGTTGTCGGCATCTGCTCGCTCTACATGATGGCCTTCGGCAACATCAGCTCCGTGCAATATCCACGCGCGCTTACACCCGAGCGGGTCTCGCACGGCGGAGCCTCCAGCCGGTTTCAGGCGCTGGTCTTCATCCTGTATCCCCTCGCGCTCTTGCCGGTTTTTCTGGCCTATCTGGCGCGATACGCGTTGGCCAGCGAAACCGCTTTCCTCGTTGTCCTCGCCTTGGCGGCGGCCATCGGCGGTCTCATGTATTGGCTGGGTATGGAGTCGGCGCTCAAGACGATCGCGTCCGGCCGGGAACGCATCTTGGCAGATCTGTCGCGCGGCGAAGGACCGGTCGCGTCTTCCTGACGGCTACTGCTTCTTCTTCATGACATCCACGAGTTCCTGCACCGAGGCCGCGCTCTTTTTGAGCAGCGCATGCTCTTCCGCCGTGAGCTTCACTTCGTAGATCTGTTCGATGCCGCGTGCCCCCAGCTTCACCGGAACCCCGACAAACAGCCCGTTGATGCCGTATTCGCCCTCCAGGTAAGCCGCGCAGGGCAGAACTTTCTTCTTGTCGCGTAGAATCGATTCCGCCATTTCGACGGCGGCCGCCGACGGCGCGTAATAAGCGCTCCCGGTCTTCAGGTACTTCACGATTTCGGCGCCGCCGTTGCGCGTGCGATCGACAATCGCGTCAATGGTGGCCTGGCTCATCAGCTCCGTCAACGGAATGCCCGAGACATTGCTCAGACGAACCAACGGCACCATCGTATCGCCGTGGCCGCCCATCACCACCCCCGTCACGTTCTCGACCGAGACCTTCAGTTCCGCCGCAATGAACGTGCGGAACCGCGCGCTGTCGAGCACGCCGGCCATCCCGACCACTCGGTTCTTGCTGAACTTCGAAACCCAGAACGCCGCTTGCGCCATCGCGTCGAGCGGATTGGTCACCACGATGATGATCGAGTTCGGAGAATACTTCACCACCTGCTCGGTCGCGGTGCGAACCACGTCGTAGTTGGCGAGCAAAAGGTCATCGCGGCTCATTCCCGGCTTGCGGGGAAAGCCCGCCGTAATGATGACGAGATCCGAGCTGGCAGTCGGCTCATAGTCATTCGCTCCCGTAATCACGCAGTCGTATCCCTGAATCGGTCCGGACTGGTAGAGGTCAAGACCCTTGCCCTGCGGAACGCCTTCCACCACGTCCACCAGGACCACGTCCGCTAATTCTTTTTCAGCGATCCGCAGCGCGCAATTGGCTCCGACATTGCCGGCGCCCACAACGGTAACTTTCTTTCGCAAGAGAAAACACTCCTTTTGGGTTGGGAAAAACGGAAAGACGATTATATCAGTGGAACTTCTTCCCATCGGAGGTGCGTATTGGTTAGCAAGCGAACACGAGGCGCGCCATGTCTGATCGAATCGTCTCCAATGTTTCCGACACCGCACGCTGGGTCGCCGTTTACCGGGCCCGGGAATCTGCCCGACCCGACCGCCTCTTCTCTGATCCGCTGGCAGCCCGGCTGGCCGGCGAACACGGAGAGGCGATCGCGGCCCTGGCGCCCGGTCATATGCGCAGCGGTTGGCCGATGGTCGTCCGCACCAGGCTCATGGATGATCTGGTGCTAGCGTCCGTACGAGATGGCTGCGATTGTGTGGTGAATCTGGCAGCGGGGCTGGACACCCGCCCTTACCGGCTTCCGTTGCCCGCCTCGCTGAATTGGATTGAGGCCGACCTTCCGGAAATGATTGAAGAGAAGAACCGGCTCCTGGCAGCGGAGAAGCCGGTTTGCGGGTTACACCGGGAAAAGGTTGATTTGACCGACACCACGCGGCGGGCTGATTTTCTCGATCGGGTCACTCGCGCGTCCAATCAGGTCCTCGTCATTACCGAAGGCCTTCTGCTGTATCTCGGTGACGACGCCGTACAGTCGCTCGCCCGCGATCTCGCGTCGCGCGAGTCGATCCGGTGGTGGATTCTCGAAATCAATTCTCCGGCCATTCAGCAAATGATGCAGCGCGACATGGGTGACCACCTCGCTCAAGCCCCGCTGAAGTTCGCGCCCCCGGACGGCGTCGCATTCTTCGAAACCCTTGGCTGGAAGGCCGTCGATATCCATTCGATCGTTCGAGAAGCGGTACGCTTTCGGAGGGCGCCGTTGTTTCTGCGTCTCTTCTCCCTGTTCCCCGAACCCGACCCGCGCAACCTGGGCATGCGGAGCCGCTGGTCAGGCGTTGCCCGCTTCGAGCGGAGAGGCTACTCCACCCTCAGGGCTACCACTGGATCCAGCGAGGCCGCGCGCCGCGCGGGCAAATAGCTGGCAACCGCAGTCGCCGTCACCAGCACCAGCGGCACCGCGACGTAGGTTACGGGATCGAGCGGCGTGATGCCGTACAACAGCGACGACATCAGGCGCGTCAGTCCCGCTGCGGCGCCGAGGCCGATGGCTACGCCGATGCCCGCCAGCACGAGGCCGTGACGCACAAACATCGCCTTCAACTCGCCCTGTTGCGCGCCGAGCGCCGCGCGAATGCCGATCTCGCGTCTTCGCTGCGAGACCGCGTACGAGATCACACCGTAGATGCCGACGATGCCCAACAGCAGGGCCATTAAAGCCGCGATCGCGAGGATCACCAGCGTGAAGGACGTCCGCGCGAGAGACTGATCATAGACCTCGCGCATCGTTCTCGACAATACGGCCAGGCTGGGGTTTACCGACCAGACAGCTTGCCGGACCTGGTTCAAGAAACCTTCCGTGCCAGCGCGCTCGCTGCGGATGACGAAGGTCACCTGGCGTATGGCATTCGGCCGCGCGACTGTGGCGCCTACGCCCACATATGCGGACATCGACGGCCAGTACACCGTTGGGGGCGCCGGTTGGTGAACACCGTTTTCATGCACATCTTGTACAACACCGATTACTTCATGCGCAGTCGTGCCCGGAGCTTGGCGGAGCCGTTTGCCGATCGCCGCCGCTGGCGTGCCCCAGAGTTCACGGGCAAGATTCTCGGAAACCAGTACGACAGGCCTCAGGCCGTAGACCTCTGTCCAAGTGATCTCGCGGCCGGCGGCCAGCCGGGTACCCGCCGTGTGAAAGAAATTCGGCGACACATACTTGAATAACCGCGACGGCGGCGTATCCGACGCTGGATCGGGCCGGTCATCTGCGCGGACGACGCCAGAGTTCACGACGCCCAGGTTCGAGGCGAAACCTTCCATGGGCATTGCGCTCCCGAATGCGGCGGATGTTACACCCGGGATCGACGACAGTTTGGCCTGAATGTCGTTCTGCATGCGCGTCACTCCTTCCGCGCCCGGAACGGGAGTGGCCGCGATAAAGATTCGCAGGATCTGGAGGCGCTCGGGTTGTGTGAATCCCGGCTCGACCGTCCGCATCGATTGGAATGTGCGAATCATCAACCCGGCGCTTACCAGGAGCACGAGCGCGATCGCCACCTGCACCACAACCAGCACGCCGCGGACACGGTGGCGCTCCCGGCTCACGCTCGCGGTACGGCCGACGCTGCCTAGTGCTGCCGAAATCCGTGGCCCGGTATATTTCAGCGCAGGGATCAGTCCGAACAAAACACTGGACAACAGCGAGAGAACCGCGGTGAATCCGAACGTTCGCGAATCCAATGAGATTTCGTCCAGCCGGGGAAGATTTGCCGGGCCAATTGCCAGCAACAAGCGCAAGCCCGCGTCCGCGAGTCCCACCCCCACTGCGGCGCCAATCAAGCCCAGCAGTACGCTCTCAACCAGAAGACTCCGGACGATGCGTCCGCGCCCCGCGCCGAGTGCCGCACGCAGGGACAGTTCCCTCTGCCGCACCTCCGCCCGAACCAGCAGCAGATTCGCCACGTTGGCGCAGGCGATGAGCATCACCAACCCGATGGTCGCCATTACCACCCACAGAACATCTGTCACGCTGCCGACCACTTCTTGTTTGAGAGGTCGCAGGGCGGGTGCGATTTTCCAGGTCTCATAGGCTTTCGACGTCGTGCCCGGCCCATCTGACCAGGAGTTCATCCAGATCCGGACCATTCGCGCCACATCGGCGTTGGCTTGCGCGATCGTGAATCCCGGCCTGAGCCGGGCGACGCCGTGATAAATGAACCCGCCTAGAGTGAGTCTGGTCCGATCGAAAGCCGCCGGCCAGATCAGATCCGGCTCGGCATCGCCGATCCGAAATCCCTTGGGCATCACGCCGACCACTTCCTTGGGGCGGGAATCCGCGATGATGGTGCGGCCGATGACGGATCGGTCTCCTCCGAAACGCCGCTGCCAGTAACCGTAGCCGAGCATGATTGTCGTCGGGGCTAGGAAAACGCTGGGGGGCGGCCGGGTGGGCCCCAGCTGGTCCCGAGCCGAGAGCCAGCGGCCGGCCGCGGGCGGAACGTTGAGCGCCTGGAGGACGCCATCGCTGATGAGGACTACCCGGACTTGTTCTGGTTCGGTCAGCCCCGTCACAGTCGAAATCGTTGTAGTCCACACGCCCAGCGATTGAAAGGCCCGGTTGTGCTCGGTGTAGGTGAGATACATGGATGGAGAGAGACTCAGCCCATCGGAAGAACTCGCCAATCCCGGAACTCCAGGCGCGATTTGACGGAGCGAAACCAATTCCTCAGCCCGCGGATATGACAACGGCTTGAGCAGAACGCTATTGAGAACGCTGAAGACCGCGGTGTTCGCGCCGATGCCGATCGCGAGAGTCAGCACGACGACCACCGTGAACGTGAGGTTGTGGCGCATGCCGCGAACGGCGTAGAACACGTCGCGGCCGAGCGAGTCGAGGAATTCGATCGTGTTCATGCGATGCACCTCTTCCCTTACGTGGGTTGGGTTGCCGAGCTGGCGTCGGGCGGCTGCGCGAGCGGCCTGCTCATCCATCCCGCGCCGGATGTTTTCCTCGGCCTGCATCTCGAGATGAAACCGGACTTCCTCATCGACGCGCTGGTCCCACGCGCGCCGCTGAATCAGAGCGGAGATTTTCGAAGCGAGGAAACGGAACCGTGGCATGCTCACTCCTTACCGCGTACTGGCCAGCACACGGGCGACAAACGCCGCCATCTGTTCCCAGTTTTCCGCTTCCAGCGCCAGCTGCTTCAGGCCCTTCTTGGTGATGGAATAAAATCGCGCCCGGCGGTTGTTCTCCGACGTGCCCCACTCCGAGGAGATCCAGCCCTTCTGCTCCAGCCGCATCAGCGCGGGATACAGCGTGCCGTATTTCATTTCCAACAGATCCTCGGAAACCTGCTCGATGCGTTTGGCGATAGCCCATCCGTGGAGTGGGCCCATGGTCTCCGCCGTCTTGAGGACCAACAAATCGAGAGTGCCCTGCAGAAGTTCGGCTTTATCTTTGCCCATGGATTCCCTTTTATAGAACGGCTATAAGAGTAAGCCAACTCTTATAGATTGTCAATAGGGGCGGGTCTCTCGCCAGGACGCCAAGTTCGTTAAGCGCCGTTCGTAACTTTCCACCCTTCTCGCAGGATATTTCGGGTGAGGTGTTCTGATGAAATGCATTCAACCAATCCTCTGCGCTCTGGTGTCGGCTGCCATTATGGCCGCCCAGGCCAACACCGCGAGACAGACGGTCACAGGCACTGTGATGGATCCCGAAGGAGCGCCTTTTGCCGGCGCCTTCGTGCAACTCAAGAATTCCGCGACGGCAGGCGTATTGAATGCGGTCAGTGATCCTCGCGGGAAATATACCTTGGGTGTGCCGGCGCCTGGACTTTATGGGCTTTCCGTGAACGTCCCCGGAATGAAACCCTATGCCAAACCCGATATCCAAATTCGTGCAGGAGAAACGCTCCAAATTGACGCTCGGTTGGAAGATAGTCTCCAGCTGCGAACTCTGGGCGAAGATCCCGAAACCATTTTCGCTCTATTTATCAACCGTCCGCCGCCGCCTTCGGGCCCCGCGCCACGCACTCCGGATGGCAAGCCGGACCTTTCCGGCGTTTGGCTGGGTGCGCCTGCCGAAATCCCCAAGCTCGATATGCTTCCGTGGGCGGCAGATCTGACCGAAGAGCGTACCGCGAACAATGCCAAGGACCATCCGCTGTCCCGTTGTTTGCCGGCCTTTCCGGTCGCGCTGCTGGGACCGGGTTTTTTCCGCCTCGTTCAGTCTCCCGCGATGTTGGTGATGATCCTCGACGACGATGTTCCTGGGTTTCGCCAGGTGTTCCTCGATGGACGCCCTCATCCCAAAGATTTCGGCCCGTCATGGCTTGGACACGCCACCGGCAAATGGGACGGAGACACTCTGGTGCTCGATCTCGTCGGGTTCCAGGACAAAGGCTGGATCGATTTCAGCGGCCATCCGAACTCGGAAGCGCTGCACATAATTGAACGAATTCGCCGCCCAGACTTAGGACACCTTGAGATCGAAATCGCCGTCGATGATCCCGGCGCTTATCGGAAGCCATGGAGTACGAAAAAAACCGCTTCCCTCGCGCCCGGAGAGGAAATCCTGGAATTCATCTGCAACGAGAACAACAAGGACGTCGCCCACATGGTCGGCAAGTGAGGTGACAATCATCGGCCCAGCAAAGTTACGCGACCTTTTGTCGAGCCAGCAAAATGGTTGGCTGACCTTTGTACTCCGTACGTCGATACTCCTCGAAACCACACTTCTCGGCGACTCGGAGGGATGCCTGGTTCTCGGGGTGAATCAGACACACCGTGCGAGGGGCATTCAGGTGTCGGTCACCCCAAGCCGCAACGGCGCGAACCGCCTCCGTCGCATAGCCCTGCCCGTGAACCCGCGAAACGAACGCCCAGCCCATTTCCGGCAGGCCGTCGATACGCGGCTCGATCTCCCGCTTGAATTCCCCGAAGCCGGCCTCACCCACAAAATGGCCCGTCGTTTTTTCTTCAACCACCCAATATCCGAAGCCGAGCGCCTCCCAGTGGCCGATGTACCGCAACACTCGCGCCCAGGATTCCTCGGTTGAGAATGTCCGGCCGCCGATATGCCGTGTGACCACCGGGTCCGCCCACATGGCCGCGGAATGCGGAAAATCGTCGACGCTATGCGCACGCAACAGGAGCCGCTCAGTTTCAATTTCTGGGCGACCGGTCACCCTACTTCTCTCCCGTTGCCAACACCGTTTCCAGATACGGCGCTTCCTGCTCGCGGTGCACGATGGCGGTTTCCACGTTCCGGAATCCCGCGCCCTTTACGAATTTCTCAATCTCGATCTCCGTAAACCCCAGCCACAGGTCCGCGTACATCTCACGCGCTTGTTCAAAATGATGGCGGTTCAAATCGAGAATGGCGATGCGCCCGCCCGGCTTGAGAATCCGCCACGCCTCCGCCACCGCTCGTTCCGGATGGCGCGCGTGGTGCAGCGCCTGGCTGAGGAATGCCAGGTCCACCGTGCCGCTTCGGATTGGCACATCTTCCAACTCGCCCAAACGGTACTCCAGATTGTCGATGCCGTGTTTCTTCGCCAGTTCCGAGCCGAATTCCACCATCTTCTCGGAGTTGTCGATGGCGATCACCCGCTTCGCCTTTTGCGCCATCATCTGCGAGATCGTTCCTTCGCCCGCACCCAGATCGGCAATCACCAGCGGCGGCATCAGCTTGAGCAGCGCTTCCGCAATCCCCTTCCACGAACGCCCCGGCACGTACTGACGGCCGAACTTGCCGGCGAGCTCGTCGAAGTATTGCCGCATGTGGTCCTGCCGCCGGCGCAGGGCTAGTTGCAGCGCGTCACGGTCCTGTTCCGTCTCCGGAATCTCCGCGGCCGCGCGCCGCAGAACATCCATTAACTCCGACGGCGCACATAAACGGTAAAACGCGTTTTTTCCCGTCCGGCGGTCGTCCACCAGACCTGCCTGTTTGAGCTGCGCCAGGTGCGTCGAGATCTGGCTTTGGCCCTTGCCGAGAATCTCTTGCAGCTCCGCCACCGAGAGCTCTTCTTGCTCCAGTAACAATATGAGCCGAAGCCGGTTAGGGTCACTTGCGAGACGCAGCGATTTGAGCATTGACGCCATACAGCGGACTGTACTAGCATCAATGTATCAAGATTCATTGATACGAGGTACAGCTAAAATATGGGTACTGCGACGCTCAATCAAACCGCCACCGATTACAAAGTAGCCGACCTCTCTCTCGCCGAGTGGGGCCGCAAAGAAATCTCCATCGCCGAGCACGAGATGCCCGGCCTGATGGCAATCCGGCGCAAGTACGCCAAGGAGAAACCGCTCGCGGGCGTGCGGATCACCGGATCGCTTCACATGACGATCCAGACCGCCGTCCTGATCGAGACACTGGCGGACCTCGGCGCTTCGGTGCGGTGGGCGAGCTGCAACATCTTCTCAACACAGGATCACGCGGCCGCCGCCATCGCCGCCGCCAAGCTTCCCGTCTTCGCGTGGAAGGGCGAAACTCTGGAAGATTACTGGTGGTGCACTTATCAGGCGTTGAGCCACCCCAATGGAAAAGGCCCGCAGCTCATCGTCGATGACGGCGGCGACGCCACGCTCCTCATCCACAAAGGCTACGAACTCGAGAACGGCAGCAAGTGGGTGGATTCGCCGTCCGAATCCCACGAAGAAAAGGTCATCAAGGATCTGCTGAAGGCCATCCACAAGGAAAGTCCCGCGCGCTGGCACGATCTCGCCAAGGAATGGCGCGGTGTTTCCGAAGAAACCACCACCGGCGTGCACCGGCTCTACAAAATGCAGGAAGCGGGCACGCTGCTGGTTCCGGCGATCAACGTCAATGACTCGGTGACGAAATCGAAGTTCGACAACCTGTACGGCTGCCGCGAATCGCTGGCCGACGGCATTAAACGCGCCACCGATGTGATGATGGCCGGCAAAATCGCGGTGGTTTGCGGATACGGCGACGTTGGCAAGGGATCGGCGCATTCGCTGCGCGGGATGGGCGCGCGCGTGGTGGTCACCGAAATCGATCCGATCAACGCGCTGCAGGCCGCCATGGAAGGCTTCGAAGTCACCACCGTGGAAGACACGCTCGGCCGCGGCGATATTTATGTCACCTGCACCGGCAACCTCGATATCATCACGCTCGAGCACATGTCGAAGATGAAGGACCAGGCCATCGTCTGCAACATCGGCCACTTCGACAACGAGATCCAGATGGACAAGCTCGCGGCCTCCGGCGCCAAGCGCACCAACATCAAGCCGCAGGTCGACATGTACACGTTCCCGAACGGGAACAGCATCTTCGTTCTTGCCGAAGGCCGCCTCGTCAACTTGGGATGCGCCACCGGCCACCCCAGCTTCGTGATGAGCAACAGCTTCGCCAACCAGACGCTCGCTCAAATCGACCTGTGGAAGAATAAGGATACGTACAAGCCGGGCGTTTACACGCTTCCCAAGAAACTCGACGAGGAGGTCGCCCGTCTGCACTTGGAAAAGATCGGGGTCAAGCTGACGACTCTGACCAAGAAGCAGGCCGACTATCTCGGCGTGCCGGTGGAAGGCCCCTATAAGGCAGACCACTACCGGTACTAGAATTGAGACACTGAACTTTTCAGAATCCTGCAGGAGGAGAACTTGGCAGACACGCAAAGATACTTATTCACGTCCGAGTCCGTGACCGAAGGCCATCCGGACAAAATCGCCGATCAGGTTTCAGACGCTGTTCTGGACGCCGCACTCGCCGGCGATCCGATGAGCCGCGTAGCCTGCGAGACGCTGGTGACCACCGGAACGTGCATTGTGGCTGGTGAAATCACCACCAAGGCCGTCATCGATGTGCCCAAGCTGGCCCGCACCACCATCAACGAGATCGGCTACAACGACGCCACTTATGGCTATGACGGCAATACGTGCGGCGTATTCAACCTGATCCAGACGCAGTCGCCCGACATTTCCATGGGCGTGGATACCGGCGGCGCCGGTGACCAGGGCCTGATGTTTGGCTATGCGTGCGATGAAACGGCCGAGCTGATGCCACTGCCGATCGAGATGGCGCATAAGCTGGTGCAGCGTCTGTCGATCGCGCGACGCGAAGGCGTCCTCAAATTTCTCCGTCCCGATGGCAAGAGCCAGGTGTCGGTGGAATACGTCGACAACAAGCCGAAGCGCATCGAAGCAGTGGTGATCTCGACGCAGCACGCGCCCGAAGTCAGCACCGAAGAACTGCGCAAGGAGATCAAGAAGCACATCATCGACGCCATCGTTCCTCAGAACATGGTGGATTCGAATACCAAGTACCACATCAACCCGACCGGCCGGTTCGTGATCGGCGGTCCTAACGGCGATACCGGTCTGACTGGCCGTAAGATCATCGTCGACACGTACGGCGGCATGGGCCGGCATGGCGGCGGCGCGTTCTCGGGCAAAGACCCAACGAAAGTCGATCGCTCGGCCTGCTACATGGCGCGCTACATTGCCAAGAATCTCGTGGCCGCCAAGCTGGCGTCGCGTTGCGAAGTTCAATTGGCGTACGCCATCGGCGTGGCCGAACCGGTATCGGTAACCGTCAACACGTTCGGCACGGGCACGATTCCGGACACGCGATTTACCGCCTTGGTTCGCGAGACCTTTAAGCTGACGCCCAAGGGTATCATCGATACCCTCAAGCTCCGGCGGCCCATCTATCGCAAGACCGCCGCATTCGGCCACTTCGGACGCAGCGAAGACACCTTCAGTTGGGAAGCAACCGATAAGGCCGAAGCTCTGAAGGAACAGGCCGGCGCCGTGCACGCCGCCAGCGTAAAGTAACAGCTCGATGCCGGCGGCCCGAGAGCCAATGCGCTCAGCCGCCGGCACTCCGTCAGGCGGCCGGAAGCCGGCAGGCCCCCCGAACCGCGTGACGGTGGACCATCTCCAATAACTGCTTCGCGCGGATCGGCTTGGAGATGTAGTCGTCCATCCCTACCGCCAGGCAGCGTTCCCGATCTTCGGTCATCGCATGCGCCGTCATCGCAACGACCGCGAGATGCGTTCCCGTTTCTCGCTCCCGTTCGCGAAGGATTGCCGTCGCCTCCAGCCCGTCCATCTCCGGCATCTGGACGTCCATCAGAACCAAATCAAACGCCTCTCGGCTCAACGCATCCAGAGCCTCGCGGCCGTTGCCCGCGATGACGACCCGGTATCCTTCCTTCTCCAGGACGCAAGACGCAACCCGCTGATTGACGGGATTGTCTTCCGCCAGCAGAATCCGGGCCGGATGTACGTTCAGCCCCTCGGCGCCATGCCCGCCCGTCGCCGCCGCTTCGGAATTCGTGGCGGTTTTGGCCATTTTGTCTGCCAGCGCCCGAATGATGGCGCCACGCAGTTCCTCGATGCGAACGGGCTTGGGCAGACAACACAACACCCCGAGGTTCTTGCGCCGCGCCGCCTCGCCCCGGCTCTCTGCCGAGGTCAGCATGATCATTCCCGTGTTCTTTAATTCGGGACTATCCGCTATCTGGCGCGCGAGGTCCAGGCCATTCATATACGGCATGTGAAAATCCGTAAGCACGAGCGCGAACGGATACCCGCGCCGAGTCGCGCTCTCGAGCAGCCGCAGAGCGTCGCCGGCGCTTGCCGTGGCTGTCGGCCGCATCTGCCATCTCCACAACCACTCGGTCAGGATGCGCCGGTTCGTCGAATTGTCGTCGACCACCAGTACCGGCACGCCGGCCAGCGGCACGTCTACCCCACGCTCTACCTCGCAAGGACCGACTGCTCCGAATGAAGCGGTGAAGTGGAATGCGCTTCCTTTGCCCGGCTCGCTTTCCACCCAGATCTCGCCCGACATCGCCGCCACCAGGCGTGCCGAAATCGTCAACCCCAGGCCGGTTCCCCCGTATTTGCGCGTCGTTGAGCCGTCGGCCTGCGAGAACGCATCGAAAACGGTCTTCTGTTTTTCGAGGGGAATGCCGACGCCTGTATCGCGCACGATACAGTGAAGCCGCAGCCGGTCCGGCTCCCTGGATTCCAATTTCATCACCGCCGCCACCTCCCCGGTTTCGGTAAATTTGATGGCATTGCCCACCAGGTTGGTAACGATCTGGCGCAGGCGTAGCGGATCGCCCACCACGCAATTCGGCACCTCCGGGCTCACGTCGCAAATCAATTCGAGCCCTTTCTCGTACGCGCGTACCGCCAGTGACCGGACTGTTTCCTCGAGCATGTCTCGCGGATTGAACGCAACCGGATCCAGATCCAGACGCCCCGCTTCGATCTTGGAAAAATCGAGAATATCGTTGATGATCGTCAGAAGCGCGTCCCCGGAGCTCTTCACGGTTTCCAGATACTCGCGTTGTTCCGGAGCGAGCACTGTATCGAGCACCAGATCGGTCATTCCGAGAACGCCATTCATGGGAGTCCGGATCTCGTGGCTCATGTTCGCCAGAAACTCGCTCTTGGCTTGGCTGGCCGCTTCCGCCTGCTCCTTGGCTTCCTGCAGTTCGACATTGGCTTTCACCAGATCGTAAGTGCGCGCCGAAACCTCGGATTCGAGTCGATCGCGATGCCGCAGCAGTTCTTCGTCGCGCTGTTCGATCTCCGCGAGCATCCCGTTAAATGTATCGATGAGCTGGCCGAGATCGTCGTCGGCCTGCTTGGTGGCGCGCACGCTATAGTTCTTTTGTTGCGAGACAGCGCGGGCTGTGTCCGCCAGATGCGCAATCGGCTGCGAAACAATTCCCTGCAGGCGCGCGGACAATAGGAACGCCAGACCTGACGACATCAGCAGGATCACCGACACCAGGACCGTAAACCGGCGCAGACGCTTCTCGATTCCTTGCAAATCTGATTCCACATAGATCGCGCCGATTGCCTGATCGCCGAGTGTGATCCGTCTGAAAAGCTTGAGCCGGTCTCCTTCAAACCAGCTCCCGTCCCGTCGAGCATACGAAGGGGCGGCCGAGACCAGTGCATCCTCGCGGCGATAGGCGGCAAACACCGAGCCATCGGCGGAATAAAGGAACGCTTGCACGATCGGCCGCTTGGCTTTCAGCCCGGACAGAAGCTCGTTAGCCGCTTTGGCATCCCGAAAACTGAGCGCGGCCGTGCTGTTGGAACCAAAAATTTCGGCCAGCACCGACACGTCGCTCCGTATGGAGAATCGCTCTGCCAATTGCGTCGAAATCAGAATCGCTCCGCCAGCCAGCGCCAGAGCCACCCCGACAGTCACCATAATGATGAGCTGGAGCTTCGCCTTGATCGGCAGATTCCGGTATGTGACAGCCAGGTTCACCGCTCTCACCTGACGATCAGCGCCAGACTGAGGAGCTTGGCGCTAATCTGCAGTTTTTTTTGCTTCGCCGACTCGATGTTCACTTCCATTCGAACCGTTTCTCCGTCCAGCCGGAGATTCACAACGCCCCCCAGAGCGGCAAAGCCCGGCGTGTCTCCGACCGTGAGCACGCCGTCGGCTCTAATCTCGGCCAAAATCGCATGAAATCGCTTTTTCTCGGAGGAGCTCACAAATAGAATTTGGCAGCGAGTAACCTCGTGCGGCTCGGAGACGTGCCGAATCACAAAGGATCTGCCGCCAACCGCTCGCCCCCCCAAAGTTTCCCCGAGCCAGCCTCCAAACGGATTCTCGCCGATAATGCAAACCGCGATCGGATCACTGGCGCTGGCGAACGATTGCGGTGGCCATTCCACGAACTTGGCGAAGTTGTACACCACCGCAGCCTTTAACTGATACTCTTCCACCTCGGCGCGGAGGGGAGCTATCCATACGCTTCCCAATATCAACGCGTACTCGAGCGTTCGCAGCATTGATTTCATTCGTGCCGGAACCACACCTCGATGCCGAAATACACCGTCCGGCCGCGATAAACCGGCATGGTGCTGCCCATCCCTTCGCCCCACGCCGGGAGCCAAATCTCGCGGTTCGCCAGATTCTCGGCATGCGCGACCAAGGCCAAACCCTTGCGGTCAGCCAGACCCAAATGCCGCGACAAGTCGTAACGGAAATGCGAGCTCAGCAGATGATACGAGCTCGCGCTCGGGTTTAGAATCCCGTCATATTTGCGATCGAGCGGCCCTTGATAGCTGTCGAACAGGCTGGCGGTCAATCCGTTCTCGGCTTCGTAACTGATGCCGCCTTTCAACTGGTAACTCGGAATGGGCGTAATATTCGGAACTCCGTTCTGATCGGAATTGGCCTGATACAAGGCCGAGCCGATCAGCAGGAAGCTTTTCTTGAGATAGTACTTGCCTTCCGCTTCCGCTCCATTAAAAGCTGTCGCCCCCAGGTTCACCCACCTCACCCCGGAGGCGTCGTTCAGCAGCGTGATGCTCTGATTCTGGTCGCTGTGAAAGTAACCGATCTCCGCCTGGAAGCGTTTGCTCTGATAACTCGCAGCCAGATCAAAGGTCTTCACTTTTTCGGGCCGCAGGTTGGGGTTCCCATGAAGAGAGCCGGCGCCGGGGTAGTTCATTCCGATCTCGTTCAGACCCGGCGCACGGAAGGCTTCGCCGTACAGAGCCTTGATGGTAAACCGCGACCAGGGGCTCCATAAGACGCCGGCCCTGGGAACTACGTCCAGCGAGATACTGCCAATCTTGTTCGCCTGAAAACCGCCCAGCAGTTTGAAGTTCTTCAACAGCCGGTGATCCCATTGGGCATAGAGCGCTCCTCCCGGGCGCCTGGCATCGGTAAACGCGTCGCCGGAACCGACGGACACCTCCACCCCTTGGGTGTAGTCGAATAGCGTCCCAAACGTGAACTCGTCCCGCTCCGTCGGACGGACGAAGTTCGTCCACTCCCCGAGGACTTCGTAGCCATCCCGATAGGCAGAAGGAAACTCGTAAACGGTCCTCAGGTTTCGTGTGTAGGTTAGGTTGAAATTCATTTCCCAATTGCGCCTCGCCTTAAAGCTGTAGCCGAGGTCCGCGAAGCCGCGGCGCATGCGAGGCTGACCGATCACATCACCAACGAAGGATGTCGAGTCCAAGCCGGTGACCGAAGACATGAAACTCAGACCTCTATAGTTGAGCCCCAGGTACCCTCCTGCGCCTTGATCCTGGATCTTCGCGTTCGCCCAGGTCATCGCGCCCGGAACCAACGGCAAGGCTTGATAGGGCGTGGTCCATCCGGAAGCCCGATGAAACTGGACACCGCCGACGATTCCGAGATCGCCGAATTTCAACGTGCCCTGTCCCGAGCCCGCGCGGGCGCCACCCGTTCCCGCAAGCGTGGTCATCGCAAAGCCGTTGCCATCGGCCTTAATGGTTATCAGATTGATCACCGCCGAGAACGCGTTTGAGCCATAGAGCACCGAACCCGGCCCGCGGATTACTTCGATTCGATCGAGAACGCCGACCGGAAACGACTCCAGCAGTTCACCGACTAGCCCGCCTTCGAGAGTCTCGCGGGTTGGGCGTCCGTTGATGAGAATGAGGATGTGCCCGCCGTTGATCCGCGTCTGATCCCCGCGAGCCGCGACCAGTTTGCGATCGGAGAAGTAGGCGCCGGTTCCGGTCAGACCGGGAACCCGGTCCAAAACTTCCTCGAGCGTGGTCGCCCCAAATCTTCGGATCTCATCCCGAGTGACGACTGACATTACGCCCGGAGCGTCCGCCAGACTCTCGGCGAACTTCGAGGCCGTCGTCACCTTCATATTGAGAAGCTGTTCCAGATCGAGCGAGGCAAGGTCTTTAGGCGGACTCTCTCCGGCACCCGCCTGGCCCACGCAGAGCGGGGTTACGACTAGCAGCAATTCGAGCCACAACACCACCCCTGATCGATGAAATCGCATAAACCCCGCCATGTTCGGAGACACGCATCTGGCCGCGGTCTCCTGATTGGTTCATCGGCTGGGGAAATGCGGACTTTAGAGTTTGAAATCGAATGTGTTTTTAGAGCAGGCTGGCGGCCGCTTCATCGAGAAACCACTCGGCGCGGCGGCCAATGAGCTGGGCCGGATACTTTTTGGGTTCCAATGGTCCTTCAAAGACCGCCCGTACCGTCTCGGCTTTATCGGCGCCGTTCACCAGATAAAGCGTATGATGAGCGGCCAGCAACGGTCCGGGCAACAATGTGACGCGCCACTGGTTGAACTGCCGGGCAAATACGGGCGCTGCAATCTGCTCGCGGTCGTCGACGAGCGGATCACCGGGAAACAGGCTCGCGGTGTGCCCGTCGGGTCCCATGCCGCACTGCGCGACGTCAAAGTGCGGCATCTCTCCCGGATCGAGTTTGAAAAAGCGCCGCACTTCTTCGCTATACAGGTAAGCCGCCTCCTTGGGCGCAATCTCGCCGACAATGCGGTGCACGTTCCGCTCGGGAATGTGCGCGCCGGGCAGGAGATAGTCTTTGACCAGTTTGAAGTTGCTGGCGGCATCCGAGGGCGGAACGCATCGTTCGTCGACCCAAAACAGGTGGACCCGGCTCCAATCGAAACGCAGCTTCGCCAGTTGCCCGAACAACAGCCGCGGCGTGCTGCCCCCCGAGACCGCGAGGCTGGCTTCGCCTCCGCCGGCCAACGCGCTCTCGAGAAGGGCCGTGAGGCGGCGCGCACAGGCCTCGGCAGCCGCCGCCGGATCGGGAAGGCTATGCCGTTGAGCGCTCATAACACTGCCGCCGAACGGAGCGTGCGCTCGAAGATGGGATCATGGCCGACGATCTTCAGTTCCTCGCTCATCAAAGTGCAGTCGCTCACCGGAGGCAGGCTGCCGCAATGCTTCATCCCGTCAACCACGGTGTGCAGCCGCTCGCCCGAGCGCGTCAACTCCACATGAAGATTATCGCCAGAAAGCTCCACGCGCTCGGACCCCGGTTCGAATTCGAGAGTGACCGCACTATTGGCTGACCTGAAAGAATCAACAAGCCAGGCGCCCATATATCGCGCGGAAACCGGAGAGATTGTTCCGACACGAACTTGCATCGACTTCGGCAGCTTACGGCTTTCGAACAGTTGCGAAATCATCTCGCGCCATCGTGTGAGGCGCGTCCACGAGAGATCGCCCAGCGCCACGCCTTCCGACAGGCGCCGCTCGAGGAGCCGGATCGCGGCGACCGGGTCAGGAGATTGGGCGGTATCAACGACGATTCGGGTGCCGAGGGCCGCGACATGGCGGAATTCCGGGCGCTCGAGCAAACGGAGGTCGCGGCACCAAACGATCACCGGCAGATCGGGGACGGCGATCGCGGCGGCCACCGACAACGCGCCTTCAAGCACTGATGCGGAGGCATTGATCTCGATCTGCTCGCAACAAATCTGCCGCCGCTGTCCGAAGGGCATCCAGCACTGCGCAAATGCACGGCCCGTCAGATCGCGCCCCGCGGCGGCATCCGGATGAATGACGATGGCGCGAGCGGGATGCTCCGGCATGAGTGCCGCAATGGTTTCGCCGAGCGCCTGAGAGTCATCGCGCGGCGCGGCAATCACCACCAGGGTCATGGAACAGGCGCGAAGCACACCCATGCCCGTCTCGGACTCTGCCTGGCTGCCTAAGGTCCTCCAGACATCAGCCATTTCCTTGAGAATGCGATCAGGGGTGAGAACCGCTGCCATTACGGCTTCCTCCACGCGTGCCCTCGGCGCGCCAGCATCTCGTCGGCGGCCGCCGGGCCCCAGGTGCCCGCCGCATAGTTGGGAAGGTCGGAACGCGTTTCGCGCCAGACCTTCTCGATCGGCTCCACGACGGCCCAACTGGCTTCCACCATGTCCTGGCGCGTGTAGAGCGTGGGGTCGCCGATCAGCGCATCGAGCAGCAGGGTTTCGTAAGCCGACGGTGACCGCTCGCCGAAGCTCGATCCATAGTTGAAATCCATCGACACCGGCCGCAGCTTCATACCCGCGCCGGGCCGCTTCGAGAGAAACTTGAGAGAAATGCCTTCATCCGGCTGAATACGGACGATTAAGAGATTGGGAGCGGAGCTGCTGGCTTCGCCGTCAAAAATAGCGAGCGGGGCGGCGTTGAACTGGATCGCGATTTCGGTGACGCGTTTAGGCAGGCGCTTGCCAGTGCGCAGATAGAACGGCACGCCGACCCAACGCCAGTTCTCGATGAAGAAGGTCACGGCCGCGTAGGTGTCGGTGCGGGCGTTCGGGTCCACTCCCGGCTCCTGGCGAAACCCGGGAACATCGGTTCCACCGATGCGTCCCGGGCCGTACTGGCCGGGCGCCGAATTGACACGAATTTCGTCCGGAGTCATCGGACGGATCGAACGCAACAGCTTGGAGCGCTCGTCGCGCACCGAATCGGCACGAAAGCTGGAGCTCGGCTCCATGGCGATGGTGGCGGTCACCTGCAGCAAATGGTTTTGGATCATGTCGGCCAGCGCGCCGGCTTCCTGGTAATAGGCGCCTCGCCCTTCGACCCCGATGGATTCCGCCGCCGTAATCTGCACGTGATTCACGTACCGCCGGTTCCAGAGCGGCTCAAAGATTCCGTTTCCGAAGCGGAACGCGAGGATATTCTGAACGGTCTCCTTGCCGAGGTAGTGATCGATGCGGTACACGTCGGGTTCGCTGAACGCGGTATGCAGGCGATCGGTGAGCTCACGCGCGCTGGCGACATCGTGACCGAACGGCTTTTCGACCACCAGCCGCCGCCAGCCGCTTCCCTGCCCTAAACCGGCAGCGCCCATGCCGGCAGCGACGGCCGCATACTGGCTGGGCTGCGTGGAAAGATAGAAGAGCACGTTGCCGCCGGTATGGCGAGCGCCGTCGAGTTCGTCGAGTTTGGAGCGCAGCCGCTCGTAAAGTTGAGCATCCCCGATGTCGCCGGCGAGATAGAACAAGCCGCGTGCGAATGCATCCCAAACCTCGGAAGAAAACTCGGTGTCTTCCGAGAACTGCTGGGCCGCCTCGCGCATCTTCTCTCGGAACTGATCATCGGTGAGCGGCGTGCGTGAATTGCCTACGATGGCAAATCCGGGCGGGAGACGGCGATCGTACGCGAGCCGATAGAGAGCGGGAATGAGCTTACGCTTCGCCAGGTCGCCATTGGCGCCGAAAATGACGATGGTGCATTCCGGCACACGCCGCTCAAACCGCAGTGGGTCGTCAAACGGATTGACGCCGGCCATCGAGTCCACGGTAACACGCGCGGGGCAGGTCTCCGGCCTGCCCAGTCACTTGCGATGATCGGCGACGATCTTCCCGCTGCGGACGACTATCCGGACCTTGAGCAGATCGTTGATATCCGTGAGCGGATCGCCGTCGACCATCACGAGGTCGGCCTGCTTGCCCGGCTCGAGAGTGCCGAGGTCCTTCTGATGCCCGATTACCGCGGCGGCATTGCCTGTGAGGATGCGCACCACTTCCGAATTGGAGAAGACAAGCCGCAGGGCTCGCAGTTCATGGGCGAGCGAGTCCTTGGGGAGGAACGTGGTGTCGGTTCCGTAGCCATAGGTGACGCCGGCTTCCCAGAGCAGGCGTGCGTTCACCGGTCCCTGGCCGCCGCTTTCGATTGTCTCCCATGGGAAGGGATCGAGGTCGCGGAAACGCGCTTTCGCGTCAAGTCCGGTCCGTTTTCGAATCCGCTCGTTTTCCTCGGCGAACGTGGGGATGAACACGCCGAGCGTAGACATCATGGGAATTCTCGAAGCGGCGACTTTTCGCGCACTGGTCTGATCGAGCCGGCCCATGTGCGGCGTGTGGGCCAGGATCGTGGTGCCGGCTTCAATGGCAGCGAACAGATCCCCGACGGAGACCGCGTGCGTGATGACCGGCATCCCTTGCTTTCGGGCTTCGTCGACCACAACGGAGAGCGTGTGCTTCTCGGGGCCTCCGGGAGTGACGACCAGTACCGCTTTGACATCGTCGATGCCGGCCTGTTTGAGCTGGCGGACGGCGGCGCGGGCTTGCTCATCGGGAATGGCGGGCGCGGGTTTGGTCGGACGGTTGCGCGACGTATCGATGCGCGCGGGATCGACCTTGAGCGGCCCCGGCGTTACACCGGGCGGCGGCGCGGACAATTGTACGAACGCGGCGGTATACAGGCGCGGACCTCTTAGCTCGCCCGAATTGATGCGGCGCTGGAGTTGCACAATTTCCGGAACGGGGTCGCCGCAGGACTGCACGGTGGTGAAACCGGCGTCGAGAAATTCCTGCATGCGAGGCGCGGCCTGCTGTTTCATCCACTCGGCGGGATTGGGCGGCGGAAACTGATCGGCGATGACATGGCGATGGTCGTCGATGAACCCCGGCATGACCGTCATGCCGTGGGCATCGATCATCGAAGCGCCGGCAGCGGCGTTGGCCGAGCCTTCACCGACGGAGGCGACGCGCCCGTCGCGCACGACGACCGAACCGCGCTGCATCACGTGGCCCGCACCGTCGATGATTCGCGCGTTGGTGATCACCAGGTTCTGGGCCGCGAGATCCGGCGCCGATGCCAAGACAGCGAGAGCGAAGGATGCCAAGCAGGTTTGGATTCGCATGAGGGTCGAGTATAGATCGTATATCATGGATTGGCTCGGCGGAGGTGACGGATGAAGAGTGGGGCGGCGTTCGCACTGGCGCTCCTAGCACGCGCGGCGCTGTCAGGCCAGACCATGCAGCAGGCGGAGGCCGGACGCGGCATCTACCAGTCGCGCTGCGCGGGCTGCCACGGGGCGGACCTGGGCGGCAATGAAGGGCCGGCGCTCGCAGGGTCGAACTTCGTTGGGGTGTGGGGATCGCGGGTTGCGCGCGAGCTGGTCAACACCATCCAGACCACAATGCCGCCGGGTGGCGCGGGTGGATTGGACGAGACGACGTCGGTCAATCTGGCGGCCTTCATTCTGGCGGCAAATGGAGCCACACCGGGGAACCAGGCGCTCACCGCAGCAGCCGCGTTTCCGATCCGGTCGGTGACTACCGGACGGCCGGCGATTGCGATTCAGGGCGGCGGCGCGGCGGCGCCGGCGAGTTCCGGCCCAAAGGGGCTGACGATCGCGGGCACGGTGAAGAACTACGTTCCGGTGACTGACGCGATGCTGAAGAACCCCGATCCGGCAGATTGGCTGATGATCCGGCGCAATTACCAGGCCTGGAGTTATACCCCGCTCAACCAGATCACCACTTCGAATGTGAAGAATCTGCAGTTGGTTTGGGAGTGGGCGATGAATGACAGCGCGGGCGCTAACGAGCCGACGCCGATCGTCCACAACGGAACGATGTTTCTGGCCAACCCGGGAAACATCGTGCAGGCGCTCGATGCCAAGACGGGCGAGCTGATTTGGGAGAACCGGATCGGGCCCGACCTTTCGAACGGCCTCGGAGCGATCCGCAGTCTCGCCGTGTATCAGGACAAGGTCTACCTCGCCACCACCGATGTGCGTCTGGTGGCGCTCGATGCGCGCAATGGCAAGATTGCCTGGGAGACGCGCGTGGCCGATCCCGCCAAGGGATACGGCAACACGAGCGGGCCTCTGATCGTGGGAGGCAAAGTGATCCAAGGCATGGGCGGCTGCGATCGCTACAAAGAGACCGGGTGCTTCATCAGCGCGTATGACGCGGCAACCGGAAAGCAGCTCTGGAAATTCGAGACGGTAGCGCGCGAGGGAGCGCCTGGCGGCGAGACGTGGGGCAAGCTGCCAAACCTGCTGCGCGCGGGCGGCGATACGTGGATCACGGGAAGCTACGACCCGGCGCTCGATCTTGTTTACTGGGGCGTGGCGCAGGCGAAGCCCTGGATGCGCACGATCCGCGGGACCGGCGAAGCGGCGCTGTACACCAGTTCGACGCTGGCGCTGCGCCCGCAGGATGGGTCGCTCGCGTGGTATTTCCAGCATGTGCCGGGTGAGTCGCTCGATCTGGACACCGTGTACGAGCGAGTGCTGGTGGATTCGGGCGGACAGAATTACGTATTCACGATCGGCAAGGACGGCATCCTGTGGAAGCTCGACCGCAAGACCGGGAAGTTTGTCGATTATAAGGAGACCGTGTTTCAGAACGTCTTCGACAACATCGACAAAAAGACGGGACTGGTGCACTACCGCAACGACGTGGTGGAGCAGCGGCCGGAGGAGTGGGTGGATTCGTGCCCGTCGACCGAGGGCGGACACAACTGGCAGGCGATGAGCTTTCATCCGGGAACCGGGCAGCTTATTATTCCGCTGAGCCAGACCTGCATGCAGATGTTGGGACGCAAGACGGATTTCAAAGAAGGCTCGGGCGGGACCTCGGCGAACCGGCGCTTCTACGAAATGCCGGGGACCGGCGGCAAGGTGGGAAAGCTCGCGGCGTACGATGTCGCCACGATGAAAGAGATGTGGAAGCTCGAGCAGCGGGCGCCGTTCTTGACGGCGGTGCTGTCGACTGCGGGCGGCGTGGCGTTTGTCGGCGATCTGGATCGCGTGTTCAAGGCGGTGGACGTCAAAACGGGCGCGGTGCTGTGGCAGACGCGCCTCGCCACTTCGGTGCAAGGGTTTCCGGTGGCGTTCAGTGTTGGAGGACGGCAGTACATCGCAGTGGCGACGGGGTTGGGCGGCGGCAGCCCGCGGCAGGTCCCGGCGGTGGTGGTGCCGGATGTGCATCATCCGTCGAATGGGAATGCGGTGCATGTGTTCGCGCTACCGGAGTAAGGGCAGGTCGGAGACCTGCGGTACGGAGGGTATATGGGTTGGCGACGGTTCATGATATTCGGTGCGGCCGTGGCGCTGTGGGCGGCGTCCGAGAAAAAGGCAGAAAAGAGCAACATGGAGCTGGTCGGGTATAACGACCTGCAAGCGCGCAGCGCCTACCAGCCGGTGATCCAGAAGCAGGGCGAACGGTGGATCGCCTACATCGGGCATCACGCCGGCGTGCAGCCGAATGCGCTCACTGGGAAAGATGAACCGAACGGGACATCGGTGGTGGATGTCACCGATCCCAAGCATCCGAAATATATCGCGCACATTCCTGGAGAGGGCGGAGCCGGTGGCGAGGCGGGTGGCGCGCAGATGGTGCGGGCATGCGCCGGCGCCGATCTGCCGCACGCGGACAAGAACAAGTTCTACCTGCTGCGAAGCTTCGGCAGTTCGGCGCACGAAATGTGGGACGTGACCGACCCGGCCAAGCCCTCGCGCATTACCGTGGTGGTGGACGGGCTGCGCGATACGCACAAAAGCTGGTGGGAGTGCGACACGGGCATCGCGTACCTGGTCTCGGGGGCGCCCAACTGGCGGGCCAAGCGCATGGCGCAGATCTACGATCTGAGCGATCCGGCGCATCCGGTGTTCATCCGCAATTTCGGGTTGCCGGGGCAGCAGCCCGGGGCGCGCGGGCAGACGCCGGAAGATATGCACGGGCCGATGTCGACGGGGCCGAAGGGAAACCGCGTCTATTTTGCGTACGGCAACTCGCGCGACGGGGTTCTCGAAATTGTGGATCGCGAAAAGCTATTGAAAGGGCCGCCTGAGCCTACGGACGACAACCTGAAATATCCGATCGTGGCGCGCGTCGATTACCCGGATGACGTCGGCGCGCACACCGCCTTCCCCATGATGCGGGTTCCGATGACCGAATTCACCAAGCAGAGCAAAGGCGAACAGAAAGACTTCGTAGCGCTGGTGGGCGAAACGGTGGCCAATGAGTGCCGGGAGTTCCGGCAGATGGTGCGCTTCGTCGATATCACTCAGGAAACGAAGTCGGTGGGCGTATCTACGTGGACGGTGCCGGAAGCGAGCGGCAATTTTTGCACCGCCGGCGGCCGCTTCGGCGCGCATTCCTCGAACGAGAATATGACGCCGATCTATTACAACCGCATCCTGTTTCTGGCGTTTTTCAATGCGGGCGTGCGCGCGATCGACGTGCGGAATCCGATGCAGCCGAAGGAAATCGCGTATTATGTTCCGGCAATCACGGATAAGACCGATAAACGGTGCGTCGGGCAAGGCGCCGAGCAGCACTGCAAAATCGCCATCCAGACCAACAACGTGGAAGTGGACGACCGGGGATACATTTATGCCGTCGACCGAGCCAACACCGGAATGCACATTCTTTCGCTGACCGGCCCGGCGCGCCAGGTGGCCAACTTCGTGAAGTAGCGCCGGCGATCTTGTCGCCGGTAAAGGAGATTTCACATGCGCAGAGTGATCGGGGGTATCGGTTTGTTCGCGGCCGGAATGATTGCCGGCATCGTCATGATGCAGCCGGGGGCAGCCCAGCCTACCAGCCAGAACCTGGGGCTGCGGCTGAACCACGTCGGGGTATTCGCCAAGGATTACAACGAATCTCTGCGGTTCTACACGCAGACCATGGGGCTGAAGGAAGCTTTCACGATCAAGGACAAAGATGGCAACCCGACGCTGTCGTATCTGCAGATCTCCAAGGATACGTTCCTGGAACTGGCGCCGGCCTCGGGGGATCGCAAGCCGGGGTTGAGTCACGTCGGCATCTGGCCCCAAGACCTGAGCAAGACGGTGGCGGCGCTGCGGCAGCGCGGCGTGACGGTGGCGGATCCGCGCACGGGCTCGACCAAGACCAGCATCACGAACGCAACAGATCCGGATGGTATCCGGCTGGAGCTGCTCGATTTTCTGCCGGAGTCGCTGCCGTACAAAGCGATGGAGAGCTGGAAGTAGCCAGCGTAGCGGTCCCGGGCGCGCGTTTTCGCGTGGTACGACGCGGAATTCGCGGAAGGTCCGTTGGAATAAAAGAAGTTAGCACACGATTTCCGCTTGGTACGAAGCGAACCGGATCGGTCCTGTTAGAGGCCAGCCCATCGGGATCATCCTGAACGCCAGCGAGTTTCTCTCTCACGATTCCATTGTCGCGCCGGGGCGCTCGCGAGAGCGGTTTCAACGGGGCGCGCACTGGCGCAACTTACCGACGTTGAAGGGGATAGAAAAATTTTGAAGACCTGTCACTGAAGAAGCCGCGGCCTCACGGCCGCGGCTGGAGTGACGGGTCTGCCGGGTTACCGCAGGGCAGCGAGGGTCGGGCCGGATTTGCCGCGCGGCAGCAGGCTCGGGCCGGAGGGCTTCAAAAGCCCGTGCGGGTCGGCCTGCATTCCGGTGAGCAGGCCGAGGAAGACGCCTTGCATCTCGTCCCAGTTCTGCGGGCCCCAGTGGACTTCTTTGGTCGGATCGGGATTGAACTTGTTGTTCGGCGAGTTGTCGAAGTGAGCGATGCCGATGATTCGCGTGCCTTTCGGGACGAGTATCGGTTTGGCGAGATCATAGCCGAGCTGCCATTCGAAATCGAACTTTCCCTTGAAGACGGTCTCGGATTCACCGGTGGGATAGACGAGACGAAGCTCGTAATCTTTGCCGCGCAGGTGCATGTGCGGCTGGA